>NZ_JBZFLI010000003.1:0-448093 GCF_058315175.1 Metabacillus sp. RB-C-LZQ-3-1 | reverse complement strand
ATAAAAGCCTGGGAGAGGTCGTCTCCCAGGCTTTTGTCCTTCCGTGTATACAGAAAACAAGATGTTTTCCATACGCTCCCTCTCGGACCAGACTTGACATTTAATTGACCAACGGAACCCTAGGCAGCTTTTTCGTTCATATATAATAATGAACCTTTATGAAATTTTCTAATGAATGACTTTGTTAAGATGTAGTATAGAGGTGAAAAAGGACGCTCGCAATTGTTATGTCACAAATTCTTACATAGTTTTTAATAAAGATCCCTTTTTGTTTGTATCATTAAATGGAAAAAGCATGATAGACTAACTCCTATCTCTACTATATAATTCGTCACTTCATGAACGAGCGTATCAATGATAATCTCTGCCTCTCTATTTCAATATCCTTTTCATGCTAATGCATAAGCAGCTCGATTACCTCCAAATGTTTTCAAAATTAAAAAAATGGAAAAGGTTTTTATTTGTCCTAATGGAAGAAACCGTCCCAATCGTGGAAATATTTAACACTTCTTTTTAGAAAAATAGGCATTTGCTGTGGCACTCCGCAGTTACCTACATATTCTTATAGGGATTAAAAACAGCATCCCAAAACAAGAATTTCCATTTTCATCTTTGGATCATGCTAATAAAAATAAAGGAGAGTTTTCCTTCATGTATCAATATCCTTATGGTTATCAAGTTGATCATTTTCCTCAGTACTACTATAGCCAGCATTCATCTTATCCCATTATGGAGCAACAGGGACCATCTTGGGAAAATCGCCAACCAAATCTCGAAAGAAGAGTCAATGCATTGGAGCGTCAAAATGAACGACAATCAAAAGAACTGACTAGACTAAATGATGAAATAAAAAGACAAAATGAAGAAATAAGACGATTAAACAGAGAGCTTACCAGAGTAAATGAACAAGTAGTTCGTGTAAATGATCGGGTTGAACAGCACACAAGAAGACTTAATCGTTTAAACCAAAGACTTCGAGCTGTAGAAACTAAGTTTAACCTACCATTTTCACCTGGTGAGGGCGGCTTCTAATTAAAAAAAAACAAAGGATGAGCTCATACGCTCATCCTTTGTTTTAAAATGTCTTTGCTAAATCCTTTGCACGTGCAATCCCATTTGCTTTAATATCTTCTGCTTTGTCAGGCATTGCGTTGTGACCTTCAATAAATAATCCTTCAAATGAAGGTACTCCAAAGAAATTCATGATCACATTTAAATAGCGATGCCCCATCTCTAACTCTGCTGCTGGCCCCTCAGAATAAACCCCACCTCTTGATTGGATATGAAGTGCTTTTTTATCTGTTAGTAAGCCAATTGGACCCTCAGCTGTGTATTTAAACGTTTTTCCGGCAACTGCAACCGAATCTATATAAGCTTTCATAACCGGAGGGAAGGAAAAGTTCCAAAATGGAGTAACAAACACATATTTGTCACCCGAAATAAACTGTTCACTCAACTCATTTAAGCGGCCAACCTTTGTTTTTTCTTCTTCTGATAACTCTTCAAAGCCTTTACCCGTTTGTAATTTCCCCCAGCCGCTAAATACGTCTACATCAATATGAGGGATATGCTCTTTGTATAAATCAATATGAACAATCTCATCATTTGGGTTGGCTTCTTTGTATGAATCGATGAATGCTTTTCCTGCTGCCATACTAAAAGAAACCTGATCATCATGCGGATGTGCAGTAATATACAATAATTTCGCCATTTTCATCTTACCTTTCTTTAATTAGTCATTTTAGTTTGATACAAAACAGCGAAAATAAACGCAAAATTAATTAATAAAAAAGGACTTACTCAACGAAGCAAATCCTCACACAATTTATTCATTTATATTTATAACATATGGATTTCCCGCGATATTTTTTCTCATTTCATCGGTGATTTCAATAGCTTGATTGTCAGTCGTTTCATTTGTTGAAATAAATTCTGATGTGCTGCTTCCATCGTAATGAATTGGCTTTTGATTCATGGCTATGCCCCCAACTATTTTATTTTTTCACCAATGATAGTGTTTACATTTATCTTACATATTATTTATGAAAAATACTACATATTTTTCAGAATTTTCAATTATCAATTCCTTGCTGGGGACAGATAGTATAGCTGATGCTTATTATTCGATAAAAACTCATAAGCAAGTAGCATAAACTCAAGCTCTAGTCGTTTCTTTGCATTCATAAAATCCCTACCTAATATGGCCTCCAGCTTTTCTATCCTATGGTATAGGGTTTGTCTAACAATAAATAATCGCTTCGATGTTTCTTGTTTTGATCCATTGCATTCTAAATATGTTTTTAATGTTATTAAAAGCTCCCCATTATATTTTTTATCATATTCAATGACTGGTTCTAAATATTCATTAACAGTTTCCTCTAAATTAGCCTCCTTTTTCAAAAGAGTGAGCATTCGAAACATATGAAGATCCTGATAAAAATAACTTTTATTCTTATCGTCGATATAATCCTGAAGATCGAAAGTTTCTTTTGCAGTAAGATAACTTCTATGAATATCTGTCAGCTTCTTAACATATTGACCTGCTCCAATTATAAGTTCAGAAAAGCTTTTTCTACTTTGAGAATCATGTATCTTCATTCTATGAAAAGCTTTTGTTAACCTCTGCTTCCAATTATCAGAGTTACGCTTATCTAATGTAATGGCTACAAGATGATCGTTTGCTTCTATAAAGAATACATAAAAACCAAACTGCTCAAAAGTCGTTCTTGTGATTAATTTAAAATAAGTTAATTCTTTAGAAGGAAAGCTTCTCCCCCGCTTATTTCCCCTACAAAGCCACACAATCCCTCCTGTAAAGGAAGCCGAAATTCCATTTGATGTTAATTGTTCCATAAGTACATCTTTTTGAATTTCACCATGAATCCATTCTGTTAACCATTCGCTTTCTTTATCTAATTTCTTTTCACTAACATATAGATCTCGCAGCCAAAACTGCCCAAGAATGGTCGTTGTTCGATCTAAGATAAGCGAATCAAAGTCATTAAGTTCCCTGTCATTAGATATGATCAATACTTCAGCATACGAATCACCAAGAATTTGTACTGGTTTTTTCATTGTTTTTCCAACGGAAAGCTTAAGGGTATTGAGGATTTTTGTTTTTTTCCCTTTACTTATATTTGGAATGCATTCAACATTTCCATTTTTAAATAAAGTCACAATCTGCACATCTAAATAGCTTTGCAGTAATGTTAAAAATTGATCGTGATGTTCCGCTTCTAACATCATTTCATTTAGTTTTTGAGAATATTTTTCTAAATCTGAGAGGAGTTGGTATTGTTTGTTAATGATGAGGGAATGGATATCTTCTGTAATTTCTACGAATAATACTTCCTGGTGAAATAATATAATCGGAAATCGATGGAGATTTGCTAAGTCTATGACTTGGTGAGGAATTTCCTTAATGTATGTATTCATTTCAATACATAATCCTGCTGCACGATAAGCGATTAATCGTTCCACAAAAAGATACAAATCAGCTGGTTCTTCCTTCCAGCCTAAACCAGTTGTTAAAACCAACTCATTTCCTTTTAAAAGGTGACTACTTTGGACAGCCTCAACAACATGTACCCATTTTAAATGACGATTTAATCCATTGGCACCTGCTACAACCTCTGTATGTTCAAAATGCTTACGCTTCAGAATTTCATCTACAGTGATGTATGATTTCATCGGCAACCACCTTTTCTCTTCTAATTATGTCAATTATAAATAAAAACGATCTGGCACAACCATGAAGTTGTTACATAAGATGACACGCAAATCATTTTGTACTAAAAAAAGAACAGAACCATACTGACCTGTTCTTTATTATCTAAACTATCACTTTTTCATCATCAAACGAGTGGAGAAATACTTTCTTGCCTCCGCCATTTTTATATGCACTTCTCTAATTTCCTTTTCACCTTTATCATTAATTCTTTGAAAATGAACAAACGCACCACTTAAATTTTCTATTACACGAGCAATCGTAAAACCCTGGTCATGCATACTATCAATCTTTTCTTTTTCAAGCAAGAATTCCTTATATTCCGACATATTATCACCCCTATCGCTTATTTATCCCGCTCTTAACTGGCAGTAAGTTCCCTAGCTCAAGCTTCTTTAGTATCCAAACAAGGTAGGTGGGGGGATAACTGCCCGCAAAGGTCCGATGGTTCAACTAACCATCAGTGGGATTAAAGAAAATCCCCACTAATGGAAGTTTTACTTTACATTTTCTCTGTTGCCGGATCTACTGGAATCACAACTTCTTGTTCAGAGCTGATTTCAGTTTCAATGCTCCAATTTCGACCAACTGAAATTCCTAAATATTTGTCGTCATTCGGCTCCATTAATTCAGCCTGCTTATATTTTTCAAACCACCAAAACTTCCCTAGCACATAATAACTTATTGCTCCAACAACAAGCCCTACCAGGAAGGAGTAATTTGTGAAAATCACCGCGGCACCTCCTCCAACAATCCAAGAAATCAACCCGGCCCAGTTTATTCCATTCTGATAATGATATTGTCCCTTGTATTCATATAGCTCTGGAACATTTACACGTCTTTTTCGAATAAAATAATAATCAGCAATTAAAATCCCTACAATAGCCGACAGAATCCCCCCAATAATTAAGAGAATTTGCGTTATGATTCCAAATAAACTCCAAGGCTGCACTACAATCCCAAGTATGCCTGCAACCACTACACCTGCCCAGTACGGAACTTTAGGTCCGCCAACATTCGAAAAAATGGTGGATGCAGGTATTAAGTTTGCCGTAATATTGGTTGACCATTGGGCAAAAACAATCATTAATAAAAGAATACCTAAAATAAGTCCACTCGCAGATTGCTGCAATGCGACAACAGGATCGTAGTTTGATACAGCAACATATGAAACCGCACCAATGACAACCATAAAGGTCTGGACAATCGGATAAGCTATTAGATTACCAGCAATTTGAGCTTTGTTTCGTTTATACCAATTCTTTTCATTTAAAGGAGCTTTTACAAACCTTGATAAAGATGGCATATCAGCGGTTAATGTTCCCCAGAATCCCATATTGGACATAATCACGACCATAAAAGCTGTAACAGCAGCCCCACCTGTTACAGGGCTCTCAACCCAAGACCAAACCTCACGACCTTGTTGTAATGCTTGGTCTGACAAAGTAAAATACATCCAACCTGAAATAATCATAATGATTGGTGCAGCTAAATCTGCAAAGCGTTCAACAGCCTTTATCCCAAGAGCTGTATTCACTACTTGAAGAGTGGCAAAAATGAGAAAGCAAATAAACCAATTATCAAAGCCTACCATTATAGCTAATATGGCATTCATCGCTGTTGATCCGAAATACGTATTAACTCCAAACCAACACGAGGCCACAAATCCACGAACAATTGAGGGAATATGAGTTCCGACTGTACCAAAAGGTGCTCTCATGTAAACTGGGAATGACAAACCATGCTCCACCCCGATATCTCCAGTCATTGTCATTAAAAAACCTAAAGCAATTGATCCAACAATCGTAGCTAGTACCACCCAACCTAAAGACAAGCTTTGCACTCCAGCTCCACCGATTGCAAAGGCAGCAAGTACGACAGCCATTCCTACCCAAATAAACGAAAAGCCACCAGCGCCAATGTTCTTATTTTCATGTGAAATTGGCAAAAGATCTGGAGATTTCAAATAATTGTTCGCCATGCAACATACCCCCTGTTATTGATTTCATTGTTTTATGAAAAGGAAATGATGATTTCGTGAAGTGTAAGATTCGATGGTAGAATAAAGGCAATCTTGTAGATATGAGATTGCCTCTGCTGGCTAGCGATGTGTAAGAATTTAAGACGTTACTTTTACTTCTTGTTGAACATTAAGTTGATGTCCATATTTAGCACGTTTTATAAAACGTCCATTCCCTGCTTTCCCTACAAATGTTTTGTCACGAACCACAAATTGACCTCGTGACAAAACAGAGATTGGTTCCCCCATCACCTTCACCCCTTCAAAAGCGTTGTAATCTACCGCCATGTGATGAGTTTTGGCTGAAATCGTTCGTTTTGCATTAGGATCAAAAATAACAAGATCCGCATCGGCCCCTACAGCAATTGTTCCTTTTTTCGGGAACAACCCAAATAGCTTTGCCGCCCTTGTTGATGTTATGTCAACAAATTGGTTTAGTGTTATTCGATTCTTTTTCACCCCTTCGGAAAATAAAATACTCATGCGATCCTCAATGATTGGTCCTCCATTTGGAATCTTAGTAAAATCACCCTTTCCTAACGATTTTTGTCCATTAAAATCAAATGAACATTGATCAGAGCCTAATGTTTGAAGGTCACCACTTTTTAACGCATTCCAAAGTACCTCTTGATGGTACTTTTCTCTCAATGGCGGTGACCAAACATACTTAGCACCTTCAAAGTTCGGCTTTTCTAAATACGTTTGATCCAGAACTAAGTATTGTGGGCAGGTTTCACCCCATACATCTATCCCCTTGCTTCTCGCTTCAGCAATTTTTTCAACTGCATCCTGACATGAAACATGAACAACATATATTTGAGAGTTTGTTAGCTCTGTAAATTTTGCCGCTCTGCCGGTTGCCTCTCCTTCAATTTCCGGAGGCCTTGTTAATGCGTGATATATTGGATCTGTCTTTCCTTCTGCAAGTGCTTTTGTTGTGAGATAATCAATCACATCCCCATTTTCAGCATGGACCATGACCAATGCGCCTAGCTCTTTAGCTGCTTCTAATGTTCGAAATAACGTTCCATCATCTGCTTGAAAGACATTTTTATAAGCCATAAATACCTTAAATGAAGTAATACCTTCGTCCTCAATGACACTCGGAAGCTCTTGTAATACTTTATCGTTGATTTCCCCAATCATTAAATGGAAGCCATAATCGATGACTGCTTTATCCTCTGACTTGTCATGCCATGTTTTAATCGCATTTTTTAATGGCTCCCCCTTATTCGTTAAGCAAAAATCAATAACGGTTGTCGTTCCACCAAACGCTGCTCCAATTGTACCTGTTTCAAAATCATCCTTTGTGACCGTTCCGCCAAATGGCATATCTAGATGTGTATGAGGGTCAATACCACCAGGAAAAATGTAGGCCCCATTTGCATCAATGATTTCATCAACTTTGATATCAAGTTTTTGACCAATGGCTGTGATTTTTTCATTTTCAATGAGAATATCCGCCCGATACGTATCTGTTGCTGTTACTATCGTTCCGTTTGTGATTAATTTTTTCACCTTTTCCACCCCGATTTCATTTTACTAGATCAACTTTGTCGCTTTCGATTGAGGCAAGTGCTGTTTGTCTTTCATTCCACGTCATCGGTGGAAGCTCGGATTTCAATTCAATCATATCGATTGCTCCGTCTACTGGACAGACGATTGAGCATAGATTACAGCCAACACAATCCTCTTCTCTTACCTTCAATGAAGTCTTCCCGATAGGATCTTTTAGAAGATCAATACATTGATGAGAAGTATCTTCACAAGCAATATGACACTTATTACAGTTAATGCAAACATCGTTATTGATTCGGGCAACAACCTTGTAATTTAGATCTAAATTTCCCCAATCTGAATATTTAGGAACTGATTTTCCTACTAGATCCATCACTGAATCTATTCCTTTTTCATCTAAGTAGTTTGATAGACCATCCATCATATCTTCTACGATACGGAAGCCATGATGCATAGCAGCTGTACAAATTTGAACACCTGTTGCTCCCATAAGAAAAAATTCAACTGTATCCTGCCAGTTTGAAATACCTCCTATTCCAGAAATCGGGACATTAATGAAGGAGTTTCTAGCACATTCTGCGACCATATTTAATGCAATTGGTTTAACTGCTGGCCCACAGTAGCCACCATGTGCTCCCTTTCCTGCAACATGCGGGATTGTGTTCCATGTGTGAATATCTACACCTGCTAAACTATTAATTGTATTAATCATACTGATCGCGTCTGCTCCACCATTGACAGCTGCTTCGGCTGTAACAGTTATATCTGTTATATTAGGAGTAAGCTTAACGATAACAGGGGTTTTCGCTATTTCTTTTGCCCAATAGGTTTGTTTTTCTACTAATTCTGGTACTTGACCTGAAGCAGCCCCCATCCCTCTTTCGGCCATTCCATGCGGACATCCAAAATTGAGCTCTAATCCATCAACTCCAACATCTTCAACGCGCTTGACAATTTCATGCCATTTCTCTTGTTTTGGCTCGACCATTAACGAAGCAATAATTGCATGATTTGGAAATTTCTTTTTTGTTTCATAGATTTCCTTCAAATTCACTTCAAGCGGCCGATCTGTAATGAGCTCGATATTGTTAAATCCGGCCACTCGTTGTCCATTAAAGCTAATAGCAGCAAAGCGTGAAGATGTATTAATAATGGGATCACCTAGTGTTTTCCAAACAGCCCCGCCCCATCCCGCATCAAAAGCTCGCTGCACTTGATAGCCTGAGTTTGTCGGAGGAGCAGATGCTAACCAAAAGGGATTTGGCGATTTGATTCCAGCTAGATTGATTCGTAAGTCAGCCATTCCATTACCTCCTTTTGATTAAGCTGTTTCCACTACTTGACTTCCTACCTTTTGATGTATTTCATAGGCGGCTAGTTTCCCTTGCTGAGCTGCTGATACGACCATAGCTTCTCCTTGGCCTGATCCAAAAATCACGTCACCACAGACAAAGACTTTTTCATTTTAAGTTTGCAGTGAATCATTCGATAGTTTTACAACTCCATCTTCATGGGCGACTTCGAGTTTCTCTAATAAATCAATATGTCTTGACTGGCCAATTGCCCGGATCACTGCATCTACTTCGATTACATACTCAGAACCTTCAATCGGAACAGAGCGATGCCGTCCGTCCTCACTGCTATCAGAAAGAACCATTTTTATACACTCTAAGCCAACTACTTTACCTTCTTCATCAGCTAGTATTCTTTTAGGTGAAGTTAACCATCTAAATTCGACTCCGTCTTGCTTGGCAAACTCAAATTCAAAGTCATAAGCTGTCATCTCTTCATGTGTTCGACGATAGATGATTTTCACATTGTCTGCACCAAGTCGAACAGAACATGTTGCTGCGTCTATTGCAGTGTTTCCTGCTCCAATAACAGCTATTTTTTTGCCGATAAAATCAGCAGGGATTGTAGAAGACTTTGTTTCTTTGACAAACTCAATGGCATCATACACTCCAATTGACTCCTCACCTTCAATATGTAACCTAGGAACCTTCGACATTCCAACTGCTAAAATAATAAAGTCATAATTTTGAAGTAGGTTCCCTTCTGAAATATCTAATCCTACTCTGGTATTTGTCTTAATTGCTACATTTAACTTTTTCACTTGGTCAATTTCCCAAAAGCTAATCTCTTGAGGTAGGCGGAATGAGACAATACCGTATGTATTTAACCCTCCAGCCTTTTCCTCAGCTTCAAAAATCGTAACCTTGTAACCAAGGAGTGCCAGTTCTCTAGCTGCAGAAAGTCCTGCTGGACCACTCCCAACAACAGCTATCGATTTCCCATTATTCTTACCGGCTTGAAAGAGTAGTTGTTCATTATGAATCGCCCAGTCTGTTGCATATCTTTGTAAATTTCCAATCATAATTGGTTTTGTTGAATGATTGAGAACACAAGCTCCTTCACAGAGCTCCTCTGTTGGACAAACTCGTGAACAGCTTGCACCAACAGGATTAGCAGACATTATCGTTTTAGCTGATCCCTTTAAATTTCCGGTTGAAATTTTTTTAATAAAAGAGGGAATATCAATCCCTGTTGGACACGCTGTAATACATGGTGCATCATAACAATATAAGCATCGGTTTGCCTCTTCAATAGCTTCCCTTTTCGTAAGTCCACTCTCTACTTCTTCAAAATTCCGTTTTAGGTCAGTTAACGAAATTCGCTTAGTTTCCCGATTCACATCTCGTCCCCCTTTGGTAACAAAGCAATGATTAAAAAATACTGTTTCCCGAAAACTATAAAATGATTGTACTTCTTCTGAAATTTTCTGACATCTTACATAACGTCAAATTGTCCAGTCACATTCTTTGGCATTTTGTTAGATTTTCAGTAAATCCCTCCCAAATCACCGATATATATGCATTTTATATGGGAGATTTTATAACAACTTAATGTTTTTTATTGTATGGAAAACTTATACTTAAAGTAGGAAATGGCAGAACTATTCACTTAAGATTGTCTTTGATTTTTCAAACGTAATATAATGAGGGTTTTGATAATGAAGGATTTTTCTTTGATTTGGCAGGTTTCGTACAATGAAATACTTTTCTCTCTTTGATCTTGTTGAGGTTGACTTTCATTATTTTTCCATCAAAAAAGACTGCCGATGACTCGGCAGTCTCTTATAATCATTCTATATCATCCTGTATTACGTAGACCTGCTGCGATACCGCTAATTGTTAATAGTACTTCTGTTAATAGCTCTTCATTAGGTTCTTCCTGCTGACGAAGCTGCTTAATGAGCTCTACTTGCAAAAAGTTCAATGGATCTACATATGGGTTTCTGCGGTGTACTGATTCTTTAATATTTGGTGTATGATCTAACAATTCTTTATCACCAGTAATTTGAAGAAGAATCTCTTTTGTTTTTTCATACTCCTCCATGATGTTACCAAAGATTCGATCTGCAATTTCTTTATCGCTTACTAAAGATGTATATTCTTTAGCTGTTGTAATATCAGCCTTCATGAGGGCCATTTGCAGATTATCAATAGTGGAACGGAAGAATGTCCATTCATTGTACATACGTTGTAATAGCTGCAAGTTTTCTTCACTCTTAGAAGCAAAGCTTTCTAAACCTGTACCTGCAGCATACCATGCTGGTAACAGTTGACGGCTTTGAGTCCATGCAAAAACCCAAGGAATCGCACGTAAATCTTCAAAACGATTGCGATTTTTACGTTTCATAGGACGTGAACCGATGTTTAGTTCAGCTAATTCATTTAATGGTGTTGCTTCTGTAAAGTATGTTAAGAAATCAGGATCTTGGAATACAAGAGATTGGTACTTTTTCAAAGCAACATTCGAAATCTCTTCCATTGCAATTTCCCATGCTTGCTCACGTAAATGCTGTTGCTCAGAATTTTTGGATAAGTTTACAGAAGCTTCAATCAATGTAGATGTTGCTTGCTCTAAACTACGATAAGCAATATCCTCCACTAGATAGCGTGATGATAATACTTCCCCTTGCTCCGTAATTTTCACTCCATCACCCAATGTTTCAGCAGGCTGTGATAAAATACTTCGGTTTAATGGACCGCCACCACGACCTAATGAACCGCCACGACCATGGAAGAATTTCAAGCCAATATTATAGCTTTTGGCCATATCATGGATTTCAAGCTGGGCTTTATATAGCTTCCAGTTCGCTGTAATCGTTCCACCATCTTTACTGCCATCTGAATAACCAAGCATGATTTCTTGAGAATCGCCAAGAATTTTTAGATGATTACGATATACATCCATTGTAAATAATGTTTCCATAATTTTTGGACCTGCAATTAAGTCATCAACTGTTTCAAGAAGAGGTGCAACATTCAGATGACTTTCAACTGAACCATCTGCATGTAAACGATAGATGCCTGCTTCCTTCGCCAGAACTAATACTTCAAGAAGGTCACTCGCTGCTTGTGTCATACTTACTAGATACACAAGGATTGATTTTCTTCCAAAAGTTTCATGTGCTTTCTTGATCATGGTAAAGACTTTGATCATTTCCTGTGTTTCTTTTGAATAATCTTCATTTAAAAGAAGAACTGGACGAGGATCTTGTAAGACACCCTCTAATACCTTAATTTTTTCCTCTTCGCTAAGTGCTGTATAATCATCCACTACTTTTACTTTACGTAAGATTTCTGTAATTGCAGCTTCATGCTCACCACTGTGGTTACGAATATCAAGTGTTGCTAAATGGAAACCAAATAGCTGTACTTGGCGAATGAATTTTTTCAGTATTTTTAACTCACGTCCAGCCGGTTGATGTGAATCAACACTTCGCTGAATCATATATAGATCTTCTAATAGTTCTTCTGCAGCATTATAGCCGATATCAGATTTTCCTACCTCTTCAAGTCTTGCTAAAATAACTGCGATTTTTCGACGATAAACTTCTGTTTCAACAGGCCATCTTTTCTCAGCTGGTAAGTATTGTTGCTCTTCTTTCTCTACATTCAAAAGAAGCTCTTGACTAATTTCAACACGAGTAGAAGAGTGGCTGAAGCGTTTCATTGCTTCAACTAAGGAATCTTTATATTTCTTAATGACAAGCTCACGTTGGCTTTCTAATGTTTCCCATGTAACCTCTGGTGTTACATTTGGGTTTCCATCTCTGTCGCCGCCAATCCATGAACCAAAGCGAAGGAAATTGGGTACATTCCATACATGATCAGGGAATTGCTCAGAAAGGCCTTCCTCAAGATCTTGGTGGATATCTGGCAATACATCAAAAAATGTTTGATCAAAATAATATAGCCCATTACGCACTTCATCCATAACTGTTGGTTTACGATGACGTAGCTCATCTGTTTGCCAAAGAATCGTCACTTCATTTAATAAGCTATCCTCTAATTTTTTACGCTCTTTCTTCGTTAGCATCGTATTATCCAGATTCTTCAGTATATTGCCGATTCGTTTTTGAATCTCAATAACTGAGCGTTTTGTTGCTTCCGTTGGATGCGCAGTAATCACTAACTCAAGTGATAACGTGTTCAAGACATTTTGAATCGTTTCCTCATCAATTTTATTTTCCTTTAATGAAAGAATTGCACTTTCAATTGATGCGGGTTGAACAACGTGATCTTCTTGGAGCTGATATTCGCGACGACGACGAATGCGGTGATTAGACTCTGCGGCATTAATTAGATGAAAGTAAATTGAAAAGGCACGAATGATTTGCTTTCGCATTGGTGGGTCTAAGTTCACGATCTCTTCTTTTAGTTCGTTATAGACTTGCCTATCAAAATTATTTCGAAGAGACTTCGCCATCATCCTGAATTTTTCAACCTTATCTAATAGCTCCGTTCCACCATGATGAACAATAATTTCACCTAGAATATGACCTAGCGATTTTACATCACGGCGTAATGGAAGACTGCTGTCATTTGCTTCAATTCTTGTTGTCATTTTGTCACCTTCCCTAAGATTTTATTATTCTATTAAATATTAAGATAATTCTATCATATCATTATTCGGGGAAAATTTCATCTAAATTTCGCGAAATCGATATCAATATACGATGAATCATACCTCTTTTATCTAATTCGTGTATCATTAAACAATTTAAACATAAAAATTAGTCATTTATGTAAATTTTTATTAAATATCAAATGGTTTGATGGTCTAAAATTCTAAAATCATTATTTTCATTTTGATGGCTTTCTAGAAAGTTTTCGTAAATCTTCTGAAAGCATGTTGGTCTAAACAAATTTGCCGCATGGCCAGCATACTTAATTTCTTTATAAATGACATGCGGGATCACTTGATTCAATTCAACTAATGCTGATTTATATAATGTATCGTGTTCCCCCATTACCCATAAAACAGGAACTGATAAATGTGTTAAAACAGTGCGCAAATCAAATTGAAGGCGATGGTGAAGAGCCGTCTTGATAATATGCTGATCCAACTCTAATGCATATTTATAATAAATTTTCTTTGAGATTGCTGAATATGGATCCATTCTATTTACCTTAGGGTAGATATCATTCGCATAATTTTGAAGCCATGTGGAGTACTCCTCATCTCGAGTCTTCCAATAATGCTGAAACACATTAAAAAGTTGGGATTGAGCATTATAATGTCCTCCAATAAAGCACAAGCTTTTTACCTTTTTTCCCCACTTATTAGCAAAAATGGCACTTGGATAACACCCATAGCTTAATGAACATAGATGAGCTTCCTGTATACCATTCTGTTCATAAAAGTCCTCTAGCTGCATTACTAAATTTTCTAACGTAAATTCATGATTTTTGCCTTTATGCTCACCATGACCAATCAAATCATATGAGTAAGTATGAAAGGTAGAATGGAAATACTCCATTTGTTTTTTAAATGCGCGCTTTGTCCCAGTTAAACCATGGATAAAAATAATCGTTTCCTTCATCAGAACACACCCCACCAATATCTGTTAAATAAATTTTAAAATGCAATTGTAAAGCTACTGTATGAAGTGGGTTAAAGTTATGTAAGAAAAAAGACAGCCCGAAAAAAGAACTGTCTTTTTGCCTATTTTGAATCTATTGCATATAACACGATCGTTACTTTAAATAAATCGCCGTCAACATCAATATTAAGCTCCCCATCATGTAAGTCGATGATTGATTTGGCAATCGCTAATCCAAGACCAGAACCTTCTGTATGCCGTGATTTATCACCACGTTTAAAGCGTTCAAATAATTCATTAACATCATCACTGAGTTCATACCTTGATATATTTTTAAAAGTGATGATAATTTGATTATTTTCCTCTTTGACCGCGATATATGCCCTAGTATTTTCTAACGAATATTTTAGGATATTTCCTATTAAATTTTCAAATACTCTCCATAGCTTTTGTCCATCGATAAAGGCTAATACAGGTGTATCAGGATTAGTCACACGAAATTGCACAGTAGAAGACTGGATAGTTTCGTTATATTCAGCTAATGCCTGTTGCAAAAGTTGGACAACATCAACCCTTGCTTTTGATAACTCAATATTTCCGCTCGCCATTTTGGACGCTTCAAATAAATCATCAATTAATACTTTTAACCTCTTTGATTTACGATCAATAATCTCAATATATGTTGAACGTTCATCCTCTGAAAGCTCGGCATTTTTTAAAAGCTCTGAATACGTAATAATGGATGTTAATGGGGTCCGTAAATCATGGCTTACATTTGTAATTAATTCTGTTTTTAACCGCTCACTCTTCACTTGTGCCTTTTTTGAGGTTTTCACCCCATGTTTCAATTGGTTAATATTATTCGCAAGAGTGGCCAGTGACGATTTCCCCGCTACCTTCAAATCCGCTTCAAACTGTCCATTCGTTAATGCTGTTGCATGTCGTGTAATTTCATTAAAATAACCAATTCTTTTTATCAAAAAGATTAGTATAGGCAAAGCAATAAAAACAAATGCAGGGAAATAGACAAGTAAAAATCCTGGTTCAACAACTACTACAGCTGCTCCAAGTCCAAACATAAAGACTAAGCCCAATATCAAGATTGCTTGAGTTCCGACTCTCCGATTGGCAAAAGCATCTCGAATCATCTTCAACATTTGAAATGTTATTGTTTTCTTTAATAAGCCTTTATTTGAAGGCAACAACTTTAAAATAGGGAATAGGTAGATTCCTTGAACAATTGATCCTCCTAAAAAGATGACCATGATACCAAACCTATAAAGTAAATCTCTTAATGAAAAATAATCATAATAATGAGGAAACTCATCTATTAAAATAAGTGAAATGAGTGCCGTAATTCCAAAAAGACCAAATGCCACATCAATAGGAAGTCGATGATAATAATTCTTGATACTATGGGATTTTATCGTTTGAAAGATTGCCATTTTTTTAGCCATGATTAAGCTAATGATAAGCGACACAACTGCACCAATTGAATAGATCCAGAAAACAATTCTGTGATCATTAAAATCATGGAATGCAGACATAATTGGATTAGCATTTGAAACACCTTTGCGAAGTCCAATTTTCCCTTCATATAAAGCATTTGTATCTACATCTGTAAGAACATCCTCGTAACCATAAATGATCGATTGTTCACGAACACCTAAATAGTTGTAATTGTCTGTAGGATAGGTATTAACATGGAGCATATTTTTAGAAGTAAATATCGATTCTATTTCTTTCTCGTTCTTAGATGGCAAATTTGTGTAGATCTCTCCTGTTGTTGTATTTTTCAAATAGTAGGCAAACGCTTCATTATAATCATTATAATCCTGTCGGTAACCTTCTAATTCTTTAACATATTGATCTACTTTTTGTTCTTTTTCTTTTATTATTTTTTCTTTAACATACTCATCGCTTTCAAAATTTTTGGAAATGTCCTCGATTTTCGAATCTCTTTCTTTTATATAGCGGTTGGCTACATCTTCGTTGCCAATTGCTCTTGCATCTTCAATTCTTTGCTGATATTGTTCCTCAATATTTTGGATTTGTCCAGTTAGGTCACCATAGCGATATCGATATTCTTCAATTTCTTCCTCCGAAACGCTAAGCTTCTTTTTAATCTCTTCTTTCTCTTGATAAGAAAACTCAAACGCTTGAAGATAACTCACAAAGGTACCGACTGTACTTTCATACTGTGAGGTTTTAAAGTAGTTTGTTTTTAAATAATCATTGTCATTAATTATTGCGGTTAACACTCCGCTTAGCCCGTAAGTAAACAACACGAGCCACAGTAACATCCCTGCTCTATTTTTCCATTTTGTATCCAATGCCCCATACCACCTTTAAAAATCTTGGATTTTTTGGGTCGATTTCAATTTTTTCACGAATTTTCCGAATGTGTACAGCAACAGTATTTTCGGCATTATAGCATGGCTCTTTCCATACACGTTCGTAAATTTCCGAAATAGAGAACACACGACCTGCATTCATCATTAATAATTCTACAATTTTATATTCAATAGGAGTTAACTTAACAGGTTCTCCGTGCACAGCGACTTCTTTTGCATCTTGATCAATCGTAAGACCATTTATATCAATTGTTCGGTTTCTTCCTTCAAAATGACCTAGCGTAACATATCTTCTAAGTTGTGACTTCACTCTTGCTATTAACTCTAACGGATTAAAAGGCTTGGTCACATAATCATCAGCTCCAACCTGTAATCCCAGAATTTTATCTGTATCCTCACTTTTCGCACTTAAAATGATAATCGGAATATTTTTTTGCTCACGAATTTTAAAAGTAGCAGAAATTCCATCCATTCTCGGCATCATTACATCAAGAATGATTAAATGAACTTCGTTTTCTTGTAAACGTTCAATTGCTTCCACGCCATCACTAGCTAATAACACAGTCAGGCCTTCATTTTTTAAATATATTTCAATCGCTTCTCTAATTTCTTTATCATCATCTACTACTAACACTCTATAATTGTTCATTGCTTAAACCTCCTTTCGAAAGTATACCATGTGTTGATTTAGTTCGGATGTTCTAAGTATAATCAGAAGTTCTTAATATAAAGATAGGGGAAATATGAAGAATTTCTTAAGAATACGTAATATTTAATTTGAATAAAGTTTTTAAATAGAGAACAAAAGCTCTAAAAGCCAAAATCAGCCTCGGGCTTGTGACCTTAAGGGGTTAAGGAGCTAGCAGCCTAATAGCGCGAGGTCATGCGAAGCGACTGATACTTGTACTTCCTGTTCTTTGGAGCTTGATACCACAGTTCAATGCACCTAATAGTACGCTATGCAAAGAAAAAGTGAGCCAGTATATGGCTCACTTTTTAGCATTACGTTTATACAACTGGTATTTTATTTACCTTTACTACTTTTTTCGTTTCATTAGATTCCAATGCTGCTAAAATAACATCAAGTGATTTCTTTCCTTCATCCCCGGTTATAAGTGGAGCTTTTTTATTGATGATGGCCTCTATGAAGTGATCAATAACATGTGTATTCGTTTGACCACCCTCTTCATTTGTTTGAATTTTATCAAGTTGGTACTTCACAACTTCCCCATTTTTATATTGGACAATTAGTGAATGTTCCGGGTCATCCTCTAATCTTAAAACACCATTTTCAGCGTATATAACAGTAGAATTATCTCCACCAGTTACATAAGACCAACTAGCTGCTAATGTTCCAATAACACCAGATTCCATTTTTAATACTGCAACTGCGTTATCATCTACGTCTGTATCTTCTTTCGCAGACGTTTCAACAAATGCACTAACCTCGGCTACATCTCCAAGTAAATAACGAATTAAGTCTGATTTATGAACACCTAAGTCTCCTAGGGCACCTATGAAGGCTTGTTCTTTATCGAAGAACCAGCTATTTCTTCCATCAATGCTCCATCTCTCCGGCCCGGGATGCCCAAATGTTGTTCGGAAACTATAAATCTTTCCAATTTCGCCGCTTTCTATTAATTGTTTTGCTTTTTGATGAGAGGCTACAAAGCGTTGATTATGCGCAATCATTAACGTTTTGTCATTCCGTTTTGCAGCTTCGATCATTTCTTCCGCTTCTTTTCTAGAAATAGCCATAGGTTTCTCACAAAGAACATGTTTACCTGCATTTAAAGCTGCAATTGAAACCGGCGCATGAAGATCATTTGGTAAACAAACACTTATTACATCTATTTCTGCTAGTTGAATCACTTCTTCGTATTGTGTAAAAGATTTTGCTCCATATTTTTCAGCCATTTCCACTGCACGCGACTCTACAATATCACATACCGCTGCGATTTCAACATTCTTATTATTTGCATACTCTACTAAGTGACGTTTTCTTGAAATACTTCCACAACCAATGACCCCGACTTTGATTTTTGACATGTTTTCATCCTCCAATGATTCGATATTATCCTTTTACTGCCCCACCTGCTAAACCTTTTACAACTTTTTCTTGGGAGAAAAGGTAAACAACAAGAATAGGCAAGCTAGCTAATGTTAAGGCGGCCATAAGACCAGGAATATTTACTGAGAACTCTCCTTTAAAATCTTGTAAACCTAAAGGTAATGTCATGTTTTCTGGGCTTGAAATTAAAACAAGTGCAAAAATAAACTCATTCCAAAGATGGATAAAATTATAGATCAACACCGTCATTAATGCAGGTGTTAACATCGGGAGAATCACTCTCCAGAAGATTCCAAAGTGGTTACAGCCATCCATTTTTGCTGCTTCCTCCAATGACTTTGGAATTTCTTGCATAAACTGAGTCAAAATAAAGATTGAGATTGGTAGACTAAATGCGATATATGGTCCCAATAAAGCCCACACCGTATCAAAAATCCCCATGCTTTGTGTGAGTTTGAAAATTGGAATAAGGGTAGCATGAATAGGAAGCATCATTCCTGATATAAATAGTAAAAATAAAACTTTGTTTAATTTAAACTTCATTCTACTCAGAGGGTAGCTTGCCAGCGCTGCTACAATCATCACGACAAATACAGCTACGATTGATACTAAAATACTATTTAAGAAGTATCGAGTTAAACCCATTTCAAAAACAGATTGAAAATTTTCTAGATTAAATGATGAAAATAACGCAAATGGTTCTTCAAAGAACTGACTTCGTGACTTGAGTGAAGTTGAAATCATATAAATGAAAGGAAAACCAGTGAAGACTAACAACATAACTGCAATAATATAGAGAGGTATTTTCTTAAATCCCAAAGTCATACTCCGTAGGCTCCTTTCTTTTTACGTAAATGATCCATCACCTGAATAATAATCGTAACGGCTAAGGCTAAAAAGAACATGACAAAAGCGATTGCACTTGCATATCCCATATTAAAGTTAATAAAAGCCTGTTTAAACATATACGTTCCTAATAATTCCGTTCCGTGGTTAGGACCTCCACCGGTCATAATATAGAAAATATCAAATGCTTTTAACGAACCTACAATTGCTAGAATAGAAGAGCTCACAATTGTTGGCATGAGCAGTGGTAATGTAATGTGAAAAAACTTTTGGAAAGGATTAGCACCATCAATTTCAGCCGCTTCATATAATTCGTCTGGTATCCCAACAATGGCAGCTTTAAAAAGAATCATATAAAATGGTGCGAATTGCCAAACGATAACTAATAATACAGCAAATAGAGCGGTATTTGTTTCACTTAACCATGAAATATTTTCAACACCAAATAGATTAATGATACTATTAATAATCCCATTTATTGGATCGAACATCAAAACCCATAACAAACCGATGGCAACAGTTGACATGAGAAATGGAAAAAAATAAACACTACTAAAAAATTTAATTCCTTTAATTGGTGCAAATAACATAAGTGCCATGATCAAACCAAGAGGAATTTGAGCAAAAACTGAAGTTAATACGACCCATGTATTATTTGTGAGTGCTCTCCAGAAAATGGCGTCTTTAAAAAGGTCAACATAATTTTGTAACCCTATAAATACTCCAACACCCATGCCGTCCCATTTATAAAAGCTATACATTAAGGTTGATATAATCGGGAACAAAACATAAACAGCATAAATAATAATTGCAGGTGCAACGAATGCTCCAATAGTTAAAGCGTTTTTTAATTTTTTGTGTGTACGTGAAGCCTGTTTGACAACCGTCTTACTTTCAGCCACTTTTATAGGTGTATCCATTTTAGCCACTCCTTTTGTTACAACAAGAGGGGAAAATCCCCTCCTACTGTACTACTTTAATACCTCTTTAGCTTTCTCTTCCATTTTCTGTGCTGCTTCTTCAGGTGTCATGTCTAAACCAAAGATCGCTTGAGTCGTGTCTTTGTGTAATTCCGCTAACTCCGGTGGAAGTGTTTGGTCATAAGGCATTTGTAAGTGAGTTGCTTGTTCTAAAACATCATAGAAACGTTTTGTAAATTCATCAGCTGGTACAATATCTTTAACACCAGTTAGTGCACCTGTTCGATCCGTATAATTTTGAGCCGTTTCAGTGCTAGCTAGTTCATTGACTAGTTCAGCAGCTAGATCAGGATTTTTACTGTTTTGTGCTACTGACCAAACTGGACCAGTATTTGCACCGACATGTGTTTGATCTCCTTTCCCACCAGGAATCGTTGGGAATAGGAAGAAATCTAGCTTTTCCTCAAATTCTGGAGCTTCTTCTCTTACATTATTTACGAATGAGATCGTCATATCCATCATTGCTGCCTGGCCGGTATACAATAACTGACGGCCTTGACCTTCATCATATGGAACACCATTAAATCCTGGGTTGAACGCATCTCTTTTTACTAGATCTTGAATATATTTTCCTGCCTCAACATATCCAGGATCATCGAATCCTCTTCCTTCTCTATTGAAAGCACTTTCGAATAATTCAGGACCTGCGATTCTGCTTGCAAAGTTCATAAAATAATAAGCACCCGGCCATTTTGTTTGATTTGCTAAAGCGATAGGAATAATGTTGTTTTCTTTTAGCGTATCAATGACACTTAACCATTCATCATATGTTTTTGGTGGTGTTAATCCATATTTATCAAAAATCTCTTTGTTATAAAAAACAACATCCATTGATAAACCTAAAGGCACACCATATACCTTACCGTCATATGTTGCATTGTTCAAAGCAAGCTCATTGAAGTGAGATTTATCAGTTGTTTCTGTAATATCATAAACTTTTCCTTGGTCAACAAAGTTCTTCAGCCAGCCGCCGCCCCAGCTATGGAATACATCTGGTGCCTTATTTCCAGACATAGCAACTGATAGTTTTTGTTTATAAGCATCATTTGGAATTTGAAGCATTTTCACCTCGACATCTGGATGCTTCTCCTCAAATCGTGCAACAGCTTCTTCATATACTTTCTCTCTTTCACCTGGATCAATATGCCAGAATTCAAGTGTCTTTTTCCCACCATTTGATTCAGTTTTACCAGAATCAGATGCAGCTTGCTCTGTTGAGCCGCCACCATTAAGTCCACATGCAGTTAGAAGCAAAACAGCCATAATTGTGAAAACAGATAATAATTTCTTCATTCTTCCATCCCCTTTGTTTTCGTTATCAGCTTTAAATCGTGATTAATTGTTTATTTTTTAAGTAATTCATGCTGATCTCAATGCTCTCCAGAGGCGACCTTCTTGATCGATCCTGTTCTACCACAAACCACTCTACATTTGATTGCTTCCCTTGATTTAGTACACCATCTAAATTAACTCCACCAGTTCCTAATTCTGCAAAAAACTTCTCACCATCTGTTGTCATATCCTTAAGATGAACAAGTGGTGTTCTTCCTTCGTAACGTTTTAACCACTGAACTGGGTCTTCGCCAGCTTTTGTTAACCAATACACATCAAATTCTGCCTTCACCCACTCAGGATTAGTTCCATCAAGTAGTACTTCTAAAGGCTTTTTACCATTATCTAAATCAACTAATTCAAAATCATGATTATGATAAGAAAGAGCAATTCCTGCTTCATGGCATTTTTGGCCAATTTCATTTAAGATTGGAACTAGTTCATAGTAAGCTTCCTTTGTTCTTCTCTCAGCTGGAAGTACAGGACATGCAATATGATGACTACCTATTATTTGCTGATATTCTATTACCTGGTCTAATTCATTTTCAAGCATGGCAATTGGTATATGGCTAGAGCTTGCTTTCAGTCCTAATCTATCAAGTTCTTTTTTCAATTGGATTGCCGTTAATCCTCCAAATCCCGCAAACTCTACCCCTTGATATCCAAGTTTTGCTACCTTCTCTAATGTTCCTACAAAATCTTTTTCAGTCTCTTCACGTAAAGTAAATAACTGTAAGCTGAATTGAGTTTTAGTCATATATAAATCCCCCTTTTTTTAAACAAATATGTAATCGGTTACAAATATATTTCTAATTTCCTGCAATTTTTTTGTTATTCACCCCCTTCAAGGTGTAACCGGTTACAAATTATGTGATGATTTTTTATTTAGTACCTTCTCATTACTCTTTCCACCACATGACTCTCTCACAATAAAATCACATTCTAATATGTATTGCGCCTTCAATAAGGGGACTCCTTGAATTTGCTGTAGTAGTAATTTCATTGACTTTTGCCCCATCTCAAATAGTGGTTGAGCAACTGTTGTTAGGGCTGGATCAAATATTGAAGAAAAACTAATATTATCAAATCCTACAACAGCTATATCTCTAGGAACATTAAGTCCAAGCTCTTTTGCTGCTTTTACTGCCCCCATAGCCATTTCATCGTTTGCTGCAAAAATAGCAGTTGGCGTTTTCTCTATTGCCATTAACTTCAACATCTGATTATAGCCTGATTCAAAGGTAAAGTCCCCCTCTTGAACAAGCATATTACGAACCTCGATATTGTTTTGCATCAACGCTTGTTTATAGCCTTGATATCGACTTCTAGAGATTGCAAATTGTAACGGGCCAGTAATATGAGCAATTTCTTTATGACCTATTCTTATAAGATGTTCAACAGCTTCACGACTACTACTAACATTGTCGATTGAGACTGATGGTACCCTTAAACCTTCAATATATGCTGTGGCTAGAACAAGAGGATATTCTTCACTTAATGACTTTATGTAGTTGGAATCCATCCTTTCTGATAGCAAGATCATTCCATCTGTTTGCTTTTGCTTTAATAATTCAACGAGATCATACTCGTTTTCTACTTTTCGATTTGTATTCCCCAATAAGACTCGATATCCATGTCTTGCTGCTTCGTACTCAATTCCTTCGATAATACCTGAAAAAACAGTATTCATAATACTTGGTACTACTACAAGAATGATATTTGTTTCATTTCTACGAAACTGGCGGGCTAGCATATTAGGTTGATAATTTAACTCAGCGATAACGCTTAGAACTTTCTTTCTGGTTGCTTCTTTTACAGTTTCAGGATAATGCAGTACCCTTGAAACAGTAGCAACTGAAACGTTTGCTAATTTGGCCACATCACGCATCTTTACTCCCATGTAACGCTCTCCCTGTGAATGACTTTTTCTTTAACCGTTACTGTAAACGGTTACAAAAATCAGTATAAAGGGTCGAGTTCGAATATTCAATACTAAATTTTCAAAATAGTTAATATAACCCATTAAAAAAGAGATAAGCCTCTATTCCAAGTATAGAGGCTCCTCAAGTTTTTCATATAGAAGTATCAGGGGGGATACTATCTTTTCTTACTTACCCTCTTAAACAAAAGTTAAACCTAAAAATATCACTTTTTCTTTAAGAAAATAGTTTTCTGTTATTTTAGAATTCTTATTGACATTTTAATCAAAACAAGAGAGAATGAACGCGTGTACATAATTTACTATGGGGGTGAATACATTAGCAAATAGAAAAGACGTTGCCAGATTAGCAGGCGTTTCTGAAGCGACTGTTTCTCGGGTTTTCAACAATGTCGCGCCTTTGCGTGAAGAGACAAAACATAAAGTATTACAAGCTGCTAAGGAGCTTAACTATCACCCAAATGTTATTGCACAAAATTTTGCAAAAGGAAAGAGTCATAATATTGGTGTGATTGTTCCTTACCTACCTAAGGTAAATATTATGTCCACCCACTATTTTTCAGAGCTTGTCAGTGGAATTGGTGCAAAGCTTGGAGAACTTGGCTATGGTTTGCTTTTATTATTTCAATCTCCAAATGAACGAAAAAATTATGTACAGCTTTTTCAATCCCAACGAGTGGATGGATGCATTATTTTGGGCTCCAGCAATAACCCTGAAGAAATTGAGGCCATTGAAGAGCTTCATCAATTGAATTTACCATACTGCCTTGTTAACCAGACATTTCCCGGCTATTCCTTTTATTCTATTGATGCAGATCATGTGAATGGCAGTTTCATAGCAACATCATCATTACTGCAAAAAGGATTTCCAAATATTATTTTCTTAAATGGACCTGAGGAATACTCCAATAGTCTTGATCGTCTAGAAGGATACAAGCAAGCTTTAGTGGAAAAGAACATTCTTTTTTCTAAAGAACTGATTTTCGAGGGTAATTATAGCCGAAAAAGCGGTTATCAAGCTGCGAAAGACATTTCATCGTTATTACCAACTTATAAAGCGATCTTTTCTGCAAATGATCGGATGGCGATTGGACTGATGCAAGGCTTAAACGAACTGGGTTTTCAAGCGGGCAAAGATTATGCCATTATTGGCTATGATGACTCTGAAATCTCACGAATGACAACTCCGCCACTCACTACAGTAAGAGTTCCACTTTATGATATGGGACAACTAGCTGCCGAAAAGATTCTTAGATTTATCGCACAAAATGAGACTGAACCACTAATGGTTCGACTTCCTGTTACATTAATCGAACGGGAAACTACTTCGCTTGATATGTACTAGTTCCTAAATTAGGTTATGGCACTAGTACTAATCATAGATGTTAAACCAATTCTATAAAACTTTAACAAAGGGGAAATCTTATGAAAAACATTAAAGTTGGAATGATTGGCTACAAATTCATGGGAAAGGCACATAGTCACGCTTATCGTGACCTTCCTCTCTTTTTCCCAAATACCGTTCATCCTGAAATGAAGGTGATTTGTGGACGTAATACTGAAGGTGTTGCCGAAGCAGCTAAACAATTCGGCTGGGAAGAATACACAACAGACTGGAAGGCACTTATTCAACGTGAGGATATTGATTTAATTGATATTAATGCACCAAGTGATGTACATAAGGAAATAACGATTGCTGCTGCAAAAGCTGGTAAGCATGTTTTTTGCGAAAAACCGTTAGCGCTTACATTGGAAGATTCTAGAGAAATGCTTGATGTTGTTGAGGCTGCTGGTGTAAAGCATATGGTTGGCTTTAATTATCGTTTCGCTCCTGCTGTCATGCTCGCAAAAAAGTTAATTGATGAAGGTAAATTAGGAGATATCTACCATTACCGTGCTTGGTTTTTACAAGATTGGCTAGTTGATCCAAACTTTCCTCTTGCTTGGAGGCTTCAAAAAGAAATTGCAGGCTCTGGTTCTCACGGAGATCTAGGTGCACATTTAATTGACTTAGCCCATTACCTGATTGGTGATATGGACGAAGTCATCGGGATGAGTGAAACGTTTATTAAACAAAGACCGATTACAACAGGCACTTCAGGTCTATCAGCAGGCGGTAGTGATGCGAATGCCGAAAAAGGAGAAGTAACGGTTGATGATGCAACATTATTCTTAACTCGTTTTGCTAACGGAGCTTTAGGAAGCTTTGAAGCAACAAGATATGCTTCTGGTCACCGTTGTACAAATTCTTTTGAAATCAATGGCAGTAAAGGAAGCGTTATCTTTGATTTTGAACGAATGAACGAGCTTCAAGTATACTTCACAGATGATCGTGATGATGTTCAAGGCTTCCGACGAGTTCTCGCAACAGATCCAGCACATGCTTATGCTGAAAATTGGTGGCCGCCAGGACATACAATCGGATATGAACACACATTTATTCATGAAGTGGTCGAATTAATGGAAGCGTTTAAAGAAGACCGTCAGCCTGTTCCAAACTTCCATGATGGTGTGAAATGTCAACAAGTATTAGAAGCTGTTGATCGCTCAATTGAAAAACGTCAATGGATCAAAGTTTCCGACGTTTAAGAAAAGCGCAAGCGCCTTGGTCATTGCCGTACAAACTGGAGGAGCATCGACTAAAGATTTAGGAAACACGGTAAGCGAAGCGAACCGATGTTGACTTATCGTAGGGAGATGATCTGAAGTTTGATAGGCGATAGGCGCTGGAGCTAGACACCTACACAAAGTACAAAATTTTATACTTTCTTATCTGTTAAGAAAAGCGCAAGGCGCTAAGAAATCGGCGACAAGCAAGGCGAGTAAAAATAGAAGGTGTTCTTTACCTTCATTTCCTACTTGACTTATGACCTCGAGCCGATGGCGCCTGGAGCAAAGACATTAAAACTAAGTACAATAATTTATACTTTCCTACCGTTTAATAAAATCTTAAAGGAGTGTTTCATATGAAAAAGAATGCATTAATCGTTTGGGGTGGCTGGGACGGACATGAACCAGAGCAAATATCTCAAATTTTCAAAGGAATTCTCGAAGAAGAAAATTTCAATGTAGAAGTATCTGATTCACTAGATTCTTATGCTGATCCTGAAAAATTAAAATCGTTAGATCTTATTGTTCCCCACTGGACAATGGGTGAAATTCAAAAAAAATATGTACTAAATATTTCAGAGGCTGTAATGAGTGGTGTAGGCTTAGCAGGTTGTCATGGCGGGATGTGTGATTCTTTTCGGAATAATGTTGACTGGCAATTTATGACTGGTGGAAACTGGGTAGCACACCCTGGAAATGATGGGGTTGAATACATGGTGAACATCAAGCATTCAACAAGCCCTTTATTAGATGGAATATCTGATTTTAAAGTTGTAAGTGAACAGTACTATCTCCACTATGATCCAGCAGTCGAAGTGCTCGCCACTACACGTTTCCCTGTTGTTGACGGACCTCATGCAGCAAATAAAGCGGTTGATATGCCTGTTGTCTGGACAAAACGCTGGGGACAAGGAAATGTATTTTATAGTTCATTAGGTCATAAAGCAAATATTGTGGCTATGCCAGAAGTTTCACTCATCATGCGCCGCGGATTTTTATGGGCTGCTGAGGGCAAACAACGTGCTGAAGACTTAGCAGTTGCAGCGAATGCCCGTTCTTATACAGGTATGGGAGATAGCCAATAAATCTATAAAAATAAAAAACTAAAATCATGGAGGTTTCAATATGAAAAAGCTTAAGATTGGAATTATCGGCTGTGGAAATATTAGTTCCATCTACATGGAAAATTGCCAAAACTTTGAGCACCTTGAGCTTGTGGCTTGTGCTGATCTTGATGTGGAACGTGCTCAGTCTCAGGCAGCAAAGTTCGGGATTCCAAAAGCATATACTGTTCAAGAGCTTCTTAATGATTCTGAAATAGAACTCGTGATCAACTTAACTATTCCGAAAGCCCATGCTGCAGTATGCATCCAAGCTCTTGAAGCAGGAAAACATGTTTATACCGAAAAGCCTCTTGCTGTCACACGTGAAGAAGGAAAGCAAATTTTAGAGACAGCTAAAAAACACAATCTTTTCGTAGGTAACGCACCAGACACTTTTTTAGGTGCTGGTATTCAAACATCGATCAGGCTCATTGAGCAAGGCGAAATCGGTGTTCCTATTGGAGCTTCTGCTTTCATGATTAGCAGGGGCCATGAGCATTGGCATCCAGATCCAAGCTTTTTCTATGATATCGGCGGCGGCCCAATGTTTGATATGGGACCATATTATTTAACGGCTTTAGTTGCATTATTAGGGCCTATTCAACGAATCTCAGGATCTACTAGAGTCAGTTATCCTGAGCGTACAATAACAAGTGAGCCGAAAGCTGGCGAAAAAATTAAAGTCCAAACCCCAACACATATTTCAGGTGTTATTGATTTTGCATCAGGAGCAGTCGGAACGATTACGACAAGCTTTGATGCAATGGGCGGTTCTTCCCTTCCTCCAATTGAAATTTACGGTAGTGAAGGAACATTACTTGTTCCAGATCCAAATACTTTCGGAGGACCTGTTCGTATTCGCAAGAAGGGTGAAAAAGAATTTGTAGAAGTACCATTATCCTACGGATATTCTCAAAACAGCAGGGGACTTGGTGTAGCAGACATGGCAAGCGCTATTCTAAATGGTGGAACATATCGCGCAAGTGGCGAGCTTGGCTACCACGTATTAGAAGCCATGCACGGTTTCCATGATTCCTCTGATCAAGGAACACACTATCAAATGGAAAGCACATGTAAAAGACCTGACTCCCTAGATGTGGAGCAAGAGGTTTCACATTAAAATCATTGTGGAGGACCATTTTATCTAATAGGTCCTTCGCTCTTTTTTACAAGACAATTTACTGGTCCTTCATCCTTTTGGTATGAAGGACTTTTCTTTCTAACTGGTCATCATTTTTGGTCTTCATCCTCTTTTTGATGACCTTTTCTCTCTCGATGCTTACCAGATTTGCCCTTCATTCCCACTAGAATTCCCTATACTCTTTCTATCCTAAATAAATTCACGATTGCAAAAAAGAGACGATTCATAAAGAATCGTCTCCTCTCAATTACATCGACCGGCTATAAGCTTTTTTCGCTTGCAAGGTAAATTCCTGTTGTAGAAGATTAACTTCAAATAGTTTTAACGGATCATAAAAGACTTCAGGATTATCTCTCATGTTCGCTAATTCTTCATTGCCGTTTTGAATGGTTTCTTTTGTTTCAGTAATCGTATGTTCAACCTCTTTAATAGATGCGTGGAAAAACGAAGCAACATCTTGACTTAATCCTTTTTCAAATAATTCAAATGGCAGGAATAATTTATTGGCAATGGCCTTTGTTACTTCTTCATATGATTCATTCTCTACATACTTTTTATATTGATTAAATAGCATATGATTGCTTTGATTCATCGTTCCGAATAGTCTACCTGCACCTTTTAATAATAGCTGTGTTGGTTTATTTTTCAAAAGTATATTTTCTTTTTCATATCGTACACGACCTGTCATTCTGTTTATATCACGGCGCCAGTCGTCTAGTAGCGAAAAATCACACTGCAGGGAAAGCTTTTTCTCTTCATAAATATCATTGAATGTTTCACTCATTTCATTCAAGTATGATTGACTTTCTTGAAGTTCGTCATGTGAAGCAGATATCCATGTTTCAAGCTGATGAAACACCGTTGGCAGAAGTGACCCCTCAACATAGTCCTGTATTTTCCCATTCATTTTCTCGTTAAGTGTAATGTGAATCTGTTTGAAATCACTGTCCTCTTTAATAAGAGCCGAACTTTCTTTTAGTAGCTTAGGGATCGTCTCTTTTAATTCCGTCTTCGATACTTTTATTAACGTATTATAGGCAGAAATAATAGAATCAACTTTTTCATATTGTAAATCTGATAACTTGTTTGTGAGACCCTTTAATCTGACTAAAATATCTTCATTCCATTCGATTGAGTAGATAAGTCCTTTTTCCATATCTACACGCTTTTGAAGAAGATCAGCGAGGACTTTTCTTATTAACGTTAAAACATTTGCTGTACGTTTTTCTTGCTTTTCCTTAATATCATATGGGAAATGAGTGTAAATGAATGCATTTAGCTGGCTTAATTGCTGTCCAAATGGATGTAATGAAGAATAAGGAAGAACCTCTGCCTCAGGATAAATATCTGAAATCTTCATTTTTATCTCATTTATAACAACCTGTGTACTAGCATCACTTGCAATTAAATCTACTTTATTTAATAAAAAATGAACCTTTACATTTGGGGCAAATTTTTTCAATTGATATAAAACATCGCACTCGGATTCTGATAATGGTGATGAGCCGTCTAGAACGTACAATACACCGTCTGCTAATAAAGTGGTGTTAAAAAGTTCATTTCTTGTCTCTTCATTTCTATGAATCGGTGGTGAATCAATTAGTGCACATTGATGCTCATTCAAAAAGATACACGGTCTTTTCACCTGGAATAAAGAAGAAGAATTCTCTTCCATTTCCTTCACTAATTCTCGTTGATCCTCAAGATAACGATGACCATTGCTCGAGATTTGACTCATCGTCAGTTCATCTTCATCATGCAGTACAACAAAGGCAGTGCTCGAACCTTTAAAGAATTTGTCACCTAGTAAAGAATTGACAAAGGTTGTTTTTCCACTACTTTCTTCACCCATTAGGAGAAAATGTTGTTTGATGTTTGTATTAAGTAATTCTTCTAACCACCAGCTCACCCGTTTATCTACATCAAGTGAATGAGTTTCTGCCCAATTTTTGATCGTTTTAAAAAGCTGGAGTGCTTGCTCTAACCCGCTTTGGTTATGCTCCACTTCAAATATAACTTCCTCTGCTGTGTACACAGCATCTTGAATAATCTGACCTGGGAAAATTTCATTCCAAGCAAGTACAGTGGCTGCAGGTGTTAAAGAAGCAGATCTAGTTGACAGCTTTAACCAACATGCTAACAAATATGGAATAACTCCTTGTAGTTCTTGTAAATAGTAGCGACCATCTGTTAATTCCTTAAATGTTTGTTCATAAAGTTCTACAATTCGATACCAGTCTGCATCTTCTTTATTTTCAACCGTCGTAATGACCATCTCATTAATTGTTTGTAACCAATTAAGATAGGATCCTTGGTCTTTATAGCTATTCCACAACGCCCCAATAAATGAAATAAGAGAAGGCCTGCTTGCCTCATACATCGCAAGAAGTACTTCAGAAAAATAATCTGGACTAAACGTTTTCGTTTTTCCTTCTTTCACATAAGAGGTAATGACCGAAAACCATTCTTCTTTTTGGGTACGAATAGCCTCATTAACAGCTAACTTCACCGCATGTTCATCATCGTTTTGTTCTTCATAAAAATCTCGTGCTGTTCTAGTTACTTCCGGATAATCAGGATCAATAAGAACAGCCTTTTGAATCGTATCATACGCATGATCCAGCTTTTGTCTTTCGGTATAAAGGAAAAATAACTTTAAAGCCACTTCACTTTTTAATGTTATTTCTTCTGTTTCAATAGAAGTATACATATCTTCAGCAGCAGAGAGTAAACCAAGTTGATAATAGGCATCTCCAATATTCATTTTGGCCCATGGTTCTAATTCATTTTTGATATTTTCCCACTTAAAAATGGCTGTTTCATAATCCTGCGCATGAAAGTAGAATTCTCCCTGTGCATAGCGTATGTAAGATAAATCAAAGCTTTCATCTCTACTTTGCTCATCAAAATACACCTGTCCCAATACTTGGATAGGCTGTTTGTCATCATGTTCGCTCAAAAATGTTTGATAAAATGTTTTTTCAATAAGTTGTTCTTCTCTCGTCATCGTATTCCTCCTACAACCCTATATATCATTACATATCACGTTATGTTTATTTTATATGACCCAATTTTATTTTCTCTGCTTTAAAGTGAAAAAACTTGGCATGACGACAAGTCATAATGGCGAAAGCACTAGTTTTTCTTAAACAATCATCCCCAAATAGTACATAAGAAAAGCGCAAAGCGCCCGTTTCATGTTCTCAGATATAAGGCATGCTGCGCATCTGTTTTCCACTTAATTCACTATAATCTATACGAATAGTTATGAAAAGAACAAAAAACCAAACTCTTCACATAAGAATACGCATAGAGGCTTGGTTTTATTAGGGTTTTTTATGAACTTTTTTCTACTTATTCTTTCTTTTTCTCCAGTGTCCTTAGAAAATACATAAGCGTTGCACCGATTCCTAGTCCTGGAAGTAACGAAAGCATCGGAAAAAAGATAGGGCCAATATAAATACCATTCACCTGCACGACAGGTGAGTACATAAGGCCTACTGTTACTGTATAAGCACTACACACATAAGGCAAAAAAGAATAGCTGGGCATTTTCCCTTGTACAGAATCCTTCACAGCATCCCACATGGCAAACATATAAACACAGGGATAAAACATAAGCCATTGATAGTCTAGAACCTGAAATGCCCGGTCAATTTCTCCTAAGAAGCTAGCCATGATCGCTGTATTAAAATGGCTATTCACATTAATAAGAAATTCAAGGAAAATTAAGACAAAACCTTTTAACAATTTTTTATTGAGTATTTGAGCAAACCCCGGTAAGGCGATACTCCATAAGATCGCTTCTGTTTTTGACGTCATATGTATGCTTCCCATCATCATTTTTAAAGTAATCCGTTTTCTTACCTTCGTTTTATTACTATTTACAATCACTTCCAAATCTATTCCAAAAAAGTGACCGATTTGATGATTTCGCATACATTCAGGAAAGATGAGCAGCATCTTAAAAGATACTGCTCATTCACTTAATATGTCAAAGACGCAGCAATGATCAATCCGATTGAAAGAGATAAAAATAGTAAAAACAATCCAACTGCTTGATTATCATCATCTATTGCTTTTGTAATATTGAACTTAGGTGTTAACAACTCAGCTAGATAAAAGATAATAATTTGCATAAAAATTGCAATACTTCCCCAAATGACCATATCAAAAATGTTAACAGAGTTTGCAATTGACGAATACAACACAATAGCTAATCCTAGAATACGGCCACCAAACGCATAAACTGCTGCTTTATTCCCGCTTTTAATCAGTTGCATTTCTTTATTTTTTGTTGTGACTTCAAATAAAATAATCCCGATTAACAGAAGTACAATTGCTAGACCAATATACGATAGTGTTGCTAAAAACAAATCTAAAAATGTCATCTTTTTAATCCCTTCCTTCTGGTTTCATACCAACTGGTAAGAAATATGCATTATTATCTGTTATTTGATTTCCCGCTCTTAACCCAATTCCACTTGCTTTTCCATTTACTAAAAAGCTGCCAATTAAAATTTTTGCTTCCTTAAAACCATTTACTGTTTTTATGTTTTTGGATGGGAGGTCAACATATTGTTGATACACAGGCAACGATTGTTCATATGTTTTATGCTGGTCTTCATAAAGCTTCCTTTTCCCCTGATAAACGGAAACTGTGTCTCCTTCTCTTCCAAAGCTTGGTTTCTTTACGTACTTCACATTATTTTTCCAAAACATATCTTCTTCAAGATAAGTTGGTAAAAAATACTTATGAATCCATTGTTTTTCCTGCTCAGTATAAAATGGATGATCAAGCTCCACCATACCCCAAATCACTGACTGTACTGCTTTTGATTGAAGGAGAAAGGAAGAAATTGGATTTAACATGATCAGTTTATTAGAACAAACTAACTCTAGTAGCTGAATTCCAATTGGTTCTCCTGCTTCTTCATCAACATCCTCAATCAAATGCTCTAATGGATATGTTTGGCGATATAAAATATCTATTTTGTTCCCTTCATCATCAAACAGTCCTACCCCTTTTTGAATGGTTAACTTATGTAATGGTACATATTTTGCCGAAACATTTGCAATTTCCTTTAAATAAATGGTGGTAAACTTATCTTCCTCATGAGAGTCGTGAGACGTAAACACAATCGTTGGTTCTTCAGCAAAATTCCCACGATGCAAAACTTCTGCTAAAGCCTTTCGCATCGCCATCCCTAATTTTTCGGCAAAGCCAGCATTGGGGTCAATTACTCCGAACTCCTTACACATTAGACCATTCACAAGAAAAACTTCTTTCTCAAATGTTGGTGTATCACTGTTTAGTTCAAGGACCTTTAATCCTTCGCTTGTTTGGACCAGATCAATTCTTGAAATAACTGATTCAATCGGAAGTGCTCTGTGTCGAATAAAAGGTAATACTTTTTTTGGGAAGTCTAGTTGCAGCAATGTTTCGTCCGGTAAGCTTCTTAATAAATGCCCTGTTTTAAAAAAAATAGATCCAATTCGATTTGTTGCGACTCGAATATCATCAACCTCTTTTTGAGATAAATAAGCGATATCATATAACGCATATTCACTGTCATATAAGTCATGCCAAAAAGAATCAATTTCTTCCAATACTTTGCTGCGTTTTAATCGGTGTTCAGATAAGTTGTATTCATTAGACATTACCCACCAAAACCTCCGCTAGATCCTTTTCCAAAACCAGAGCTAGAGCTTGTGCCTCCTCCCTTAAATGAACTACTAGATTGATAGCTTTTATACGCAGAACTTGATTTCAAACTACTTTTGGTTGAATAGTATCTTCCCCCGTAAAAATAATGACCATAATGTCTGGAATCATCATCATCACACTCCCAAACTCCCTCATCTGCTTCCCATTCCCAGTCTCCACAATCTGTGTCTTCTGGAACAGGAGGTAATGATTCGTTATTTCCACAACCAGCTGCTGTCAACATTGTTGCTGAAATGATGCCTGTTAATAGCTTATTGGTTTTGCTCAAGTGAAAACCTCCTTTTAATTAGTCTCATTGCATACTCAAACAATCGGATAAAATGGAAAAATACCAGTCATCATCCACCTTTTATAGTATAGTAAAAATAATCACAATTTTGGAGGTTAATGATGAAAAAAAGTTATAAATTGGAATATCGATTAAATGATGAACGTAAGGAGTATCCTGCTCTTTATCATTATGAGTTTTCAGATCCGTATGAAATCTTTTGCCGTCGATTGTGTGATTATTTTATTAAAGGAAAAAAGGTTTACAAACAAACCTCCTCAAGTCTTGAAGACGAATATTATGTGATTTACGTTGAAGAAGAAACAGATGAATTTATTTTTGAGCAAGCAGATCATTATAAACATGTAACACTTGAGGTAAGAGATTATAAGGAATATAATGAATCTCCTTTAATCTTTACATATGATTTATATTCACACGAAGAAGCTTTATCCTTAATTGGTAATGATTATTTATGGATTCAAGATGAGGAATACGAGAAAATTTCTGCAGAAATCGATGAAGATCGATCAACATATGTGCTTTATATGGTAAAGGCTTAAAATAAGAAAAGCAAAAGCGCCCGTTCAGCAACGTATGAACTTGAGCACTCCGTATGAGATAAAGCTAGACTTCCATAAGAGAGGGATCTTTCCCTCTTACGGATAGCGAGACTTATCCGATATTTACGGGCAGTCAACTTTATTGCCCGTTAATGTCGGGCATAGGAAACATGAAGAGCGCAAACGTCGATGTTGACTTATCGTAAGGAGGAGTGTAAAGTTCACTAGTTGCTGGGTGGGGGCTGGCAGTCATCTACGCGACGTCAATCTCCATGACTGCACTTGCACGTCCTGTGCTTCGGAGCTAGCCACTAAAACTAAGTACAAAATTTATACTTACCCATTTGCTGACCGCAGTTTCAACCATAAATAACATGGGATACGTACAAAACAACCGGCAGTGTGACAACACTCAATACTGTACTACACAATGTAGCAGATGAAACAAATTGCGGCTCTGTGTCATATTGCAATGCATACATCGTTGTATTTGCAGCTGTAGGCATTGCTGATAAAACAATCATAATTTGCTTTAATAAATCATCAATTGGCAAAATCAGGGTAAAACAAAAGGCAATAACAGGTGATAAAAACAACCGAATACCTAACGATAACGACAATGGTGCAAAGTCCAATTTTTTCACTGATATCTTTGCCAACTGCATTCCAAGAATGATCATAATCGTTGGAATTGCCGCATTCCCAACCATGGAAATAGCCTCCATAAAAGACCCCTCAATAGGAATTCGGAAGGTATGGAAAACAATTCCAAGTAACGCGCCATATACAATTGGTACTTTTACAACCTCTTTAAGTGCCTTTTTAATACTCCCGCCATTTGGTGATCCCTTGGCAGCGTAATAAATCCCAACTGTACACATAAGTAATTGTTGAATAACCATTAAAATTACCGCATATTGCAAACCTGCTTCCCCAAAAGCAAAGAAAATTAAAGGAGTTCCATAGTTTCCGTTGTTCATAAAAGCACTTGCAAGAATCATTCCACACGTCTTTTTAAGCGAGTATCGCTTAATAAAGGCTATTCCATAGATGACTAATATTAAACAAAAAGCAAGCCCGATTGTATAAATAGCCATCATAATATAATCAATTGAAAAATTGGTAGAATAAAATGTCTTAAATGCTAAAAACGGTACCATTAAATAAATAGCCATAACAGATAACGGTCTTGTATCAAATTTAAGTAACTTTTCTCCGACAAAGCCTATGCCGAAAATAAAAAATATCGGGATAAGGACCGTAACAAATTCCATAAACTCACCTATCTATTCTACTAAAATATGTATCTAGTATAGCATATAAGTCTGATTCCAAATGTCGCATTCTAGGTTAGCATTTATATAAAAAATTTTCGTTACAACCCCTTGATCAAAACACCGTTTTCAAGCAAAGCATTGTGAATCTTTTGAGCAAAAGCAACTGCATGTTCACCATCGCCGTGAATGCAAATTGTGTCTGCTTTTATCGAAATGATTTTTCCATTTGCAGCGAATACCTTTTGCTCAAGTACCATGGATAATACCTGCTTAATCGCTTGTTCTTCATTTTTGATTAATGCATTTTTTTCGACTCGAGGGGTTAACATTCCATTTTCTTGATAAGTTCGATCTGCAAAAACCTCACTCGCAGTGCGCAAACCTATTTTTTCTCCTGCACGGATTAATTCACTTCCGGATAATCCATATAATAATAGGTGAGGGTTTACTTTATACACTGCCTCTGCAATTCCCTCGGCAAGCTCTTTATTTATTGCTGCCATATTGTATAGGGCACCATGTGGTTTTACGTGATGTAATGTCCCTCCTTCCGCTGCCACAAACGCAGATAACGCTCCAATCTGGTACACAACTAAATCAAAAGCTTCCTGTGGTGAAATCGAAATATTCCGTCTGCCAAATCCTTTTACATCCTCAAAGCCTGGGTGGGCCCCAATTTTCACAGAATGTTCTTGTGCCAATTGAACTGTTTTTCTCATTGTGGCTGGATCACCTGCATGAAAGCCACATGCGATATTTACTGAACTAATAAATGGAACAATTTCTTCATCTGCACCAATTGTATATGGTCCAAAACTTTCACCCATATCACAATTTAAATCAATTTGCGTCATGCTCAATCCCCCTAATAGCTAATGATATTCCCAGTATGATCTGTTTCATCATTCTTTCCCTTTGCATCAATAAATTTTGAGCTTCTGATAGTGATACCTCCTTGAACCTCACGTTTTCACCAGGCATCACCTGTGACAAGGTTGGTAAATCCACACTGATGACATAGCCTATTTTAGGATACCCCCCAATTGTCTGGTGATCAGACATGAGAATGATTGGCTGGCCATCGTTTGGTACTTGAATCGTCCCCATCGTGACAGCCTCTGAGAGAAGATTAAGTTGAGAAGACACTTCCAGCCTTTTACCCGATAATCGATATCCCATTCGGTCTGACTGAGGTGTAACCTTGTATTCCTCTGTTAAAAAACTATTTTGTGAGGCCTCAGTAAACATTGAAAATTGTGGACCTTTTATCATCCTTATTATTGGATTTTTTTGATAATTAGCTCTTATATTAGTTGTCAACGTCCAATTTACGGTTTGAAAAGGAGTTGGTTCGTCTTTTTTTCTAAGTAAACCAACTAATGTTTGAGACTGTAAACTTTTTATCTCTTTAGCTTTAAGTAAATCGCCTTTTTTCAATGCTCTACCTTTCATCCCGCCTATTTTCCCTCTTACATATGTACTTCTACTATTCATAACTATAGGAATATTAAATCCACCTGCAACCGCTATGTAGCTGCGGCAGCCATTTTTGGGACGACCGAACGTCAAATGGCTTCCTTTTCTTACAAGCATCGGTCTCCATAATGGTACAGACACATTGTCCACTTTTGCTGATAAATCTGCTCCACAAATCGAAATAAGATAGTCCTCTTCAAATATAAGGCTTGGTCCAATGACTGTTAGCTCTAAAACGGCTTCACCTTCAGGATTTCCAACCATGATATTGGCCAATCTAGCAGCTACTTCATCCATTACACCGCCTACGACCACACCATATTGCATAAACCCTTTTCTCCCCAAATCTTGTACTGTTGTCAAAAGCCCTGGTTCAGTTACCTTTATGGTCATTTTTAGTTACCTCCCAGTTTTCAAACTGTTCGGATGTTATTGGCTCAAACCGAATCATATCCCCTGTTTTTAAAAAACTAGGTTGTGTTGCATGTTGATCAAATAGTTTAATCGGGGTTCGTCCAATTAATTGCCAACCTCCAGGGCTTTCAATAGGATAAACTCCTGTTTGCTCTCCACCGATTCCTACACTGCCGGCAGGGATCCTTACTCTTGGTGTGTCTTTACGAGGTGTGGCAATTTTTTCTGACATCCCTCCAAGATAAGGAAATCCCGGAGCAAACCCTATCATATAAACCAAATATTCTGCATTAGTATGTATCTTAATCACTTCTTGCTCGGATAGATGATGAAAGGAAGCAACAAATGATAAATCAGGACCGTATTCTCCTCCATAACAAACAGGAATTGTGACTGTCCTTGGAGTTGCTTCATATTCAATATTCGTTTTTGAAAGCAGTTTTTTTAACATGGTTACAACCTCTTCATATGGTGAAGGTGATTCCATCTTCATTGGATCATAATAAACGGTTACAGTTGTATAACTCGGCACTGCTTCAATCATTCCAACAAAAGGATTTGCATGTAAATATGATGAAAAATGACGAACTTGAACATGAGTTTCTTTATTGATCACGTTATTGAATGTGATCGTCACAGCATGATCTCCTTGTGGAAAAAACGTTACTTTCTCCATATTCCAACCTACACTCCTTCTTAAATTTTCTTTACTAATAGTTTATCATTCTTTCACCTATGATTATTTAAAAGATTCAGAAATTGAAATAAGGGCTTTTGAAAGCTAATGTTTATGGCATTTTTCGGGAAGCCTATTTACGATAAAATGAAACCCTTTCATAAATTTTCTTGAAAAGCTTTGACATCTGATTAAAAATGATGTAAATTACCTAATGGACGAACGTTTTTAAAAACAATTCTTTCTAATATTCGTGTTTAGGGGTGTGTTAACATGGAAAACGTATTTGATTATGAAGATATTCAATTAATTCCGGCAAAATGTGTTGTAAATAGCCGTTCTGAATGTGATACGACAGTTACATTAGGTGGACATAAATTTAAGTTACCGGTAGTACCAGCTAATATGCAGACAATTATTGATGAAAAAATTGCTGTTTACTTAGCAGAAAATGGTTATTTCTATATTATGCATCGTTTTCAGCCAGAAACTCGTATCTCTTTTATCAAAGATATGAATGCACGCGGGTTAATCACATCTATTAGTGTTGGTGTAAAAGCGGAAGAATACGATTTTATTAAACAATTAGCAGAAGAACAGCTTTCACCTGACTTTATTACAATTGATATTGCACACGGTCATTCAAATGCTGTCATTGACATGATCAAGCATATTAAAACTCATTTACCTAAAAGCTTTGTGATTGCAGGGAATGTAGGAACACCTGAAGCAGTTCGTGAACTTGAGAACGCAGGTGCAGATGCTACAAAGGTAGGAATTGGACCTGGTAAGGTTTGTATCACAAAAATTAAAACTGGTTTTGGCACTGGCGGTTGGCAGCTTGCTGCACTTCGCTGGTGTGCAAAAGCGGCAACAAAACCAATTATTGCAGATGGCGGTATTCGTACTCATGGCGATATCGCAAAATCAGTTCGCTTTGGGGCATCAATGGTAATGATAGGTTCTTTATTTGCAGGTCATGAAGAATCCCCGGGTCAAACGATTGAAAAAGACGGCAAACTTTATAAAGAATACTTTGGATCTGCTTCTGAATATCAAAAAGGTGAAAAGAAAAATGTTGAAGGAAAGAAAATGTATGTGGAGCATAAAGGAGCTTTACAAGATACATTAACAGAAATGGAACAAGATCTTCAATCTTCTATTTCATATGCGGGTGGAACGAGCTTAGATGCGATTCGCCACGTTGATTATGTTATTGTAAAAAATTCAATTTTTAATGGTGATAAAGTATTTTAATGCATAAGAGAGGGACTAGTCAGTATAGTCCCTCTCTATTTATATTGTTATGATATTTATTCTGTCACTAATTCTTTAACCCTTCCAACAATTCCAGACTCCAACATGACCTTTATACCATGAGGATGTGTTAATGAATTTGTTAGAATTTTTGCGACAACACCTTCCGTTAGCTTTCCTGAACGTTGATCTTTCTTTTGGACGACCTTTACAGTTGCTCCTATTTTAATATCAGCTCGTTTTGTTCCCTGCATAAACTTCCATCTCCTTTAGTTTTCATTAGTATATCAAAAAATGTAGTCAAGCAACGTGATGTATCATTATACATTTCAATATGTAAGACTGTTTTCACAAACATTATTGCTATGTTAAAAGCGATGGGAATGGTTTATTCGTGCTATATGCTTATAGGATGCTCGCTTTCCAAGGGGTGTGATGTTAGCCTCATCGGCTCCGGCACTGTATGAGTATCACCTGTCCCACTGTTCCTACAGGAGTCTCGAATATCCGTTCAACCTAAATAGTTTTTGTACATAGATAATAAACAACCATCTTATAAGGCTCTTTTCTAAAAGGTTGTTGTTTTTTTATATTTATTGGACATAAACGATTAGGTTGATTGGAGTGGAAGGTGCGAGACTCCTGTGGGAGTAGCGTGACAGGTGAGAACCCACAGGCGCTGGCGCCGAGGAGGCTCACCGCACGCCCCACTTAAGATGAGCATCCTGGAGCTCCAATCAAATACTTCCAACACTTATTACAAAGCAATAAAGTTTGCGAAAATAGCCTATAGAAAAAACCGTATGTAAAGAACATGTTAAAAATTTCGGATATCCTTGATTCTTGGCACTATCTATTGTAGAATTTCAATATCGATTTTCGATATCGAAATTCTATTATGAAGTGTAGGAGTGATTCATTGGAAGATAAAGTATTACGTAAGCTTTTTTTAGGGTTTATCCATATTCATATTTTACATCATGCGAAGGAACACCCTATCTACGGTGTATGGATGGCGGAAGAGCTTAGGGAGCATGGCTACAATATTAGTTCGGGTACTCTTTATCCTATTCTACATTCAATGGAATCAGACGGTCTCCTCATTAGAGAAGATCGAAATGTCGAAGGGAAAATTCGAAAGTACTATACAACCACAGAAAAAGGCAATGAAATTTTGATTGAAGCTAGAGCGAAAGCCTATGAACTTTTTAAAGAAATAAAAGACTAACAAAAGAAGGTGACAATATGGACGAAAAGAAAGATAGAGGATTTAGGGCTTTATTAGAAATTCTCTTAGTATCAACTAGGTTAGGTTTCACATCATTTGGCGGCCCTGTTGCCCACTTGGGGTACTTTCATAATGAATATATCCAAAGAAGAAAATGGATGGATGAGAAAAGCTATGCAGACTTAGTTGCTTTATGTCAATTCCTTCCTGGACCGGCAAGTAGTCAGGTCGGGATCGGAATAGGAGTCATGCGCGCAGGGTTACTAGGAGGGATCGTATCATTTATTGGGTTTACACTCCCCTCTGTTATCGCACTTATTCTCTTTGCTTTGATTCTTCAAGGCTTGGATGTAGCGGATGCAGGCTGGATTCACGGTTTAAAAATAGTTGCTGTTGCCGTTGTTGCACATGCTATTTTAGGAATGGCTAAAAACCTCACACCTGATTTAAAACGAAAAACAATCGCTTTATTAGCTCTAGTAACAACGCTATTATGGCAAACAGCCTTTACACAGGTTGGTGTAATCTTAATTGCGGGGCTTCTCGGATTTCTATTATATAAACAGCATAGTAAATCAGAAGATTCTGATATTCGCGTCCCAATTTCAAAATGGTTTGCAACCGTCTGTTTAGTGTTATTTTTTGGACTACTCATTCTTTTACCAATTCTAAGAGAAGCTACCACCCTTAATTGGATCGCGATGTTCGATAGCTTTTATCGTTCAGGGTCTTTAGTATTTGGTGGAGGGCATGTTGTATTACCTTTACTTGAACGTGAATTTGTGCCGACTGGATGGTTAAGTGAAGAAGCATTTCTTGCTGGTTATGGAGCTGCACAGGCTGTACCAGGACCACTTTTCACATTTGCTGCCTACTTAGGAGCTGTAATGAACGGTTGGCAAGGCGGTTTATTAGCAACCGTAGCGATTTTCTTGCCTGCCTTCCTACTCATTTATGGAACCCTTCCATTTTGGGACTCGTTACGTCGCAACCCTAAAATTAAAGGTGCTTTAATGGGAGTAAATGCAGCTGTTGTCGGAATTCTTATTTCTGCCTTTTACCATCCAATTTGGACCAGCTCCATTTTATCGCCGGTAGACTTTGCATTTGCAGCAATTCTTTTTAGCATGCTTGTCTATTGGAAGCTCCCACCTTGGATTATTGTTGTAACTGGTGCTATAGGAGGATTTTTATTATCTCTCCTTTACTAAGTAAAATTAGGAAATCCCCTTCAAATGCAGCTGCTTGCTGCTGAAGGGGATTTTTTCATGTCTGACTCAATTCACTAAACTCATATTGTGGTAAAACTATGCGAAAGGTTGTTCCATTCTTACTGCTTTCAAGAACATTAATTTCGCCGCGATGTTCAAAAATAATCTTTCTCACAAACGGGAGACCAATACCCATTCCTGACTCTTTTGTCGAAATAAACGGGTCAAAAATACTTTCCCACTGATCTTTAACAATCCCTTTACCGCTATCTGTTACATCAATAATAATTTTATCACCCATAATATCTGTTTTAATTGCAATATTGCGCTTAGCTTTAACATGATCCATCGATTCACAGCTATTTTTTATAAGATTAATAAAAACCTGTTTCAAATAGGCAGGACTAGCAAATGCCTTAAGCGGTTTATATTTTTGTTCAAAGCAAATTTCTATGTTCTTCTCTTTTCTAAATTCAGTCGTTAAATCAATAGCGTCTTGAATAATCTGATTTAAGTCTGCATCCTTAAACTCAACAGCTTTCTTTTTTATGTATTCTGAATAGTGATGTGTTAATTGTTCAAGCTGGGTTGTCCCTAATTGGATCATACTGACGTGATTTTCACTTTGTTTTGGTAAATCAGTTGTTTCAGCCACTAATTTGGAATATCCCTTAATAATTTGGATGTTATTTTTCACTTCATGAATAAGACTTGTTGAAATGTTTCCTAAATAATCAAGTTTTTTCTGGCGTTCTTTCAAAAGATTATAGTTTATTGTGACTAAATTATTCATCTTGACAAAAGAAAAAATGATACTTGATGAAAAAATAATCACTCCAATACTGCTGATCACAGAACCTGTCCCAGGTAAAAAATTCAAAAATCCAGTTAGTAATAGAAAAATAGAACAATAAGAAAAGGTTTGTAAAAATGACTTTAATGACGCATTTTGTATCCCTCTACAAATTATAACAACAATAATGAGCAGCAATAATACAGTACCTGTATGTACTAAGTACAGAAAATGGTAATCTCCATATACAGGAAAATACAGACTAGTATTAGAGTCAGCAGTTTGAACAACTCTTAGGCCCTCAATTCCCCATTTTGTCCAGTTAATCACATATACACCTGAACTCCACACAACTAATACCCAAAATACTTTTAAATTAAAAAATGATTGAAAAAAATTGTATCCTGTTTTGTTTTTTATATTTGGGGTGTGCTTATTAAGTAATAGATAAATTAAATAAAAAATAACTGGTACAACACCGGTTGTTCCCACCCGAAAAAAACGAAATAAACTCAATATCCATTCCTCTGGCAAAATACCTTTTAAATAAAGAACCCCGATATCCATCTGCCACAATGTGATGGAACACATAAATAATAGTAAAGCGATTCCTAGCTGTGATCCTTTATAAATCCTTGTTACATTCATTGCTAAAACTAATGGCAGCAAGCCGATTGTAAATATTAATAATGACGTTATCACGATCTCTCTTCCTTCTTGAACCTTTTAATGTACGTTTTTTCATTGTTATCAAATACCCATGATTGGTGATGACTCCCCATTTATTCGCTATCCAGTCACAACCATCTTATTATATTCTACCAACCTTCAATCAAACTATTTACCTATTATTATATAAGAAAATAGACTGAAATCATAATAGAAGGAAAGGACCAAGAAAACAAAATTATGTTTCCCAAGAGGAAAGTAAAAGAGAAAGAAACATGGCAGCTGCAACTTGATAACTGGGTAAGTTTGGTATATGATAGAGGAAAGAACATATACTAACAGACGATTGGTGCACACACACCAACCGCCTTTTAAGCTTTAGTTACTCCGCAGTGTAAAGTTGCGGTGGCTGAGGCAAGTAGAACACAGACTAGCTCCACTACCCTCATCGCCAAATGTCAGGGTGGGCTAGTCGTTTTTATTATTCCCGCTGTTTCTTGTTGCGACAATAATCGAAACGACCAAAGCAGCAAAAGCGATCATTGTATCCAATTCATCTCTTGTGATATACACGGCACCACCCCCGATCTGCCTCGGGAGTACCACCGCTGCCCATACCCAGCACAGTAACTTACTAAATTATACCATATCCACATCAAAATCCCGTTATTATCCCATCTATAACGTAAAATCACATCTTTTGTCTTATTTATCGGATCGAATAAAATGCAAATGCCATCTAATAAAGAAAAACGATGCAACATAATAAGGAGCTGAATACCAAATTTTCCAATCGAAAAAATGAATAAATTCCGTATAAATTAATAACCCTTCAAATAAAAGGGAATATACTAGCCATGCCAAACAATATAAAATAAAACTGCTCATTTTTTGGGGCATAAAATTCAGAAAAATAATCCCATAAGATGCTCCTAAGGTGAGTTCAAGAAAATGAACACTTAACTGAATACCTCCACCATTTAATTCATAAAAACGAAAATACAAACTCAAAATGAGATCTGAACTTATGTTAATTAATGCTACAACAAACCAAGATATATAAATTTCTTTTTTCGTTAAATGTTTTGGCATGAAACGAATAATAATAAGATTAATAAACAGAGAAAGATAAGGAATTAGCCACCACAATTTCATCACCAACTTTGATCATATCTTTACCATTATGATCCTTCGCTAATGAAAATATAGGTTTTCCAAAATAAAAAATCTCCTAAGGAAAAAACCTTAGAAGATCTTCTACCATTAATGACGGACTTGACCATTTCCATAAACAAAAAACTTACTTGATGTTAAAGCTTGTAACCCCATTGGGCCTCTTGCATGCAATTTTTGTGTGCTTATCCCGATTTCTGCACCATATCCAAATTCAGATCCATCCGTAAAACGGGTAGAAGCATTATGATACACTGCAGCAGCATCGACTTTATTTAAAAACCTTGCAGCATGCTGTTTATTTTCAGTCACAATTGCTTCAGAGTGATTTGTGCCATACGTGTTAATGTGCTGAATGGCTTCTTCAACATCTTTCATCACTTTTACGCTTACTGATAAAGCAAGATATTCTGTGTACCAATCTTCCTCTGTGACAAGCTTTGCTTTTCCAAAGATCCTCTGCACCTTGTCATCTCCGAAAATTTCAACTTGGTGCTCATCTAATTTTTCAAGTAACTTCTTTCCGTATTGTGAAAACCATTTTTCTTCTATTAGAATAGTCTCAATCGCATTACATACTGAAGGTCGCTGTGTTTTACCGTTTATCACAATATTCTCAGCCATTTGATAGTCAGCTGTTTCATCAATAAATACATGGCAATTCCCTGCTCCTGTTTCAAGCACTGGAACAGACGCCTCTCTTACAACCGTATCAATTAAATTTTTTCCCCCTCGTGGAATTAGAACATCTAAGTACTCTTTAAGATGAAAGAGCTCTTTCGCTGTTTCTCTGCTTGTATCTTCAATAAGTTGAATAGCATTAACTGGTACGGCGCTTTTTTCAAGTGCTTTATGAATAGATTGGATAAGAGCTTGATTCGAATAGCTTGCAGAAGAGCTGCCTCTTAAAATAACAGCATTCCCTGTTTTTAAAGCAAGTGTTGCGGCATCTACCGTAACATTTGGACGTGCCTCGTAGATCATTCCAATCACACCAATAGGTACTCTGTTTTTCTTAATAAGCAATCCATTTTCTTTTTCAATTTTTTCAATTGTTTCTCCGATTGGATCTTGCAGTTCTATTAATAAGCGAATTGCTTCTGCCATATCATGGATTCGCTTTTCATTCAGCATAATTCGATCTAAAACACTGTCAGTTAGACCATTTTTCTTTCCAGCTTCAAGATCTTTTTTATTTTCTTCAATAATTGTTTCTTGATCTACTATAAGCTGATCAGCTATTTTAGCTAGTGCTTCATTCTTCTCTTTTGTAGATATATCAACCAATTCAAAACTTGCTTCTTTAGCTGTTTTTCCTTTTAATTGAACCTCACCCATCTGATAATCCTCCTTTATGCTTTTACCCATTTATTTCGGTGAATCACAACGATTGATGATAAAACATCATCTTTGTATAACTCTTCACTTCTTTTCCCCATTGCTTCTTTTAGTTCCTCTGATGAAAAAAGAACTTCCCCCTTGCCAAGTATGCCATTTGGGCCTACAACTTCTACGACATCATTTTTTTGGAATGATCCTTTAATATCATAAACTCCAGCAGGAAGAAGACTTTTTCCTTTATACACAAGTGCATCTTCTGCCCCTTGGTCAACGTAAATGGTCCCAGATATTTCAGAATGAAACGCAATCCATTGGCGGCTATTATTGACTGCTTGAAGACCATCCTCTCCAATGTATGTGCCATCCCCATTGCCAAGCATAATATCAACAAGCTTATTTCTGCCTTTACCTAATCCGATAAATACCTGTACACCTAATGAGAGGGCTGTTTTAGCTGCCATTAGCTTCGACTTCATCCCTCCAGTACCAACCTTTGATCCAGATCCCCCTGCAACCTCCAGCATGTCATCTGTTACTTCTTGTAGAAAATCTATTCGTTCCGCAAATGGGTTTTTTGAAGGATTTGAATCATAAAGTCCGTTAATATCTGTTAAAATAATAAGCTGATCAGCGTGAACAAGACCACTAACAAGAGCTGAAAGCATATCATTATCACCAAATGTTAACTCCTCAACAGAAACTGTGTCGTTCTCATTAATAATTGGTAAAATTCCACGTTCTAATAACTCTGTTACAGTTGCATAAGCATTTTTATATCGCTCCTGTTTTGAAAAATCATTTCGAGTAAGCAAAATTTGTGCAGGAACGATATCATAATGACTGAATTGTTCGATATAAGATTGAACCAATAGACTCTGACCCACTGCGGCTGCCGCTTGCTTTCCTTTTAAAGTAATCGGCCGTGTTGGATATCCTAAACGAGCAAATCCAGCAGCCACCGCTCCAGATGAAACGAGCAGTACTTCATGACCTGCTTCACGAAGCGCTGCAACAGCTTCTACATGATCTGTGAATTTCTCTTGATCGATTTGTCCTTTTGCATTTGTTAAGGAGCTGCTCCCAATTTTGACAACAATTCGCTTCTTATCCATTTCTTTGTCCTCCATTTTAAAAAAGCGTTGGCGCCTATTCAGCCTCTTGACTTCATTCGTGCCATCATTATCCAATTAAAAAAGCTCCAATCATCCTAAAAATAAGGACGAAAGGAGCTTAGCTTCCGTGGTACCACCTTGATTGGATATGATGAGTTTTCATTCACATCCCACTTTGCCCTTTTAACGCCAGGGTTTGCGCCTATGTTTTCATAGGACTCAAAAGGTAGGTTCAACGGATTTTTTATATGAAGTCTTTCAGCTCATAAACTTCACTCTCTGTGATAAAAAGTTCCCGCATACTAGTCCTCTGTTAAAACGTTCACTGTGATTTTTATTTATTATGCCGAGTAATTGACGTACTGTCAAGACTCTAAATTCATTATTTATCTTTAGCCACTACCTCAATTTCATCCCATTTTCCAACCTTATAATAGGCAAAAGCAATGATACTGCTAATCACGAAACTAAGTCCCATTCCCACTGCAATCCCTTGTTCTCCCAGCCAAAGGGAGCACAAATATGATAATGGGTATCTAAGAACCCAAAAAGAAACTAGATTCAAGACCAATACTTGAAACATGGCCCCCGCTGCGCGGACAATCCCATTTAGGATGAAATTAATTCCGAGAAATGGATAGAAAAACGCAATCATTTTTAAATATTCTGTTCCAAATTGTACGGCATCATTTTCTTCAATAAAAAGCCTTATTCCCCATTCAGCAAATATAACCACAATCGTGCTTATCAAGACCATAATCACTAGATTAAACACAACACCATACTTCGCAATGTCATGAACACGTCCCCATTGGTTTGCCCCAATATTTTGCCCGGCCATACTATTAACTGCTGTACCAAGCGCCATAGCAGGTAGCATAATGATACTGTCAAGCCTTTGAGCAGCACCAAAACCTGCTACAACATCACTGCCAAACGAATTCACAACACTCATAATCGCCATAACCCCTGCAGAAATCACGGTCATTTGCAACCCTGAAGGTAATCCAAGCTTCATGATTGTTGACACTTCCTCATAAGAAGGCAGCTTAGGTTTTATAAAAGGAACCAACTTTCTTCTTAACGTATCCCAAATTCCATAAAGAAAGGAGATTCCTTGAGCAAAAATGGTTGCATAGGCAGCACCTGCAATTCCGAGGTCGAATACATAAATCAATAACGGATCTAAAATCGCATTTATGATCACTGCTATCATGACATATCGTATTGGTGTCTTACTGTCTCCTAACGCTCTAAGGACAGTACTAATAAAGTTATAGCCAAATAAAAAAAGAATTCCTATAAAATTGATTTGTAAATACGTTGTCGCACCAGGAATCATCGCTTCAGGGGTGGCCATCCAAATTAAAATCTGTTCTGATAAAAAATATCCAGCAACCCCAAACAAAGCAGATAATGCTGTTAGCACCACAACAAAGGCATTGAGATAATTTATTAATCCTGTTTCATTTTGCTTGCCTTTTTGTTGCGATAAAATGGTGAGTGTTGCATTATTAATCCCGATAATAAATGATAAGATCGTAAAGATAACTGTACTTGAAACAGCTATCGCACCTAGTGCATTGGCGCCTAATAAATTCCCGACCCATAGGCTGTCAATAAATTGATAGGAGATTTGCAATAAATTAGTAAACATTATTGGCAATGAAAACACCCAAATCTGCTTCATGATGCTTCCACTTGTGAAATCATGTTGTTTCATCCTGTAACTTCCTCTCATGTCGAATCAATTGGTTCAACATTCTTCATTACTTTTATGTTATCACAGCTGTTTAGGATCATGCACAAGGTAGGATTGAGTAAAAGGGGGCACGCTCACATTTATGAGCGTGCCCCCTTTTTAGTTGGAAGAGAGTTATATTTTCGATTTTTGACATTTATTTGCGATTCTCGAAAATTATATTCGATTCAGTAAATTTATTTTCGATTCTATGAATTTATTTTCGATTAGATAAATTCCAACAAAAATCGACATATATTATATACGATCTATAGGAATATACCTTGAAATGTTTTAACCCCTAATAACCAAATACAACTAGAGAACAAATTTCTAATAAAAACGTACCCCTATATTGATACCTTTTAAAAGAACCATTTCTCCCATCCCCTTGACTAGCGATCTACTTTTGCTTCATTTTATGAATACCAGCTAGAAAACTATCTATAAGTAAATGCAGACTTTTATCATGATCAAGAGGAAGTCCAAAGCCTCCTTTTTGCTCTAAGGATGAAAATCCATGTAGTATGCTTCGCAGCCCTCTTACGGCATGGATACTCTCATCGTCTTCTAGCCCATACCCACTCAGGATTTGAACAATTAATTCAACAATTTTGCGACTAATTCGTTGAAGCTCTTGGTCTTCTTGGTCTGATGAGTGCAAAGTAAGCTCATAGATTCCTGGATGTTCCCGGGAAAATTCAATATATGCATCTGATAAGGAATGAACAGCCTCATCCGTTGATTTCCCAATTGAAGCTTGTGCCAAGCGATCATATAAAACTTCCAACCCGTGTACAGCTAACTTTTTACGTAATCCTCCCAGTCCTTCAACATGATTGTATAAAGAAGGAGGGCGTACATTTAGGTTTTTGGCTAATGATGCTAATGTGACTGCTTCTAATCCTTCCTTATCAGCTAATTTTGTCGCTTCTTGTAAAATTGTCTGCAAATCTAGTCCCATTCTTGGCATATAAACTTTGACCCCCTACTTTTTTATTTTACGTTCAGCATGCTCAATTGCTCGTTTGATAGCTGCTTGAGGGCTCACGATCATTTCTCCATGACCAACAGCAAGTAATGTTGGTTCAAGTGCGATGATTTTCCTCACACTTTCTAGGGCAAGTTCTTTATTCCATGTTGCCATTGCCGGAAATGGAAAAAATGGTTGAAGCTGCCCGCTTACCGCTATCCCGCCTCTTGTTTGCATAGCATCTCCGGCAATAATCGTTTGATCTCGTGTATCAAAAAAAGAAATCGACCCTGGAGTATGACCTGGTGTTGCAATGACAACGAGAGAATCAATTTGATCCCCTTCGTGTAATAGCTGATCTGGTTGTAAATGGATGTTTTTAGGGATACCGCCTTTAATAGGTGTTTGCTGCTCGTGAGGTTCTAGCCCCATATCTCCTTTTAATAACCTGCTATCCCTTGCTGATATTGAAATCGGCACTTTCGGAAATAATGAATATAGCTTAACAAGAGAGCCAACATGATCGCCATGCGCATGTGTAAGCATAATATTTTTTAGCGGCTTTCCTATTTCATTTATAACCTTTACAATCCCTTTAAAACTATTTGGTATTCCTGTATCAATTAAAGTAAGGCCATTCAATTCCTCCACAAGATAACAATTCACCGGAAAGAATCCTGGTAAAAAAGTTAGTTGGTATAAATTCCCTTTTCTTGTCACTTTCATCTCAATCTCCCCTTTATGATCATTTGCATAAAAACTAACGCTATTAGTTTTATATTAAACTAATAGCGTTAGTTTTCTCAAGCCCTTTTTCTAAAGAAATGATAAAAGGCATATCACACGAAATGATACACCCTCTACAATATTATCTAACTGCATATACTCTTGCTTCAAATGGTTTTAATACCATGTTTTTTACAGGTTTGTGATCCTCTACTTCATAATTTGCTAACCATAAATCTTTAGCATCTAACGCAACATCTAAACCGCCTTCCCAGGTTGCACGTTCATCTGTTAAATTTGTCATAACGACTACTTTTTCTTTGTCCAGCGTACGTGTATAGACATAAATTTGAGGATGATCCTCTAAAAGTAAATCGTATGAACCATAAGTAAAGATGTCATGTTCTTTTTTTAGTTTAATCATTTTTTTATAGAAATGAAGAATTGAACCCTCATCCTGCAATTGGTTTTCAACATTAATCGTTTTATAGTTATCGTTAACACCTAGCCAAGGTTTCCCTGTTGTAAAGCCTGCGTTTGGTTCTCCTGACCATTGCATAGGAGTTCTGGAATTATCACGACTTGCTGCCCAAATGATTTCCATGATTTCTTCATGTGGTACTCCTTCAGCACGTTTAATACGGTACATATTCTTATCTGCAACATCATTATACTCGTCAATTGTGTCAAATTTAACATTCGTCATGCCGATCTCTTGACCTTGATAAATAAACGGAGTCCCTTGCATCAAGAAGTACATGGCAGCTAATGCTGTAGCACTTTCATACCAATATTCCTGATCATTTCCCCATGTTGAAACTCGGCGGGGCTGATCATGATTTTCAATAAATAAGGCATTCCACCCTTTATTTTCTAAGGTTTTTTGCCATTTTGTTAATACTCTTTTTAATCCTCGAATGTCTAGTTTATTTTCCTTTGAAGCATTCCACAATGCTAAATGTTCAAATTGAAACACCATATTAAATTTCCCGTTCTCTGTTCCAACCCATTGATCCAGATCCTCTTCATCCTCTACTTTCACTCCATTTGCTTCCCCAACTGTCATAATGTCGTATTTTGAGAAGGTCTCTTCTTTCAATTCTGATAGATAGTTGTGGATTCCCTTTACATTCATATGTTTGTCAAAGGATGGAACATATTTTAAGCCATATGGATTTGGCATATCCTCTAAGCCCTCTTCCTTATTAATATGACTAATTGCATCAACACGGAAGCCGTCAATTCCTTTATCAAGCCACCAATTAATCATACTGTACAATGCATGACGTACATTTGGGTTCTTCCAGTTAAGATCAGGTTGTTTGGTGGAAAAGATATGCATATAATACTGGTCTGTCTTCTCATCATATTCCCAAGCGGAACCACTAAAGATACTTTCCCAATTGTTGGGTTCTCTTCCATCTACTCCATCCCGCCAAATATACCAGTCGCGTTTTTCGTTATCCCTTGAAGACCGCGATTCAATAAACCATGGATGTTCATCACTTGTATGATTAATCACTAAGTCAATAATTAACCTCATGCCTCGATTATGAACTTCTTCAAGCAATTGATCAAAATCAGCCATCGCCCCAAATTCATCCATAATGGCCTGGTAATCACTAATGTCATAGCCATTATCATCATTAGGGGATTTATACATTGGACAAATCCAAATCACATCAATCCCCAGGTCTTGAATATAATCTAATTTTGATATCATTCCCTGAAGATCACCAATTCCGTCCCCATTTGAATCCATAAAGCTTCTTGGATACACTTGATAGGCAACTGCTTCTTTCCACCAGATTTTCTTCATATTTCGCCCTCTCTTATTTCACATCATATATTCATTGCTTTCCTTAGCATTATACCCACTTACGTTAGTACGTAAGCTTGAATTTCATAATGGCGCTGACAAAGGAAAAGGATAAAAGATAAAAATGTTTAACAAAAACCTACATTTCAATCCGTTATCCTTCTTCAACCTCAAATGTTTATCTTTTTTCACATGACTTTCTTTCAATAAATTTTGTTGGGATCGTTATCCTCTTAGGCAGTGTATCTGGTATTTTTATTTTCTCAATTAAGCAATTCGTTGCCTCGAGCCCTAGTTGATAGATACATATATCAACAGAGGTAATCGGCGGTTTGGAATGCTCAGACAACATAAGGTTATTAAAACTAACAATCGACATATCTTCTGGAACACGAATGTTGATTTCCTCTAAATGACTGATCATTTCATAAGCAATTAAATCATCCTGTGTGACAAGTGCGGTTGGAGGAGATGGTAATGACATAAGAGAATGGATCGCTTCTCTACCACTTTCCTTAATGTATTCCTCATGTACAATATACTCTTCTTTAAAAGAGATATCTGCTTCTTTTAATGCCAGCTTATATCCATTAAGCCGATCAATTGTTACGACAAAGTGAAGGCTCCCTCCTACAAACGCAATGTTGCGATGACCAAGTTGAATGAGGTAATTCGTCACTTGTTTTGTACTGTATATATTATCATTATCAACAAATGAAATTCGTTCCTCATTCTCATAAGGTCTGCCAACAACAACGAATGGAAAATGAGATTTTTGCAAAAAATTCATGGTCTTATCGTTCACTCTTGAATATAAAAGAACAATTCCATCTACTCGACGACCTTGTACCATAGAAACAACTTCATTATAGATTTCATCTTCTGTCGAACCTGTTGAAAGATAAATTCCATATTTATTAGTATGTGCACTCGTACTAATCCCTCTTAAAACTTCTGGAAAGAAAGGATTTTGAAATGCATGATAAGCAGAGTTCGGCATGATCACACCAATCGCTTGCGTGCTTTTAGCTGCTAAACTGCGGGCTTGAAAGTTTGGATGATACCCCAATTCCTCCATCACCTCGCGAACTCTTTTCTTTGTTTGTTCACTTATACGCGGGCTATTTGCAATAACCCTTGACACCGTTGAAGGTGCTACATTCGCTCTTTTTGCAACATCTTTAATTGTAACGATCATTACTGCCTCCTTACCAATTGCAGGCGTTACTATATATCGGAGATTCCTCCGTTTTATTCACACCATTTCCTGCTTCTATCATAATACGTAAAGAGGGATTATGGAAACGATTTCGTTATATATGTTATTTTAACTGATCAAATCAATTGCTTTCGTAATAAAAATTTTCAATTAATCTGGAAAACAAATGCATAATTTTTTATGCGCACAACAATACCAAATAAAAAAGGGCACATTGGCCCTTTTTAATAAACCTGAGATTAAACATCCATTTTTGGAGATTCCTCCAACCACCCTTTTGAAATCATGATTGAAATTCCTTCCCTCATGTATTCATATGTATCCTTACCAAATACACCAAATTTCACATTTAAGTCCCTACGTAAGCTAAATCCAGTACCAAAACCTGATGCTCCAATACTGAAATTACATAAAAGGTGTGCACAATACATCATAAGCTTCTCAGAAAAAGGAGCGACTTCGGAATTTGTAGTAGATCCTCCTGATGGAATCGGAGGTTGAATATCATTTGCAAGTAGAATTTTCTCTGTTTCTGAAATCACACTTTTTGAAAGCTCTTTTCCCCTTATAAAATAATTTTTCACTTCTTCATCTTTTGCACATTGAGAAAAACCTTCCATTAAATTCATGCCAATCACATTTGTTTCAATTGCATGATATAAAAATCCAAATTCAACAACATTTATTTGTCTCTTTTCACCAAATAAATTTGTTCCTTTTAAATAGTTTTTATCTGTAATAAAACTACTTGAGCTTGGCAAGTTTGTTGTAATAGGTGGTGGAAGATGCCCTTTTTCTAAGAGGTATTCTGTAAAAAGGGCATAATATGTTTGTGACAGTTCAGTTAGCTCCTTATAAAGCTTAATAATGTCTTCACGAGTAGATAATATAACATGTAGTGTGTACATACCTAAGCTGATTTCTTTTAAAATCCGACTGAACATGATGTCAAATCCACCAACAAATAATGGTGGAGCATTTAAATGAATATCTTCGCTCGTAAACGCAATGGGAACAACTGCGTTTTCGGCTTGAATGATCCCTTCCAACTTTTTTACTTTTGAATGAAGTTTTTCATGAAGCTCTGATAATAATTGTTTTGCTTTCTTATCATCCGATGTTTGAATAAAATGCTCTAAAATTCTTAATATCATTGTTTTTTTATGATATGTCACCCATACTGCTCCAAATTCCGCCGATCCTATTTTTGGTTTATTATGCAAGAGAAACTAACCTCCCTATATTGCTTACCTATACTTAATATAATTCGATATTCTTAAAAAAATATACAGAACTACTTATCAATGTGGCTCCATTTTTATTATAGAAAGTTAAATAGACATCATTCGTTTCGTTATAGGGAATAGTAAAAAAAAACAACTAGAGGAGGAAAATACATGGCTCATCGTTCAAAATGTTTTTGCATGAATGAATACGATTCACTAAAAAAAGTGGTACTATGTTCTCCTGATTTTATGACAATAAAGGAACCTATCAATGAAACACAAAAACAATATCTAAAAGAAAATATTGATACAAAGATAGCTCAAAAGCAGCATAATGTATTAGTCCAAACATTACGGGATCTTGGAATTGAGGTTCATTTATTACCCCCTCAAAAAAAATTCCCAGAGCAGGTATTTACTCGTGACATAGGATTTACATTAGGACATCAAGTTTTTGTTGCAGATATGGCTCATGATGTACGAATCGGTGAAGAAAAAGAGTTTATTACTTATCTCGAAAATGAAAAAATCACCTATACCAATCTTGTAGGAGATATTATTGAAGGTGGAGATGTCCTTATTGATGGTAAAACCATTTATGTCGGTGTTAGTAATCGGACAAATGTGGAAGCAATTCAACATTTACAATCACTTTTGCCTACATATGATGTTATCGAAATTCCTTTCACGGATACGTATTTGCATCTTGATTGTGTATTTAATATCATCTCTCCAAATGAGGCATTAATTTTTCCTGGTGAAATAGACAAAGACAAAGCACAATACCTAGCTTCACGATATGAACTTATTGAAGTTTCAGAACAAGAACAAGCAACATTAGGAACTAACGTTTTATCAATTGGTGAAAAAAGGATTCTAAGCTTGCCAATTAATAAAGATGTGAATGAAAAACTTAAAGATCGAGGGTATGAAATCATTGAAGTTGATATTACAGAGATTATTAAATCAGGTGGAGCCTTTAGGTGTTGTACTTTACCATTGTTAAGAGGTTAAAAGTCTAAGGGCAGTCTTTATTAGACTGCCCTTAAATTTAAATGCATTCATATTCTTTAAAAATCAAAATTATCTGGATCTGGCCCAACCCGCTTATTTTGATTTAAGGAATTTATTATTTGCATTTCCTCTTTTGTTAGCTCAAAGTCAAAAACCGATGCATTTTCAACAATTCTGTGTTCTTTTGTTGATTTTGGTATCGTGATAACACCGTTTTGCAGATCCCAACGCAAAATAATTTGTGCAATTGATTTTTGATATTTCGTAGCAATACCCCGTAAGGTCGCGTTGTCTAATAACCCACCTTGCATTAATGGTGACCAAGCTTCAAGCTGAATACTATGTTTCCGACAAAAATCTTGAAGTTCTTCTTGTGTTAAGCGGGGGTGATATTCCACTTGATTAATCATCGGTTTGATTTCGGCATCCTTCATTAAATCCTCAAGATGATGAATTTGAAAATTACTTACACCAATTGCCTTTACTTTCCCTTGTTTATAAAGAGTCTCTAACGCTCTCCACGCATCTTTATATTTACCTTCAACTGGCCAGTGAATAAGATATAAATCTAAATAATCCAACCCTAGTTTTTGCAAGCTATTTTCAAAAGCTTTTAGTGTTAACTCATAACCAAGATCATCATTCCAAACCTTTGTTGTCACAAATAATTCTTCCCTAGAAATATTTGCTTCCTTTTGACCTTCACGAATGCCTTCTCCAACGCCTGCTTCATTCTCGTATATAGCTGCGGTGTCAATACTTCGGTACCCATGTTTAATAGCAGTTTTTAGAGCACTCACTAATTCCGGACCTTCCTCTACCTTAAACACTCCAATGCCAAGCCAAGGCATTTTTACTCCATTATGCAATGTTGTTGTTGCTTGTAATCCTTTTATCATAAAAATCTCCTCCAAAAATCGGTAATATTCCCGCCCATTCCACCCATATAAAAACGTTTATTAAGAGCTTTATTGATCCTTTTTTTCTAACAAACGACTGCATCCGGTTAAAATAACTGCGCCAATTACCATGAGTCCACCAATCCAAGCAGTGTGAATCAATCCAATTGAATCTGTAATTATTCCACCTACATAAGAACCGATTGCAATCCCCGCATTAAATGCCGCAATATTAACTGCTGATGCCACATCAACCGCACTTGGAACAAATCTTTCCGCTAATGTGACAACATGCACTTGTAGACCAGGCACATTCATAAATGCAAGAAGTCCCATCAAAATAATGGTCATTAATCCCGCAATTTTGAATGGTGCTGTGAATGTTAGAACAATTAGGACAATAGCTTGGACAATAAACATATAAAACAATGCCTTAAGTGGGTCACGGTTTGCTAATCTCCCACCCATGACATTTCCGATTGCAATGGCTATTCCATATACAAGTAAAATAATGGCAACAACATTTTCTTTAAACCCTGTCACATATTGAAGCAATGGTGAAAGGTACGTAAAAACAACAAATGTCCCACCATATCCTAAAGCGGTAATACTAAATAATAGTAAAAGTCGGCCATTTGAAAGGAGCTTGAACTGATCTTTGAATTTTGTTCTTACTCCCTTCGGCAAGTCAGATGGAACAAGAATGCTGTTAGCAATAAGAGCCATTATTCCAACTACAACAATTGCAACAAATGCTGCTCTCCATCCAAATTGCTGGCCAATAAAGGTTCCTAGCGGCACCCCTGTTACGGTGGCAACTGTAAGTCCAGTAAACATTATCGAAATGGCACTAGCCCGTTTAGTTTCTGGAACCAAATTCGCTGCGATTGTTGAACCAATTGACATAAAAACACCATGTGAAAAAGCCGAGAGAACACGAGCAACAAGTAAAATTCCCACATTTGTTGCACTAGCAGCAATTGTATTCCCTACTATGAAAACAATCATGATCCAAAGCAATAAGCTTTTTCTAGACATACTTGATGTTAGGGACGTTAATATCGGAGCTCCAAATGTCACACCTAATGCATATAACGATACTGTTAATCCTGCTGTTGTCACAGGTATGTGTAAATCATCTGATATAAGTGGCAATAGTCCCACACTAATAAATTCGGTTGTTCCTATTGCAAAAGCACTGACTGCTAATGCCAACAACGCAAGCGTACTTCTTTTTTTATCTAATGACATTAATATCTCCTCCTCAAATAGAAATGTTTGTATGACTTACAATCCGCATGCAGACGATAAAATAAATTGGTGAAAATCAATCGGCAAATGTTATTATGAGATATACATTTCGAAATGAGAAGAACGCACTTTTAAGTACGATAGGTACCAAAAAGTTCTATAGATACTTTTTAGTTCCTATTAAATGGAGGAGAACTATGCAAAAGAAAAAATACAACATCGGAGTTGAAGCAACATTAGAAGTAATAGGGGGGAAATGGAAGTGTGTAATTCTTTGCCACCTTACCCACGGGAAAAAACGCACAAGCGAGCTAAAGCGTTTAATGCCTAACATCACACAAAAAATGCTCACTCAACAATTACGCGAATTAGAAGAAGACGGTGTAATCAACCGAATCGTTTATCATGAAATTCCCCCTAAGGTTGAATATGAATTAAGTGAATACGGAAAAAGCTTAGAACATATTTTAGATGCTTTATGTGCATGGGGAGAAAGCCATTTAACACAAGTATATGGCGATAAAAATGAAGTTTTAGAAGAAGGAATACTAAATAATAAAAAATAACTTTTGCCAAAATAAGTGAAAATCCCAAGCGTAAAAGGCTTGGGATTCTTTATATAAAAAACGCTCCGTAGCCCATTGCACCAACAATAACAAGTGCCGGATGGACCTTTAATTTTTCTAATAATAAAAAACTAGCCACAACAAGAAACAAGGTTTGCCACATTCCTGTATCATGATAAGAAGTAAAGAAAAAACTGAAAGCCATCACTCCAAGTAAAACAGCAATGGCAGGACGAATAAATGTTGTCATTCGTTTCACTTTAGGTGAATCTTTGTATTTATATAAAAAACCTAATAAAACAATCATCAATATAAGCGATGGTGCTACTGTGGCAAAAACACCAATAAAACTTCCTAAAACTCCACCTTGTTGATAACCAATATAGCCTGCCATTTTTGTTGCTATCGGACCTGGCAACGCATTCCCTAATGCAAGCACCTCGCTAAACTCATTCACATTCATCCAGCCATAACGGTCTACGACTTCATTTTCGATTAATGGAATTGATGAAGGTCCTCCACCATAACCTAATATCCCTGGGATAAAAAAGGCAAGAAAGATCTCCCAATATATCATGATGCATTCCCTCTTTCCACTTGATGCTCTTTTTCCGGCTTTTCATCTTTGATCATTATCGCTGAGATTAATAAGACAACAATTAAGATAGCTGGATGTAATCCAAGAACCTCCATTACAAGAAAACTTCCACCGACAAACACTAAAGATTTTACCCAGCCCATTGATTTTTGTGATTTTTTGAAAAAATCCCATGTTAACGTTGCAAGCATAACACCAACAACTGGAACTACCGCAGCTGTCATCCCCTGAACCCATGGGTAATCTTTTATAGAAGTGATTGTTGTTAATAACACAATCATCAAGATAATAGTTGGAAGGATTGAAGATATAATTGCATTGATAAGACCTAAAATACCTGCAACACGATAGCCGATATAACCGGCCATTTTCGTATTAATTGGTCCAGGCAACGTATTTCCTAGAGCCAACACATCTGCAAACTCATCATCATTCATCCATTTATATTTTAGGACGACTTCTTTATGAACAAGTGGAATTGAGGATGGACCGCCACCGTAACCTAACATTCCTGAACGAAAAAATGCTAAGAATATTTGAAGGTGTTTCATTTCTACTCACCCTTTATTATTTAATTTCTTGAAAACATACGAACATCTACTTGCTAATTAGTATCCCCCTCTCCCCATAAAATGTGCCTTTACAATAAGTATGGATCTCATTACTAATTTATGCTGTTTATTTTTCGTTTGTTAGTATTTTTGTATCTATTAACTAACAAACGAAACTTTTTTTTGATCATTTATGATTATATAGTATATTCACAACCATTTCTATACATTTTTTTGAAAATTTCACAAAATAAAAAGAGAATGCCTGCAGAAATAATCTCCATGCATTCTCTACTTTTATAATTTCATGCCGCTTCTGCTTTTAAAGCGTCTAAGCAAAATATGGCTTTCAACCCTTGTAATCCCTTCAAGCGCATACAACTCATTATTAATAAACTTCTCTAATGCCTCGAAATCATCGACTAACACATGCATATGTAATGTGCTTGGCCCTGTCATTTGATAGCAGCTGGACACACATGGATTATCCGCAAGCTTTTGGGCAACCTCAACCAAATAAGCTGGTTCACAATCTACTTCAAAAAATGCCGAAACATTTTTCCCCATTTTTTCCGAATTGATCACAACACTAAATTTTTCAATCACATCATTTTTTATCAGTTGATTCACTCGTTCTCGAACAGAAACTCGTGATAAATCAAGTTCCTTCCCTATATCTGAATAAGACATCCTGCCGTTTTTCGTGAGAAGTTCCAGTATTTTCTTATCAATGTGATCTATTTTCAATAAAAACCCATCCTTTAAGCATTATATAGTTTAAGTATAAATGATATAAGATGAGAGATAAAAGTGAAACATAAAGAAAATGGAGAGTAGATTTTCTAAAAAAGGAGTACTCCAAGAACACACTCCTCTTCGGCTTGCTTAAAATTTATCTTCGATTATGCTGATATATCTTCGATTTTAGGATTTTATCAACGATTATGGAGATTTATCTTCGATTTTCAGGATTTATTTTCGATTAGTCATTTTTCGCCAAAATCCCCTAACTTTAACACATTACCTCCCAACTGCTGCCCCATCACTTCTTGGGTCAACACCACCGTGAACAAAGCCCTGGTCATCGATCAGAATAGCGTTTGCGTGACCCATAATTCCATCAAAATCATCGACTTTAGTAACAACATGACCTGCTTTTGATAATTCCTCAAGAACATCTATGCTCACACGGCCTTCTATTTTCAGCTCTTGTGTTTGTTCTCCCCAAGTTCTTCCCCATACAAATCTTGGGGCGCTAATGGCAGATTGCGGATCCATGCCGTAATCAATCATTCTTGTAAGGATAGCTGTTTGGGTCTGAGGCTGACCCTCTCCACCTTGTGTTCCATAAAGGATTCGCGGCATTCCTTCTTTTAACACCATCGCAGGCATTAACGTATGAAATGACCTTTTTCCCGGTTCAAGACAATTAGCTTGAGTTGAATCTAAAGAGAAAAAGGACCCTCGATTTTGCATCACAATCCCCGTATCCCCTGCAACAACACCTGAACCAAATTCAAAATAAAGGCTTTGGATAAATGAAACAGCATTTCCTTCCTGATCAATAACAGCTGCATGAGCTGTATCACTTCCAACCGAATGGGTTTCAACATCCCTTACACTGTCATACCGAAGCTCTGCCGCCATCTTTTTTCCGTAAGATTTGCTTATTAATCGTTCTAATGGGATATCATAAAATTGTGGATCTGTTAGATGTTTGTTGCGATCCTGAAAACTTCTTTTTAATGCTTCTACTAGTAAATGATAATAATGATAAGATCCTTGCTCAACTGAGTTAAAATCAAAATTTTCTAAAATATTTAACGCCATTAACCCAACAAACCCTTGTGAATTTGGCGGCGCTTGGTATACATCATAGCCTCTGTAGGTTGTCGTAATTGGGTCAATCCATTCTCCTTCATGGTTAGCAAAATCCTCTAATGTTAAGCGGCTGCCTTTGTTTTTCAAGCTTGAAACAATACGTTCCGCCAACTTCCCTTTATAAAAATCATCTCTGCCGTATTCGGCTAGCTGCTTTAATGTTTTTGATAAATCGGATTGGATGAAACGTTGATATGCCTTAGGAATCTGCTGATTCGGTAAAAATATTTGTGCTGTATCACGATCTTCCTTTAACAATTCCTCCCTCTTTATCGTGTTTTCATGTTGATCAGGTGAGAGTGGAAACCCATTTTCAGCATACTCGATTGCAGGTTGCAATACTTCTTCTAATGTTAATCTGCCATATTCTTTTAAAACAGCATCCCAACTATCCACCATCCCAGGAACCGTAATGGCACTTTCGATTCCCCGAATTGGGATCGAATCTTTCCCACCATACAACTCCCGTGTCAAATTAATTCCGGATCGACCACTTCCGTTATAGACTCTAACCTTTTGTTCATTTCTGCTATATGTAAGAAAAAATGAGTCCCCTCCAAGTCCGGTCATATGTGGATACACTACTGCAAGACAAGCACTCACCGCTACAGCTGCATCAAATGCATTTCCCCCTCTTTCTAAAATTGAATTTCCCGCTTGGCTTGCTAAATAATGAGGACTAACGACCATTGATTTTGAACCTACGATTGCTTTGTTCACTCTTTATTCCTCCAATCTATTTAAATATATAACTAGAGTATTCTCGAAAGTAAAAAGCAAAACCTTTTTATTTATCAAAGGTTTTGCTAAACATTTTTTACTTAAATGTTTGCTGTTTCAACCTCAACCGGCTTCACCCAGCCCCCACCTGGAGCAACTTCTAGCACTCTCCCATTCTCATAAACCACATTCCCTCTATTAATAGTCCCGGTTATTTTACATGGAAACGTATGACCTACATAGAGGCTTTCTTTATGCTTTGCATAAAAATTTTCTTCTGTGACCGTAAACGATTCATTTAATGTAACAATCGCAAGATCTGCGTCTCTTCCCTCTGTTATTGCCCCTTTTCGATCTGAAAGTCCAAATCGCTCAGATGGAGCTTGTGCTGTCCATTTTGCCACCAATTCAAATGGAATTTTGTATTTTACAGCAAGCTCAATCATTGATAATAAAGTAAATTGACCACCGCTAATTCCTCCCCATGCCTGGAATAAGTTATGGATCTTGGGATCTTTTAATTCATATGGACATGGAGAATGATCAGAAGAAATCATATCGAATTTTTGATTGATTAAAAGATTCATTAATTTTTCTTGCTCTTCTTTTTCTCTAAGAGGGGGTGCACACTTTGCTACTGTTCCTAGTTCTCTTAAATGCTGGTGATTAAATAAAAGATAATGTGGACAGGTTTCAACCGTTATGTTTAATCCCTTCCTTTTGGCTTGTTCAATTATTTCAATGGCCTCTGCGGAGCTAATATGAACAAAATGGAGAGGACAGCCTGTGACCTCAGAGTAGTAGATAGCTCGCTGTACAGCCTCGACCTCAGCCATAATTGGGCGCGTCTCTAGATAGTCATCAGCTGTAAACTTTCCTTCCTTTTCCTTTTGCACCTTTAACCAATTAGTCACCGCCGCACTTTCAGAGTGCAGGGCCAAGATCTTGCCTAGCTTGGCAATCTGCTTCATTCCATTTAGTAAGGTAATATCATCAACTGCTTCAAATTCTTTATTCCCTGTTGTTGAAAGAAACGCTTTAAATCCGATTGCTCCTGATTCAGCAAGAGCTTCCAGGTCCCCTTCATTTCCCGGGACAAGTCCTCCCCACAAGCTAAAATCTACAAATGACTTTTCACAGCCTAGCTTTGCTTTTTCAAATAAAGCTTCCTCTGTAACTGTGGAAGGAATTCCATTTAACGGCATATCAAAATAAGTTGTACATCCACCTGCTGCCATCATCTGTGAACCTGTGTGAAAACCTTCCCAATGCTCTCTGCCAGGCTCACTAAAATGCACATGAACATCAATCATTCCGGGAAAAACGTATTGGTTTGTTGCATCCCAGATTTTTTCCGCTTTATTCATTAGATTCTTGCCAAGAATTTGAATGAGTCCATCTTTAATTCCTATATCAAGTTGTTCTGAACCAGCGGGTAGAACAACATTTCCGTTTTTGATTATTAGGTCCATTTTTTCCATAAGAACAACTCCCTTTAAAATTTTTTATATAGAATCATCCATTCCACTGAATTACTTGAGCGAATATTAAGAAAATTATTGCGACAATAAACCATATTGAAAACAACGGCAGGTAGAATCGTACCCATTTTTGCCATGAAACTCCCGCTAAAGCAAGTGTTGCCATGAAATATCCAGAGGTAGGGTACAAAATATTACCAATACCATCTCCAAATTGGTAGGCTAATACAGCAGTTTGTCTTGTAACCCCAATTAAATCTGACAATGGAGCCATAATCGGCATCGTCACTAAAGCTTGCCCACTCCCGGAAGGTACTAAGAAATTGAATAACATTTGCACAATAAACATACCGATAGCACTAAAAACTGCCGGGAATTCTCCTACAAACATACCAAGACTATTAACAATAGTATCCATTACTAACCCATCTTCCATCACTACAGCAACTGCTCTGGCAACACCTACAATGAATGCTCCAACTAACACTTCACGAAATCCTTCATTAAACCCTTCACAAAGCTCAGACAACGTTAATCCAGATATGCTTCCAACTATAATTCCCATAACAATGAACATGCCTGCCATCTCTAACATAAACCAACCTTGAGCAAGCACTCCGTAAACCAATAAGCCAAAAAAGACAAAAAGGAGAGCAGAGGCGAGTTTTTGCCTTGATGTAGCCTTATATTCTATGGATGTTGATGCTAAATGGTATTGTGATCTCTTTTTAGAATCTTCTACATATACAAGACTGTCCATTGGGTTTTTCTTAACTTTTTGAGCATACCGAATAATATAAACTACACCGATAAGGACAAAAACAATAAAAGCTGCAATCCTTAGTTCTAGACCAGAGAAAACAGGTAAACCAGACAATTTTTGACCCAGTCCTGTGTTTATCGGATTAAGAAAACCAGTTGTAAATCCAGCTGTGGTGGCTACCAAAGCAATAGCCACAGCAACCATTGAATCATAACCCAAAGCGATCATTAACGGGAGAATGACCGGAACATAAACTAAACTTAATTCCTGAGTTCCTATTAAACTACATACGTCGCAAATAATACTACTAATACAGGAATAACCATAACGCTTTTGGTTGAAAATCTCCTTGTAAGCTTATCTACCCCGATCTCAATTAGACCTGTTTTTTTTATGACTGCAAATAAACCGCCAATGATAAATGTAAAAAAGACGACTTCCCCAGCTGCTACTAAGCCTCTTGGTATGGCTGTCATAAAATCAACTATCCCAATAGGTGACTGTTCAACAGCATGATAGGAATTTGGATCAATTGTCGTCCTATCCTCAGGTCCTGGAACTCTCTCATAAACACCTGCTGGAATTAAATATGTGGCAACAGATGCCAATACAATAAAAATAAATAAAATGACATAAATATGAGGCATAATCACCTTGTTTTTTAACTTTGGATGATGATTTAAATTGATCTTCGAACTACCCTCTACAGACATTTTATCCTCCTTCATGTATATGTTAAATTCTGGTACAATCCCTACCCATAGATGAAAGTCTACAAATAGCTTGACTACAATTGGGTCCTCTAATAATTTAGAAAACCATCTTTTTTAAACCTTATACTGCTTGATCCTCAATACCAGCGTCTTCTTTAAAGCTTTGTTCTAATCCTCCTCTTACATAAGCATCATGCTTCATAATCCATACTTTCATCAGAATTGTATACACAAGTGCTGCAGGAATAATCCCTAACAACCAAGAGAGGTCGACATTAATAAATGAAAAGCAAGTACCAATCAATATTGCAATGATTGCTGCTGGGTTCCAGCCTTTGAATGTTGAAAATAAACTTTTCACTTCATAAAGCTTTGCCACATGATAATTTCCTCTGTGTACGAAATAGAAATCCGCAACCATTACCGCAAAGATAGGACCTAAAAATGCGGAAACAATTGAAATAAATGTTAAAAACGTCGAATCAGTCATAATCCACCATGGACAAGTGAAAACTCCTAATATTCCGACAATTATACATGCCTTTTCCCATGAAATTTTAAAAATATCCATCGCCACAAGAACCGGCGGCATAATATTGGCGACTAGATTTGTTGTAATTTGAGCAATCGCGATAAATAATAAGATCACAATACTCGCAAACAAGCTAGATATATGACCAGAGATGATATCAACTGGATTCCAAATTCCAACTGCTGCGGCCCCAAGAATCCCGACAAATGGTAGCAAAATCATCGGTGGAACGATTCCGACGATATGAGACCCAATAAATGTACCCGTTGAAGCTTTTCGGGGAAAATAACGTGTATAATCTGACACATTCAAGAGTAAAGCGGAGAATTGCCCAATCAATACAGCCATCGCAAGCCAAAAAGGTATACCCCAAGATCCATCAATATTCGCTGTTTGACTTACTTCAAAACCAAACGTAGATAAAAATAAGAAAATTAAATAAACAACACCTAACATGATGACAATGGAACCTACAACTTCAATCCACTTAATCGATTTAATACCTTTTGCCGATAAATAGATTTGTAAAGCTTGAAAAGCAAAAAACCATACCCACACATTACTGAACCCAATGATATCCATAAAAATTTGATTTAGAGCCTGTGCCCCAAGCCAGCTCTGGACTCCATACCAGAACAAAGCAGGCACTGCACGCATTAATGCAGGAATTTTTGAGCCCATCGGTCCGAATGAGGATCTAAGTTGAACGACCATTGGAATCCCATGCTTCCATCCAACTCTTCCATTTAATGCAAATAATAATGCAGCTAAAATGTTAGCCATGATTAATGCAAGAAAAGCTTGTGTTAAATTGAGTTTTCCGAAAGGTGGAATCAAACTTGAACCTAACATAAAGGATCCAACCATTACCGCGTCTCCCCACCACATTGCAACATAAGCTTTTGGACCAAGAATTCTATTTTTTTCACTTAAGATTGGTTTTAAATCGTAATTATTCTCCATAGTGTCTCCTTTACTATAAACTTTTCCCTAGATTACATAACATTAATTGTCAATAAACATAACATACATATAGTTTAATAGAGAGACTCTTATAAATCATTAGAAGAATTGTTATATTTTTCATTTTCTTTTGTACAATTTAACTAATTTTATTAATTTCACACTCAACTTGTTGATAAAAAACCTTACATAGAATTCTCAACTTCCTTTTACAGCATAAAAAAAGAGCAGTGTCCAAATTATTGAACAAACCGCTCTTTTCTCCATTTTTATGAACTAACAGAATTTCTCAATTCCCCTAAACCTTCAATCGTACAATCTACTACATCCCCATCACGTATCACCACTGATCCCGGAGTCCCTGTCATAATAACGTCACCTGGGTGTAGTGTCATAATTTGCGAGAAAAACGAAACGATCCACCAAGGTTGATACATCATATTCAACACAACATTACGATGATGAACCTCACCATTTAGAACTGTCTCTACAGAAATCCGCTTCACATCCTTCACCTCATCTAATGTTGTAAGATAAGGGCCAAAACTAAAAAATGTATCAAAGCTTTTCGATCTCTGTAAAAAACGAGGATTTTTCGCATGGATATCCTTCGCGGTTATATCTAACGAAGTGGTAAATCCAGCAATCACATCAGGAACATCAACTTCCTGTACATTCTTACATGCTTTCCCAATGATAATAGCAAGCTCAGCTTCCGCTGTAACTTTTGTTGATTGCGAAGGTAATGTTATCACGTCTTCTGGACCTATTAAACTACTGTTTGGCTTCATAAAAATAACCGGTTCCTCTTCAGGTAGTTTACCAGATAATTCGACCGCCTTTTCTATATAGTTCATCCCAACTCCCCAAATTTTATCCGGGTGACGGTAAAGCGGAGCAAATGATACATTTTCTAACGCCATTTGGTTTATCTCTTTTATTCCTTTATTTCCTTCTTGCTTATACCAGCTATTGATTTGAGCTATTTGATCATTCTGAAGAATTGAAAAAAGATCTTCACTCCAATTTTCACCAACAGCCTTATTTACATCTTTTATTAATATTATTTTTTGATCAATTAAAATAGCCGCTAATTCCTTACCGCCTGATTTAACGGTTGTTAGCTTCATTCCCTTTTCCTCCCAAAATCTCATTTACCCAATTCAATAATTTAAGATCTTGATGATGATTCGCGATAAACGATAATCCTATCGGCAAACCATCTACTTCAGCAAGAGGGAGTGTGACTTGCGGAACTCCTGCCAGACCGGCTATACAGGAGAGTTGCATCGTTTTAGCACGATACTGCTCGGCTTTTTCACCTCGCAAATGCAAAAGAGGAGCTGGTCCAGGCGCAGTCGGGATCACAAGTATTCCATTATCCCCCAGAAGGGTTGTTATGGATTTTCGGACCTCCGCTAGTAAATTCTCTTGCTTTGAGCTTTCATGACGCTTCAATGTACTCGTCCACTGAAACCTTTCAGTAATTCCTGGACCAAAGGAAGGATTTTCTTTTTGTATCCATTCGCCATGTTCCTCCCAAATTTCTAATCCTTGCAAAATACGAAATGCACTTGACCATTTATCCAAACCTTTCTCTGATAACACAACCCATTCCCGCTGAGAAATTTCTTTGATCACAGAAGCTGCACTTAGTAATTCTTCTTTACATCGCTCATCTAGAAGTTCCCATGCATCAACACTAAAAAACACTTGTTTAAATGGACCCCTTTTTTCTTGGTCATCAATCAAAACCTTTCCAATTCGGTATAATAACTCCGGATTTTTCGTCATCCATCCAACTGTATCAAAACTCTTTGCAAGCGGGATTACCCCCTCAATCGAAACAACACCATGTGTTGGACGAAACCCGTAAATCCCACAATAGGATGATGGAATCCTTACAGAACCACCTGTATCCGTACCTAAAGCAAAGTCTGTTATTCCAGCGGATACAACAACCGCTGATCCACTCGAAGATCCACCTGGTATGCGGTCAGGAGCTTTTGGATTAACGGGTGTTCCATAATGAGCATTCTCCCCATTTAAGCTATACATGATTTCATCTGTATGTGTTGTCCCTTTCAATTTTGCCCCCTGACTAAGCAGTCTTTCAATAACAGGAGCATGACGAAATGATTTTTCATGAGTGTTAAGCCAATCAGGGTTCCCAGCTCCACTTTTATATCCTTCAATTGAAAATACATCCTTTACAGCAAACACTGTACCATCTAATAAACCAGACCCTGTTGGTTCAAATGAAATCTCTTCCTCAACAAATGCATTTAAGTGATGATGCATCAACCATCCTCCTCCAACTCTGAAATAATTAAGAAAAAACCGGATTGTTGCCAAGCACAAATTACGAAAACCTTACTTCCTGATAGTAAAATAAAAACCCCGCTATTTCGGGGCTATTTTGTCATGACATGAACAGATTCGTATACATCAAGTGCAGCTTGCAGCCCTTCACCGAGTTTCAACTGTGCTCCATGGCGGAATAAAACACCTTCTAAGGCTGACAAAACAAATAACACATTTTCTTTTCGGCAACTATATCCCATTGTTCCAATTCGCCAAATCTTCCCATGCAAAGGTCCAAATGAACTCGCAATTTCAATCCCAAATTGTTCGAGAAGCATTTTTCTAACAGACTCACCATCCACCCCATTTGGTATTTTAATACATGTTACCATCGGAAGCTTCCAGTCTGCATCATTAAACAGTTCTAATCCCATCGCCTTAATACCTTCCACTAGTGCTTTTTCATGAAGCTGATGACGACGAAAACGCGCTTGCAAACCTTCTTGCAGGACAATTCGCACACCTTCTCGCAGCGCATACAACATTGAGGTTGCTTCTGTATGATGATTCAATCTTCTCGGTCCCCAATAATCCTGCAGCTGACTTAAATCAAAATAATTACTTCTAATTGGCTGACCTGCACCAAGACGATCCTCATCTGTCGCAATACCTTTTTCCACTTTTTTTCGAGATAAAAGTATCTGTTCAATCCGCTCATTATACGTAATAGGAGCCATACCGGAAGGAACAGATAAGCATTTTTGAGTACCGCCGATCACAGCATCAAGCTGCCATTCATCTACCTTCACATCCGTACCTCCGATTGTCGCAACAGCATCGACGATACACAGGACATCTAATTCACGACAAGCAGGACCGATTTGATCGAGGGGCTGCATACATCCAGTAGATGTTTCTCCATGGACAATGGCGAGAACCTTAGGTTTTACTCTTTTTATTTCACTAATCATTTCTTGCTGATTAAAAACCTCTCCCCACTCACAATGAATTGTATGAATTTCAGCTCCATTTCGCTCAGCAATTTCAGTAAGCAGATGTCCAAACCTCCCGAATATCGGAATAAGTACTTTATCTCCAGGCTCGATCACACTACTTAATACCGCTTCAATGCCAGATCTTGATGTTCCATCAATCGGAAATGCCCATTTGTTTTTCGTTTGAAAAACCTCTCGAAGCATTTCCATTGTTTCATTCATCATTTCTGTAAAAGCCGGATCGAACTGCCCAAGGATCGGCGTACTCATCGCACGCAGCACCCTTGGATCAACCTCAACAGGTCCTGGCGTCATAATTGTTCGTAACGGGGCATTTATTTCTTGATAAGCTGTCACCTTTTCTCCCTCCTAATACGCTAATTTATATAATACTTTTATCAACGTTTGAATACCTTTCTCTAAATCTTCTGTTCTTGTAAACTCCAATGGCGAGTGGCTGATTCCATTTTTACTAGGTACAAACAATAGTAAAGTTGGTATATATTGACCAAAAACCTGAGAATCATGACCAGCACCACTTGTCATTTTTTTATATGGTATATTCTCTTTTTCTAAAATAACTTCCGATAATTCATTTAAGTTTTCACACATTTTCACAGGTTTTTCATTCATCCAATTATTGATTGTTAAGCTTGTTTGCAGCTTACTCGCAATTAATTCAAGCTCTCGGAAGATTTCCTGACAAAAATAGTTCAATACTTCCTCATCACTATGTCGTATATCAAGACTAAAAATTGCCTTCCGCGGGATAACATTCGAGATATTAGGCTCTAAATTGATTTGCCCTACTGTGACAACGAGATCAGGTGACACTTCTTTGCCTTTTTCGATGAGAACTTGAATCATCTTGGCTGCTGCATACATCGCATCCTTTCGCCACGCCATCGGAGTTGTCCCAGCATGATTACTCTCACCATCGACTGTGATCGTGTACCTCCGCTGACCAACAATGTGACTGACAACACCAATGGATTTGGATTCTTTTTCTAAGACGATCCCTTGCTCAATATGCATTTCAATAAAACACTCAAGATCATTTCTCTTCGGTTTGCAGTGGTTACCTTGACCAAACCCGGCTTCATTCATTGCTTTAACAAAGCTTACACCCTGTGAATCTTTCACATTTATGACGTCTTCCAGTTTTTTCGTACCCGTAATATTACTCGAACCCCAGTATGTTAATGGAAAACGACTTCCCTCTTCCTCACAAAGAGATACCACTTCAATCGTTTTCTTCGGAGATCCAAAATGCTCATAAAGATACTGAAGAGCAATAATCCCAGCAATGATCCCATAAGCACCGTCATACTTCCCGCCATCTCTTACTGTATCGATATGCGAACCCGTGAGAATTGCTTTCGCATCCTCTTCTGTACCAGGGAGCCTGCCAAATAAATTCCCTACATCATCATAATACGTTTGCAGGCCAATATCCTTCATATACCTCTTAATACTTTGTTGAGCTTCCTGCCATTCTTTTGAATATAGCAATCTCGTAACACCATTACGTTCACTTCTACCAAAACAAGCTAACCACTCGACCATTTCTTCAATGTGCTCGAATAAGGCAGATGATTTTTCTTCATTTTCAACCAATTCAATCCCCCCTATTCTTTTTTCTATCATTTAATGTTATATTTATTGACATATAAAGTAATATGTTTCTATTTTAAAACAATCGTATCTTAAAATCATGTACATAAATGTAGAAGAATAGATAAATTCTTTAGTCATTTTAACTAAAATTAAATGTAGCTTAATGCTAGATACGTAAATTTTCTAACAAAGGATGACGAAACATGAAACTAAGTGAATTAATGAACTTACCTATTTTTTCCGGAACTACATTGGTCGCCGGGGCACAAGGTTCAAATCGCGAAGTGAACACTGTAAATATGATGGACGCTCCTGATATTATTCACTTTTTAAAACAAGACGAATTACTCGTTACCACTGCTTTTCATTTTAAAGACGATCTCAGCTCATTACTCACACTAATAGAAGCAATGGAAAAACAACATTGTTCCGGATTAGGAATCAAAACAAAACGATTTTTGCAAGAAATACCCGAAGAAGCTATTAACCTAGCAAATAAACTTCATTTACCTTTACTAGAACTTCCTGTTGAGACGTCATTAGGTGATATTGTTAATAAGTCATTAAGTCATATCCTTGATATTCGAACAAACGAGCTACATCAGGCGATGGAAACTCATCAGCAGTTTACAGATCAAATAATGAGCGGGCAGGGAATTCAAAAGATCATTGACAACGTCTCAAACTTAACACAATTACCTGTTTATCTATTAAATGATCATTTAATGCCAATGACCTTTTCAAATCGTACTTATCCTTTATTTTTACATTTAGAGACACTTTTATATAATGGATTTTCTTTTCACCTATCAGCATCATCTTTAACGACCTTTACTTTGTTAGATGAGAAACAACATACCGTGACTTTATTCCCTGTATATACACACAAACAATATCACTATCTTTGTATTTTAGGATTAATCCCCATTTCAGATCGAGCAACGATTTTAACGATTAAACAAGCAACAAATGTAATTGCATTTGAATTAATGAAGGAAAATGCATTAAAGCAACATACAAGACGTATTCAAAATGAGTTTTTCTCCAACTTCATTAATGGCACATTTTCAACCTCAGATGAAATTATCAGTCGCGGAAAAGAATTTGGACTTAAAGATGATCAACGGTATATTTGTGCAGTTGGTGAGATTAGTGAGGAAGATAAAAAACAATCATTTATGCAATATCAAACAGAAACAGAGTCTATCTACGACACGATTGAATTCGAACTTCAATATAGCCAGGAAAAAATCCACCTTTTCACAATGGATCAAACATTTATCCTATTATTAGAACTTAGAGGTGGATGGAAGGAAATTGAACAGCCTTTTTTAACACTATTAAAAAGGATTCAAATGAAAATTTCAGCACGCCTCAAAAAGAACCTTTCGTTCGGGATAAGCATGTACGCCGAGGAGCTCACACATGTGACAGTGTCCTATAAAGAAGCAAAAGATGCTCTTTATCATGGTAATATGTCAGGCAAAAAACAGTTTATTGAACTATATCAACCAAAAAAAGTTCCAGAAATCCTCAGGATGATCCCTTACGAGCAATTAAAGAAATTCTATGATGATACATTTCAGTCATTTACTGATGAAACAAAAAAAGACCACCAAGTCTTGTTGCACACATTATCTGTGTATCTTGAAACTCATTGCCAGCTTTCCGAAACCGCAAAACGTTTGTATGTTCATCGTAACACAGTCATTTACCGCCTAGAAAAATGTGAGGAGATTATCGGAAGAAGTCTAAAAGAACCTGATGAAACACTGAGACTCCGGCTAGCATTTCGTATTAAAGCATTAATTCAAGGTCAGTGAACTTGCATAAGAAATAAAGCTACGAGTTCGTTAAGCTTTGTTTCTTTTATTTTTTCAGTCAGCATGAAAGCGTTGCCTACAATTAACAAAAACGTTACTATCAATATATAGGAGGGATATTATGAGAGATTTTACATTTCAAAATGCAACTAAATTAATTTTCGGTAGAGATAAAGAGCAATTAGTCGGACAAGAATCAAGCCAATATGGCAAAAAGCTTCTTTTACATTATGGAGGGGGCAGCATTAAATCAAGCGGTCTTTACGAAAGAGTTGTTCAATCCTTAACAGAACAAAATATTGAAATTTTTGAGCTCGGCGGTGTACAGCCAAACCCAAGAGTTAATCTTGTAAGAGAAGGTGTTTCAATCTGCAAAGAACATAATATCGAATTTATTTTAGCTGTTGGCGGAGGAAGTGTCATCGATTCTGCCAAAGCAATCGCGGCTGGAGCTAAATACGAAGGTGATGTATGGGACTTTTTTGATGGAAAAAGTACAGTACAGGAGTGCTTACCAATCGGTGTCGTGCTAACAATTCCTGCAGCTGGAAGTGAATCAAGTAATGGAACTGTAATCACAAATGAAGACGGACTATATAAACGCGCAACAGGACATCCATCCATGCGTCCACAGTTTGCCATATTAAATCCTGTTCTTACATACACATTACCGCCATACCAAACAGCATGTGGTGTTACAGATATGATTGCACATATTTTAGAAAGATATTTCACAAATGAAAAGAACGTAGAATTAACCGATCGCCTCAGTGAAGGTGCTTTACGGACAATTATCAATAATGCACATACTGTGTTAGAAGATCCAACAAACTATGACGCAAGAGCAGAAATTATGTGGTCTGGTACAATCGCACATAATGATCTACTCGGAACAGGCAGAGAAGGTGATTGGGGAAGCCATGACATTGAGCATGAAATTAGCGGCATCTACGATATTGCCCATGGCGCTGGTCTAGCCATCGTATTCCCAGCATGGATGAAGTACGTCTACAAACATGATGTTAATCGATTTGCACAATTCGCTAATCGTGTGTGGGATGTTGAAATCAACTTAAACAATTTAGAAAAAACCGCTTTAGCCGGGATCAAAAAAACAGAAGAGTTCTTCCATTCTATCGGTATGCCCATTCGCTTACAAGAAGTAGAAATTGGAGAAGAACATTTTGAAGAAATGGCCAAAAAAGGAACCGAAAGAGGTCCATTAGGCAACTTTGTTAAATTGTACGAAAAAGATGTTTTAGAAATATTGAAGCTCGCTAGATAAAACGTAGCCTCCACCAATAAAAATTAGGTGGAGGCTTTTTTCATGTACATTCATTTTTGCAAGTTTACTAGATAATCTTGCAAACCTGGCTGGATTTTTGCGAATTTCCCAATATTTTTGCGAAAATCATATTAATTTTGCAAATTCACAAATATTTTTGCAAATCATCATGAACAACTATTTAGCTTCCTCTATAAACCTGATAACCCCAGGGTGATACTAATAATGGAACATGATAGTGAGCACCCTCTTCGGCAATTCCAAAACGAATGGATACTTTATCCAAAAATGCAGGCTCTGGCAAGGAGACATCTTTTCCGCGGAAATAATCCCCTATATAAAACAATAACTCATATTCTCCAATGTGCATCTCTTGTTCCGAAAGAAGCGGCTCATGTATCCGACCATCCTGATTCGTTTTAGCTGATCTTATAACAGTAGTTCCAGATTCCTCTAGTCTAGACAACTGCACAAGAACATTAGCTGCAGGGATACCATGCATTAAATCCAATATATGTGTTGTAAGACCCGCCATATCGATCAAATCCTTATTTAGAAATTTTCATCGTTTCGGAAAGTTTTTTGCTAGTTTCGAGATCTTCTTTTGTAACTGCAAAATGTTGAAAACCATAAGGTGGACGAGGTTCAGTATATACCTTACCTTCTGAGTTTGGTATTTCCTCTACAACAGGATCCCACGTATGGTTTTGTGATTGAAAACTCACTTCTCGAAGCTGCGGGAATCTTTCCAGAACCCGGCAACCAATAAGATAGATTAAATATTGTATCGAAGGTGTTTCGAGCTCATGGAATACAGATGTAGCAATATCTCGAACCTGTTCTGCACATACATAGCTATGTGGAGCAGAGCCTGCCGAATCTTCAATATTTTCATATTCCCACCCAATATTTAAATAGATAAAGAGCGGTCGATTACTATCTTCTGGCAGAGTTGTATATTCATCGCGAATAAAACCAACAAATGAATTCCCTCGAACTTTAATCAACTGCAAATCTAGAACACCACTACTTTGATGTACTATATCAATAGTCTCACCATCGCGAACCAGTTCAATTGTCGCTACCGCTTTTTCATTTCGCGAATGCTTAAACACAAGATCACTTTGTGTTAATCCATTGGCAGAGGCTGTTTTAGTTAGTTCAAAAGGAACCTCTTCGCCAATTAACTTAATGGTGTCAATATGATCATACTTTTTCAAAAACTCTTCGGCAACATATTGGAGAAACCCTTCAATTGTCGATCCGTCATAGCTCCCTAAATGTCTCTGCACAAAGTTTTTCATAGAATCTGTCGCAACGACTAGACTATTATCTCCTTCTGTAAATGAAGGCAATAGCTTTTGACCTCCCACTTCCATTTTCACATTGACTCCAAATACAGTATTACTTTTACCTGTAAAATCCGATTCAGGAATTTGTTTTATCCCTTCCAATGGAGCTAGAAATGTTCGATAGGCAAAAACATTACCTTTACCATATGATACAGTTCGTTGTTTTGACATATGAGCACCCCTTATTTTAATTAGATCTTTTAAACGAAAGTAAGCAATCTTTTCAATTTCATTTAACGCCGTTTCAAATTCTTCTGATTCACTATGGTTCATTCTCTGTTGCATAGATTCATAGATTATTGTTTTTGTTTGACCTTTTACAGCCATAATAAACGGAAAACCAAACTTTTCCATATACTGTTTATTCAATGCGGAAAATTGTACAAATTCCTCAGTTGTTAGTTGATTCAACCCTGCTCCAGCCTGCTCCTGCTCAGATGCACCGCTCATTTCAAGACGTGTCCCTAAGTTAGGATGAGCTTGAATTAACGCGAGTTTTTCTTCATAGGTTGCTTCCTTCACAATTAACACCATTTTTTCATGAAGATCTGTTAAAGAGTTAAACGGTCTATATGTCCACGCTTTATCAGGAACCCAAGGAGAATGCTCAAATATATCTTTCAGCAATTCAACAAACTTATCATGACTAACTTTGTTCAATTCATCTAATGTGACCAATACTTTTCCCCTTTTCTATAGAACTTTTTATGCAACAGACTGATCCCCTTCTATTGAAGTAGGTTTCTCTTTTGTACGAATCATAAAAAATAAATTTAATAAAATCGCTGTTAGACTTCCTGTAATAATCCCATCACTCACTATGATTCTAAGTGACTGCGGTAAGCCTGCGAAAAGATCAGGAACAACAGTGGCACCTAAGCCTAATGATATTGAACAAGCAATAACCAACAAATTTTGTTGATCACCAAAATCCACAGACCCAAGCATTTTAATTCCGGAAGAAATAACCATACCAAACATCACAACCGTAGCACCACCTAATACAGCTGGTGGAATTATGGTTGTAAAAGCGGCAATTTTCGGAACAAGTCCTAATGCCACTAAAATAAACCCTGCTGCAACAACGACATTTTTTGTTTTTACTTTTGAAAGCTGAACAAGCCCTACATTTTGAGCGAAGGTATTGTAAGGAAAAGCATTAAACAAACCACCTAACACAATCGCCAATCCTTCCGCTCGATACCCTCTAACAAAGTCCTTTTCCTTTAACTCTTGATCACAGATCTTGCTTAAAGCAAAAAACACACCTGTTGATTCAATCATGATAACAAGACAAACAATGATCATCGTTATGATTGGGCCGATTTCAAAAGACGGAACCCCAAAATAAAATAACTCTGGTAAATGAAGCCACGAGGCCTCCGCAACATCCGAAAAGTCAACTTTCCCCATAATCGTTGCTGCAATTGTACCTGCTATTATACCGATTAACACTGATAAAGCTTGGGCAAACCCTTTAAAATACCTATTCATGAATAAAATAGCTATCAGCACCCCAAATGACAGGAGCAAATTTGTTGCACTGCCGAAATCTTCACTCCCAGATCCTCCCGCCATATTACGAATTCCGGTCGGCACTAAGGATAAACCAATAATCGTCACAACTGAACCAGTTACAACCGGAGGGAAGAGTTTTATGATCTTTCCAAAAAATGAAGCGAAAACAAGGACAAATAATCCCCCGGCAATAATAGCTCCATAAATAGTTGAGACACCATATTGACTGCCAATCGCAATCATAGGTGTTACCGCAACAAATGAACTTCCTAGTACTACTGGCAACCCTATTCCGAAGTATTTTGTTTTCCACGCTTGTAAAAGTGTTGCTATTCCACACGTTAGGAGATCTATTGCAACTAAGTAAGCCAATTGCTCTGATGTTAAATTCAATGCTCTCCCAACAATTAGCGGAACCAAGATCGCACCAGCATACATAGCCAAAACATGTTGTAGTCCTAATGAGAAAATCTTCAGTCCACCATTTTTACTCTCCATACTACTCCCCCTAAGACTTATTTGTTAGTTTTTTTAACATATAATGTTATATTAATTAACATGATAGAAGTTTTCTCTTTAAATGTCATTGTAGGATTTGGAAAAAATCGTCGTATCTATTGTGTTATTTATCTAAATTTCTAGAAAATAGGGAATTTACATTTAAAAAACTAAGCAATTTTTATCCATAAGTCGTTTTTTGAACCATAAATTGTTGTAGCAGTTTACTTTCACAAGAAATGAATCGTATAATTTAATTAACTGACTAGAAAATACATACCTATTAATTCATTGAGATGGAGTGATCGTTTTGATTACCAAAGTAGGTCAAATCATGCTTTATGTTCACAATCAGGATGATGCAGTTAAGTTTTGGACAGAAAAAGTAGGCTTTCATGTAGTTGACGAGGAAGATAATGGTCAAGGAATGAGATGGATTGAAATTGCTCCAACACAAAAAGCAGAAACTAGCATCATACTCCATAACAAGGAGTTCATCGCTAAAATGGAGCCAGAACTAAATCTCGGAACACCCTCATTATTATTTTTCTCAAACAATCTCGATGAATTGCACAGCAAGCTGTCTAATAACGGGATTACGGTAGGCGAAATGGTAGATATGCCAAATGGCCGAGTATTTAACTTTGCGGATAATGAAGAAAATTATTTCGCAGTGTTGGAAAAATAATATCTATAAAGAACAAAAGCGCAATCACCTTGAACAGCCTCGGACAAATAAGACGCAATTTGCCGCTAAACCCTAGAGGAGCTAGGCGCTGGCAGTCTAAAGTTGCGACGTCAATCTCCGAGACTGCACTTGCACTTCCTAGACCAAAACAAAAACGATGATGACATTTACCTGTCATCATCGTTTTTGTTTTGATTAGATCTCTTTTAATCTCCACATACAACTTTTAAAATCACCATTTAAATTAGCTGGTATACTTAACCCGACATATTCTAATTCATCGCCCCCATATACCTTGCCAGTCCCTAATAATTGATAGTTTTTATCACGATCAAGACCTTTTAGTTTCAGCACACTCAACGGTCCATTTGCTTCAGCCAGTATTCGATAATAGAACACGACTGATTCAGTTTTTTCATCATTTACAAATAACCACGCTGTTTCATTCCCTTCAAAAGGACTTACTAATCGATAGAAATCACCATACTGAACAAGACGTCTAATTCCTTTATATGTCGCAACTTGTTTTTTGACTATTTCTTTGTCTTCTTCACTCATTTTCGTTAAATCAAGCTCATACCCGAAGTTTCCAGCCATCGCTACATCACCGCGTATATCCAGTGATGTTGTACGATGAACCTGGTGGTTAGGAACATCTGATACATGAGCACCCATTGAACTAATCGGATAGACAAGACTTGTTCCATATTGGATCTTCAGCCTGGAAATCGCATCAGTATTATCACTTGTCCATGTTTGGGGCATATAATACAAAATTCCCGGATCAAATCTTCCACCCCCGCCTGAGCAGCTTTCAAACAGGATATGAGGAAAATCTGTTGTTATTTTTTCCATCACTTTATATAAACCTAGCATATAACGATGTGCCGTTTCTCTTTGACGCTCTGGAGGTAAGACAGCTGAGCCAATTTCCGTCATATGACGGTTCATATCCCATTTCACATAAGAAACCGGAACCGTTGATAATACATCTGACACCATTTTTATAATTGCATCACAGACTTCATCACGTGAAAAATCAAGAATTAACTGATTTCTACTTTCTGAGCGTCTTCGATTCGGTACATGTAAACACCAATCAGGATGTTCTCGGTATAAATCACTATTAACAGAAATCATTTCAGGCTCAACCCATAATCCAAATTGCATATCTAGCTTTTCTACATTTTTTGCTAAAGAATCTAGACCATCAGGAAGTTTATTTCGATCTACAAACCAATCTCCTAATGATGTTGTATCATCATCCCTCTTACCAAACCAGCCATCATCTAACACGAATAGTTCAATTCCTAATTCTTGCCCAACTTTAGCAATCTCTTCAATTTTATCTGCTGTAAAATCAAAATACGTCGCTTCCCAGTTATTTACCAGAATTGGGCGTTCTTTATCCTTAAACTCTCCACGACATAATCGCGTACGATATAAATCATGGTACGTTCTCGACATATCTCCTAAACCTTGATTCGAATACACCATAACCGCTTCAGGGCATTGAAATGAATCGCCTGGTTGAAGCAGCCATTTAAAATCAAATGGGTTGATCCCTAATGAAACTCTCGTATTTTTGAATTGATCAACTTCCGTATTTGCAAGGAAGTTTCCACTATACACTAGATTAAAAGAAAAAACCTCTCCATTGTCTTCTGTTGTATTTTTCCTTACTAAGGCAAGGAATGGATTATGCTGATGACTACTCGCTCCCCTTGCACTACCAACAGACTGAATACCCCGCCTTAGAGGAGTTCGTTCGATTAGCCGTTCATTGCCCCAAGCTCCTGAAAGATGGAGCAGTTCAAAATCCGCATCTCGGATATCAACATTCACACTTAACGCTCTTAAAACATCAACAGAATCTGAACTATTATTAATGATTCTCGCAGTTCTCGTTATCACATTTTTCTTTTCAAAAACTGAATAGCTCAGTAAAATTTCAACATTAGCAACAGTATCCTCAAGAGTAATTTCCAGTGTTTCCGCCTCTTGCTCATCTTCCACATATGTTGCAGGCAACCCCTGTAATGCAGGCTTTCCCTTAAAAATTTTATGTGATTTATATCTCATATCACTAATAGTTGAACCGTTTCGGAACTGCAGCTGATAGGCTGGTGTTCGAAAATCTGTATTCCCATAAGCCGGGTATTCCTGCGGCAGTGTATCTAAAGAAAAAGTACGATCAGACGGATCTGGATTTCCTGAAAACGCACGATCTAAGTACTGAAGATCATTCGAATGATGATAGTTTTTTACTTTCTTCCCCCAGTAAAGATGTGATAAATACCCATCTCGTATAATTTGCATTACATAACTTGTATCTTTAGCTTGTAAATGAAAAACCTTGCTTTCTTCATTAAATTGTATGCCCACTTATTTTCCTCCCCATTGATAACAAGGTAAAATCTATCTTGTTATTTACTTATTCTTTACTAAACTTTCACTTTAAAAATATCTAATAATACGCTTTCATTCAAGTGTTTTTTTGATTTTTTTTTAATATATTTTCCCTTTTTAAATTCAAGTTAAAATAAGTGAAACTATTTTAGTAAAAACAAACGATTACCTAGTCTCCCCTATCAAGCTACTTCCACTGGAGTCTCGCATATCCCTTCCAATCAACCTAATCAGTTATTGTTCAATGAACTTATTAATAAACAACCTTAGAAAAGAACAAAAAAAGAACCTCAAGATAATTGAAGTTCCCAATACCAGTTATATTTTCTACCCTTTTTCAAAGCAAGAATCGTTTCAGCTGCAGCAAAAGCAGAAAAGGCTGCAGCTCCAACAACACCTAGAGTTAATGCTCCTGACAATACATAACTAAAGAACTTCATTTTATTCATTATTATTTCCTCCTGGTATTTGGTCTATTTACAATTGTTACTCTACTATTCAAAAGTGAAAATTAAGTGAAAATCATCAAATTAAACTTTTTAAACCGCAAAAAAGGACCTTCAAGTTCAAATTGAACTTGAAGGTCCTCATTTCTTAGTGATTTGCTACTTTATTTAATCCACCCGGTTTATTGTGAACAGCAATTTTTTCGAGTAACTGATTACTTTCTGTATTAACACCGATTAAATTCACTTTTACACCATTTTGATGATACTTAATCACCACTTTATCAATGGCACCTACAGCTGAATCATCCCATAGATGTGCATGTGTTAAATCTAAATCAATCTCTTTTACATTTTCCTTAAAGTCGAAACTCTCAACAAAATCAGTAACAGAGGCAAAGAATAATTGACCTGAAACACGGTATACTTTCTTTCCAGATCCGTCTGAAGATAAGCTTGTCACTTTCACCTTTGAGATTTTAGCCGCAAAGAAAATCGCACTTAAAAGGATCCCTACTAAAACACCTTTTGATAAATCATGAGTCATAATAACTGTTAAGACCGTTACGATCATTACTAATGTATCTGTTAATGGTACTTTATGGAGAGACCTTAATGACGACCAATCAAAAGTACCAATGGAAACCATAATCATAACGCCTACAAGTGCAGCCATCGGAATTTGTACAAGGAAATCATTTAACAATAGAATTAAAACCATTAGGAATACACCAGCTACTAATGTAGATAATCGTCCTCTTCCACCTGATTTAACATTAATTACAGACTGACCGATCATTGCACATCCAGCCATTCCTCCAAAGAATGCTGATACGATGTTTGCGATCCCCTGACCACGTGCTTCTTTATTCTTATCACTAGTAGTATCTGTCATATCATCAACAATTTGCGCCGTAAGTAAAGATTCTACTAACCCTACAATGGCAATCGATAAAGAATAAGGAAAAATAATTTGCAACGTTTCAAAGTTTAATGGAATATCCGGCAATAAAAACATAGGTAACGCTTGAGTTAATTCACCCATGTCCCCTACAGTTCGAACTCCACTGCCCGTCATTACCGCAATAATTGTAATCACAATAATTGCAACTAATGGTGATGGCACTGCCTTTGTAAAACGTGGTAAAATATAGATAATAGCTAAAGCACCAGCTACCATCGCATACATTGCCCATGATTCTCCCACAAAATGTGGTAATTGTGATGTAAAGATAAGAATAGCTAAGGCATTAACAAAACCTGTCATAACAGATCTAGGTACAAATTTCATTAATCTGCCTAATTTTAAAACACCCATAATAATCTGAAGAATACCCGTTAAGATTGTTGCTGCGAGTAAATATTGTAGTCCATAATCAGCAACTAACGTGACCATGATTAATGCGGTTGCACCTGTTGCTGCAGAAATCATTCCAGGACGTCCTCCAACAAAAGCAATTGTCACCGCAATACAAAAAGAAGCATACAATCCTACCATAGGATCTACTCCAGCAATAATCGAAAACGCAATAGCTTCAGGAATTAATGCAAGCGCAACGACAATACCTGCTAATACATCACCTTTGATGTTTCCAAACCATTCATATTTAATTGTAGTTGAATTCAAAAACGACACTCTCCCTTTTATTTTTTAGTTTATTTATGACTTTCAACTCTCATGAAAGTCGGGGCCGTTATTAACAACATGCATTATATACGGTTTTGTCATTTTTGTGAAACGTTATGTAAGCGATAACAACAATTGAATACTATCATTTTCTCTTAATATCTAGTACTATCAAATAAACATCATGAATTTATTAAAATGTGACATTTTCACTCTAGTAAATAATTCCTTGGAACAAAAAGTTGATAAGGGGGCTAATGATGTTTAAAAAAATCTTACTTGCTGCAGACGGATCCTTACATTCTTTGCGCGCAGCTGAAAAAGCGATAGAGATTGCAAAATTAAATCCTCATTCTTTTGTAGATGTGGTTTATGTTGTTGATGGGAAAACATCAAAAGAAGATGTTCTTCATAATTGGAATCAAATTGATACAGAGACCAAGCGAAGAAAGAAGATGGAAATGATCGAGAAAAAGGCTCAAAAGGATCATGTGAATTATGATGTAAAAATAATTCGAGGAGAACCTGGTCCAACAATCGTAAAGTTCGCTAATGATCATCAATATGATCTTGTCGTTATAGGTAGCCGCGGTTTAAATATGATGCAGGAAATGGTGCTTGGTAGTGTTAGCCATAAAGTTGCTAAGAGAGTAAAATGTCCTGTTTTGATTGTAAAATAAGCTGCCTAAGATATCATTAAAAAACTCCCAAATAGTTTTATTTAGGAGTTGTTACGTTTAATATCCTGTTTTCACCATTCTGATGAAGTCTTCAAGGGTATGCTCTTGAAGGATCATGATTCGAGGTAACTCTAATCGGTCACTTTGATCTGTACTAATTCCTCCACCTACTTTAAATGCACCTTTAAACCCTAATTCCTGAAGAACAGAAATTGTTTCTTCATTATAATTACCATACGGGTAAGCAAATACATTTGTTGTCTTACCTGTCAGTTCTTTTAATTCTATTGTTGCATTATTAATTTCAGAGTATTGCTCTTCTTTGCTTAAGCTAGCCAGGAAAGGATGAGTAACTGAATGGTTTTGAATATCAATGCCATTTTCCATCACTGTCAAGATCTCACTTGATGTCATATTCCAACTGCCATCTACCCAATCAGATACGGTAAATTGAGTTGCCTTCATCCCATACTTTTGTAAGATCGGATAAACATAAGGATAGAAATCATTTGAGTTGTCATCGAAGGTGAGGAGAATCGGTTTATTAGGCATAGCTGCTTTTCCATCAAGAATATTAAAATATTGCTTTATAGTTAATGTTCGATAACCATTTTCTTTTAAGTATGCCATATGCTTTTCAAATTCCGCTAAACTAAACTGCCAAGGATTTGTTGGATCAGGATTTGGCTTTACAACGTGATATAGTAAAACAGGAATTTCAATCGGATTTGATTTTGTTGCAGATGCTGTATGAGCAAAGGAGTGACTAGAGCCTATGACAAATAGAAATAAGAGAAGTATGGTTAATACTTTTTTCATTGAAAACATCCCCTCAAAAATTTTAATAAACCCTCGCCTTTAATCAATTGGTTTTTTAAGTAAATAAATAAATCTTAATTTCTCCAAAGCCTTTTTCCTTTATCAAAAATTATGAATTTTTACTACTATAAAAACCACCCTCCTTTTTTAAAAATGGATTAACCGCAAAAATGTAAGTGTTTACATTTTTGCGGTTAATCCCTGTTCACACTCAATAATTATAGGATAGAAAGTTAGTTTATACATCCAACAAACTAAGTGTTTTTATCTTTTTACAGTTTGGTAAATTTGGACTAAAAAAAATAGAATATTGTCGATACAAACTATAGTGAAAGTGCCTTAATCAGCCAACTGTAACAATTGAAAATTTTCCGCAAAACGAGTGCACTTTGTGGTATATTTCAAAAGCAAAAAAGCACTTCCCTTCTAACCAAATGAAAGTGCTAATTCACTCTATCATTTTTATTTAGTCTCTAGCGTCCATTTTTGAATTGTAAAGCACGCATTTTTTGATGCTGCAAATGTAATGGTTTCGTTATTTGGGGATGGAAAAATTCGTGAAGTAAACGTTTCTTGTCCAGCATTTATAAACATTTCTACCGATGAAGTATCAATATAGATCCGAAGTTCTGTAAGTTCGTTAAGTGAACATTGGCGTCTCTCCGTTGTACCATTGACATAGCTCTTTCTTTCAAACGTCATGACCTGTTCATCTGCTGAGTAGATGATTCTTCCTCCATCACTTATTGAGATTTCCAACCATCCCTCAGTTATTTCGATATCTTGAATAGTTAATTCCACTGACTTTCCGTGAATTCCGTAAAGTTCCTTCCACTCTTTTGTTAATTTCACAGAATGTGAAACAACTTCTCCACTTCTTAGTTTCTTTAGCTCATCAACAGGAACTTGATACACTTTCCCATTCACCAATTTCAATTCACGCGGCAACGTCATATTGTGAATCCATTTATATATTATCGTAGGGTGGTATTGTTCATTTTGGTCAGGTACACTCATCCAGCCAAAAAGGAGTCTTCTGCCTTGATCATCAATTGTTGTTTGCGGAGCATAAAAGTCAAAGCCACGATCAAGCTCATCGAACTCACCATGCTCGTAACCGCCAGTTTGAGGATTAAAATTTCCTATAACATAGCCGGCTTGGTATACATTTTGGTACCTCATACCTTGTGATTCTAAGCCCTGCGGTGAAAAGACGAGTATATCTTTTCCCTCAAGGTGAAATAAGTCTGGGCATTCAAACATATACCCAAATTTATCAAGCTTCCCTTTTCCGCCACCGGCTAATACTCCAGCATACGTCCACTCTAATAAATCTTTAGACTGAAACAAGACAACTGCACCTTTTGAGTTTTCTGTCTGAGCTCCAATTACCATGAAATAGGTATTCTCTTGCTTCCAAACCTTTGGATCTCGAAAATGAGCAGTGAACCCTTCAGGTAGATAAACAAGAGGACCTTTTTTATTAAAATGAATTCCATCTTCAGAAATCGCTAAACATTGGTATGTTTCACGGTTTCCTTGTTCATCTTTTACATTCCCCGTATAAAAGGCATATATTTTCCCATCGTTCTCAATGGCACTTCCTGAATAACAGCCATTTTTTTCATACCACTCTGAAGGTGTTAATGCAATGCTTTCATGCTGCCAGTCTACTAAATCTTTTGATGAATAATGTCCCCAAAACTTTGCTCCATGACCTGTTTTGAATGGCATCCATTGATAAAATAGATGATATACTCCATTTACCTGGATAAATCCATTTGGATCATTTAATAGCCCGACTGGAGGCATAAGGTGATAGGTCAATCGATATGGATCCTGTTCTACAAGATGTCTATGTTTTTCAATCTCTTCATACGCTTCTTGGCGTAATTGTTCATCCCTTGTCACGTTTATTCCACCTGCTTACTTGTACTTTTTAAAGGAAAGGGTTGACCCTTACATTCAAAGCCAACCCATTTTTTCTTATTTAGACTCTTCTTTCCACCCTAATAATAACGTGGAAATGAAGGCACCAACTACTGCAATGATAAATCCAATTCCGTAATTAATAGGATCTTGCACGATCGCAAACTGAGGGATTCCTGTTAACCCGATTCCATTGGCCATGACTTGAGTGAAAACAACATATGCTCCGCCAAGTGCTCCACCGATCGCTGCTCCAATAAACGGACGTCGATATTTTAAGTTTACCCCGAAGATAGCCGGCTCTGTAATCCCAAGAAACGTAGAAACTGCCGCTGGTAAAGCAATTTCCTTCGTTTTGCTATTTTTTGTTTTGAAGAAAACAGCAAGGACAGCTCCACCTTGAGCAACGTTTGCCATTGCCCAGATCGGTAACAGATAGTTTCCACCAACATTTAATAACTCAGCTTCAATTGCATGGAAGCTATGATGAACACCTGTTAATACAATTGTTGAATATAAACCACCGAATAATAGGCCTGCAATCGGTCCAGCCGAGTTATACACAACGTCTAACACCGTAGTAATCCCGTTTCCTAGCACTCTTCCTAAAGGACCAATGACTAGCAAAGCAACAAATCCTGTGAAAATTACTGTTAAGAATGGTGTTACAAGTAAATCAATCACATTTGGAATGACTTTTCTTAAGCCCTTTTCAATTTGCGCCATAATATAAACAGTCAACAAAACAGGGATGACTGTTCCTTGGTACCCCAGCATTTCCACACCAAAGCCAAAGAAATCAAGTGTAGATGGCTCAGCATTAGATAATCCCCATGGATTTAGTAAGTTAGGGTGTATCATAATTCCCCCTATTACAGCCCCAAGATAACCATTTGCTCCGAATTCCTTCGCTGCACTAAATCCGATTAAAATAGGCAAAATAATAAACGCAGCAGATGAAAACATATCTAGCATGACGAATAATCCGCTTTCAGGGTCTACCCAGTTATACGTTTTCATTAATCCTAAAAGCCCCATTAACATACCTGCTGCAACAATCGCAGGTATGATTGGCACAAAAATGTTTGATAATGTACGAGCGAAACGAGCAAACGGATTCATCTTACGCTTTGCTGCGTCTCCATGTGATTCACTTTTATTTGAATTATTTTCTTCCATTGAAACACCAACTAATGGTGCAAAGTGTTGATATACTTTATTCACTGTTCCCGTTCCAAAAATGATTTGAAACTGACCTGAGCTCGAGAAAGCTCCTTTTACACCATTTAATTCTTCAATGGCATTTTTGTCTATTTGACTTTCATCTTCAATCACAAGACGAAGACGAGTTGCACAATGAGCTGCACTAATTACATTGTTTTTACCGCCAAGCTTCGTAACAAGCTCTTCGGCTACTTCACGATGATTCATGTTGAATTCCTCCCTATCTTGCATGTAAAATCTTTCCGATAAACAACAAAAAGACCTAAAATATATAAGGAAAAATAGGTAGCAAAGAGCGAGATGATCTACCTATATCATCTTATATATTCTAGGTCTTGCCTGCATTATCAGTCACAATCCTACATATGAAATTGTTTGAATGAGTAAATTTTATAATAGTCATATGGAAACGTCAACAATAAAATTCAAATTTCGACAGTTATTATATTAAACGTTGAATATGGATCGCAATATATGCAATTTCAGATGATGGAAAAGCAATCTCATATTCCTCACTTAAATAATCTAATATTTTCTTTGAATATTCATAAGCCCTTTTATACTTTTCTTGTATAAGCTCCAGCATATCTTGATCGATAGGTTCAAACTGCTCTCCCTGTTGAATACGATTCAGGGCAAATCGAAGATGTGTGATTAGTCTTTGATAATTAATTGAAGATTCCTCAATCTTTTCACCAATATATGATTCAACCTGTTGGACAAAATCACTTAAAATAGAGGCTTGTTTTAAGGACTCACTCATCGATGGTGCATCCATTTTCGCTGTATGAATATGAAGAGCAATATGAGCGACTTCATCCTCCGGTATGTCGATCCCAAGTTTTTTCTTGATCTCTTCCTTTGCCCACAGCCCGATCTCGTACTCTTTTTTATAGAGCATCTTAATTTCGTTTACAAGCTTATTTTTAATTGGAATTCCTTGTTGGATTCTTTCCAAAGCAAAGGATAGATGGTCGGTTAAGGCAATATGAATATGATCACTTAAAGGTGCACTTAAATGGCCTTCCGCATAACTGATAATGCTTTCAGCCAGTTCAATATGTAACTCTGGTAATGTAGATAGTAATTGTTGAAACTTTTCAGATGAAGATTCACGTAAAATAAAGATTTTTTCTATTTTGCTTTTAGGGACAATATCGTTTCTTTGTTTTTGAAACGCTATTCCAGGGCCCATCACAATTTTTTCCTGTGGTCCGTCTATTACAACCACTGCATTGTTGTTTAGTATTCTAAAGATCCGCATATATGTCCTCCGAACAATTAATAAACATATATTAGCATTAATAAAGCAAATATTGTAGAAGCTGTTATCAGAAAAGCATAAGGCGAGTAGAAATAGAAGGTGTTCTTTACCTTCAATTCCTACTTGACTTATGACTCGAGGCAGTTATTAACAGGAATTCAACCGCCATAATGTATTTGTACTCCTGACTTCGCCGATGGCGCCTGGAGCTAGACACCAAAACTAAGCACAAAATTTTATGCTTTCTTACCTTTTAAAAAAGCGCAAGATGATCCTCTTATTCTAATATATTTATTTTGACATCACATGTACCCGATATTCATTTGGAGTTAATCCGACTAGCTTTTTAAACACTTTACTGAAATATTTTTCATTTTGATATCCAACTTTGTATGAAACTTCATATACCTTTAAATGCGGGTTTTCTAAAAGCTCTTTTGCTTTTTCAATTCTTATTTTCGTTAAATAGTTTGTTAATGTTTCATGATATTCTTGCTTGAACTTTCTAGAAATATATTCCCGACTTAAAAAAAATCGTTCCGCAATTTCCTGTAGCGTAATATCCTTCTCATAGTTTTTTCGTAAGAATGCTTCGATCTCTTGAATGCTGCTTGTTTCTTTTTTATACCTCACATCATTCAATTGATGGATTAATTCATAAAATTCCTTTCGCTTCTCTGCTTTAAACTTATCAAATGAGAATAACCCTTTTTCATCCCAATAATTCGTCCCTTTGTAAAAAGTCACATCTTCATTCGTGTTATATTCTTTCAACCAGTTTTTTCTTAGTATTTCAAACTGCTCTTCCCATACTCTCACTTGCTCGTATGATAAAACATGTTTTGATTCAAGGATATAAAAAATCTTTTGAATAATTTCTTCCATTTGCTCAATATTACTACTTTGGATAGCCCATTTGATATCTTCGGCGAAATCGAATAAATGGAGAAGAGGGCCTGAAGTAATGTCTTGATAACATACGATATTGCCACTCTTAGGACATTCAATCATATTATGTTTAAATAAAGTTTTTCGAGCTGAGTTATAGGCTTCTTTTATTGACGACAAAGGCTTACCAACTGAAAATAAAACATTAATACTGCTAAATTTATAGATTTCCATTTGTATTTTTTTAAGGATTTCTATTTCATTTTTGCTATTCCATAAAAGAACGACAATTTCATTTTCTTCATTTACATTCCGAAAGCAAAAGCCTCTTTGTTTGGAGCGAACAATTTCATTGGATATATTTAACAAGGTGAAAAAGGCTAAATTTTTATCACCATCAAACTTCTCGATGATATTAGGGCTGATAAATATTAAAGAGATTGTACACTCCAAATCATTTAAATCAACCCCAAATTCCTTATTAATTTTTTGAACCGTTTCACTTGAAATAGCTTGATTCGATACAACATTCGAAAAAATATGATCCCAATAAAGAGGTTTCACCTCATTTATAACTCTAGTTGTTTCGATTGTTGACTCTCTTTTAAGAGCTTCCCTTTTCCAATCTAATACCGCTCTTTCTAATGTCTCATTAAGTAAACTAGGGTCAATCGGTTTTAATAAATAATCATAGCTTCCATATGTTATTGCATTTCTCATATAATGAAAATCATCGTAGCCGCTGATAACAATAATTTTACTTGTTATTTCATTTTTATTAAGCCATTTTAATAGTTCGATTCCATCAAACCTTGGCATATTCATATCTGTAAATATAATTTCCGGCTGATGCTTGATAATCAGATTTTTTGCATCTTCTCCGTCCTTTGCCTCAAACACTTCTTGAATACCAAACCTCTTCCATTCTGCTAATAAAAGCAGTCCTTCTCTCACATGTGTTTCATCGTCAATTATGATTGCTTTCATTTCATGAACCTCCCGATTCTACTGGAAGCTTTATCGTAACCATAGTTCCTCCGTCTTCATGATTCTCTATTAAAAATGATGCTTGTTCACCAAAATAGAGCTTCAAACGTAAGTAAACATTCCTTAATCCTATATTTTTACCACTTAGCTTATTTTGCGGATCTTGGTTTAACGACTGATAAATTTCGTTAAGTCTCGTTTCTGTTATTCCATTTCCATTGTCGTGAACTGTCATTACCAGATGATTTCGATCTCTTTTTACAATAATCGCTAAATGACCAATCCTATCATTGCTTCGATCAAAGCCATGCTTAAAATAGTTTTCGATTATTGGCTGAAGAATCATCTTTGGAACCGTTATAAATAAATCTTCTTTATCAAATTGTAATGTATACTCAAATTCGTCTCCGAACCTTTCTTTTTGAAGCAATAAAAAGGCTTTTGTATAATCAATTTCCTTTGTTAAAGGAACAAGATCCTCATCAATATTCATCCCATATCTCATAATCTTCGAAAGATGGGTAACAAGGGTATAAACCTGTGGGACATTATTTTTTAATGCCAAAGTTCCGATGGACTGCAAGGCATTATATAAAAAATGAGGATTTAACTGCGACTGTAATGCCTTTAGCTGATTTGTTTTATTTTCAATCTCCAGTTTATATTCGCGATTAATAAGATGATTAATCTTTGCGATCATTTCTTTAAAACGCTCACCAAGAGTACCGATTTCATCGTTTCCAAGTGAATCAAACTGTACGTTCATATTCCCATTTTCAACCTGTTTTATATTTTGTAATAATACCCGAATTGGCGAGGTGATTTTAAATGATACAAACAAAGTAGCCATGATGACAAGTATTAACCCAATTACACCAAAAAGTATATTGATTTTAGCCACACTTAATGCACTTTCAAATACGGATGTAAATGGAATTCTTTTTACCAATATCCAACCGCCGGATGATTCATCAAGGGTTTCATAAATCATTAAACCGTGAAACGAATCCTTTTTCCATTCCATCATTCCATTTGGTTCGTTATTCTTGATTAAGCTTGTAATCCATTGTTGGTTCTCATTTACTTCATTGTTGGAGCGAAAAATCAATTCTCCTTCAGGACTTAATATATAAAATTCCTCTCTATCTTTAACATATAGCTTCTCTGCAATTCCTAGAAGGTGCTCTGAGTTGATGTCAAGTGAAATATATCCTAGCAAATCGTCTGACGGCACATCGATTAAAGCACGGTGCAAAGTAAACATATCTTTTTTTCTTTTTGAATTCTCGCTTATATTCTCTTCTTGTAAAACTTCCATCGGCTCAATATGAATACGATAAGGATTGTTTAATGCCTTTTCATACATATCTTTATTTTGATTTTTATTTAATGAGGAAAAGACAACAGCTGATTTTTTTGATACAGAAACATTATGCTGATCATCCATAAGTGCAATGTTCACTCTATTGATGTTCTCTTCAGCATAAAGAATCGTTAAAATAACACTTTTAAAGCTTTCTTTTGCAAGATAATCCTTGTCGAAATCAGGATTATTCCGCATGTACCTCATAAAATCAATATTATTATAAAATGATAACGTTAAATTTTTAAGTTCCCCCATATAACCTTCAATGTTTAACTTCCCTTGGTAAAGGAGATTGACGTTCTCCTTTACAAATTCATCTTTTAATGATTCTTTCGTATAAAAGAAAGTGATCACAATTGAAGTTCCAAATGGAACAATGGTAATGAGTAATAAAAGAACAATTAGCTTGTTTCTTATGCTTGTTTTTTTCACAGGGGAACCTCCTAACTTTTTGACTGTAACCACTATTATAGGTGAAAAAGCATGCCTATGATAGACATGCTTTTTCAGGGTTATTATTTCATATTATCCCAAGTTGCTTGGAATTTTTCTAATGCTTGTTCGTAAGTAATCTTACCTGCAGCATATTCCTGGATTGTAGCTGCAAATTCTTTGTTTGCCCCATCTGGCCATCTGAACCAGTTCCAAGAAATTGTTTTTTCTTCTTTAGAGTATTCTAGGATTGATTGACCTAAGTCACCTAAACCAGAAGCTTCAATGTTATCGAATGCTGGAATGAAGGCAAATTCTTCCGTGATATAACGTTTACCAGTTTCAGAAGATACCATCCAGTTTAAGAAAGTTTTTGCTTCTTCTAAGTGCTCAGAGTTTTTGTTTAATACCCAGTTATTTGGAACACCTACTGGTAATGCATCAGCACCTGCTTCATCATTTAATGGGATTGGTAAGAAGCCCATATTAATTTCAGGGTTGATTTCAGTAATCATGTTTTCAGTCCAGTTACCTTGTTGCAGCATTGCTGCTTCACCTGATGCAAATAATGTTACTTGAGTGTTGTAGTCAGTCGTAATTGGGTTACCTACTGCATTTTTCACTTCTAGATCAATAATATCTTTAAATTGTGTGAATTTCTCGTTACCAACAAATTTTTCAGAACCATCGTTTAAACCTGCAATAAAGCTTTCTGGATCATCTTGTTGTGCAAATGGAATATTCATTAAATGTTGACCAATTACCCACCACTCGCCATAACCAGCTGAGAATGCTTTAATTCCAGCAGCTTCAAGTTTTTTTACAGCATCTTTTAATTCAGATAACGTTTTTGGTGTTTCTGTAATCCCTGCTTTTTCAAATAAATCTTTGTTATAAATAAATCCATATCCTTCAAGGTTTACTGGCATACCATATAACTTACCATCTTCATCTGTCGTTGGAACTTTACCAATAGGAAGTACATGCTCTGCCCACGGTTCATTTGATAGATCTGCTAAATGCTCTTTCCATAGCTCAAGCTCTTTAAATCCACCGTTGTTAAAAATATCTGGCTCTTCACCTGATGCAAACTTAGCTTTTAAAGCTGCACCATAATCTGCTCCACCACCAACAGTTTCAAGTTTTACTTTGATATTTGGATGCTCCGCTTCAAATTCTTTGATCATTTCTTGAAGCTGATCAGCTATTTCAACTTTAAATTGGAATAAGTTTAATGTTACAACTTCCCCATCACCTGAACCTTCTTTCTTTCCTTCAGATGAGCTTTCTTGGCTACCTGAATTACATCCAGCCAAGATACCTAAAACTAATAATAATGACATTCCTAAAAGCATAAGCTTTTTCATGAATAATAGACCTCCCTAATGTTATCTTTTTAATTTTATATGAATCTCATGGCTAGGCTACTAGCCATGAAATTATATACTGCTTAAGTTAAGAATCTATTTAATAGATCCTGCAGCAATTCCTTTAATAATGTGTTTTTGCAAGAATAGGAAGAATACAATAATTGGTGCTATACCTAATACTAATGCCGCAAGTCCCATATCCCACTGTTTTGTATATTGAGCAAAGAAAGAACTTGTCGCTAACGGAATTGTTCTTAATTCTGCATCTTGCAACACAAGTAATGGCAGAAGGTAATCATTCCAAATCCATAATGTATTCAGGATGATAACGGTTACAGTTATTGGCTTTAATAATGGGAAAACGATTCTCCAAAACACGCCAAATTGTGTACATCCATCTACTCTAGCGGATTCTTCAATTTCCATTGGAATTGTTTTGACAAAGCCATGGTATAGGAAGAGTGATAGTGAAACCCCAAAGCCAAAATACATAATAACAATACCAGGTATACTATTCATAATTCCAAGTGTTCCACCTAATTTCATTAATGGAATCATTACCGTTTGGAATGGAATAACCATCGCTGAGACAAAAAAGATAAATAAAATTTTACTTAGCCTCCCTGGCGTTCTCACCATTTTCCATGCTGCCATAGAACTAATGACAACAATTCCTGCAATACTAAACACAGTGATAATAAGAGAATTTAGAAAAGCATCTTGGAAGCTGAGAATATCCCAAACCTTAGTATAGTTACTAAATAAGATTTCTTTCGGTAAAGCTGCGGCATCAATTAATATCTCTGAAAACCCTTTTACTGAATTGATTAAAACAAAGTAAAATGGCACTAAGAAAATTAAGGCAAGCATAATGGCAATGATCTCAAGTACAAATGTGCCCTTTGTATAACCTTTATTCATTATGCTTCAACCTCCTTCTTCTTTGTAAATGTTACTTGAAGTGTTGTAAACACGGCTACTACGATAAAGAATAGGATAGATTTTGCTGTTCCTAGACCATATCTATTGTTCATAAATGCTTCCTGGTAAATATTAATGGCAACAGATTCTGTTGAATTAAATGGACCACCGCCAGTTAGCGATAGATTTAAGTCAAAGATTTTAAATGCCATTGAAATCGTTAAGAAGAAACAAATCGTGAACGCAGGTAAAATTAATGGAATAATGATCTTAGTTAACAATGACCAATTCGTTGCACCATCCATTTTTGCTGCCTCTAATAGGGAAGTATCAACCCCTTGCAGTGCTGCAATATAAATAACCATCATGTAACCACTAATCTGCCAAGCAAAAACGATCACAATGCCCCAGAACGCTGTTGCTTCATCCCCTAACCAAGGTAATTTAAAGAATCCAATGTCGGTCATGTTTCCAATTGATGCGAATCCTTTAACAAAGATAAACTGCCAGATAAATCCAAGAAGGAGTCCTCCGATTACGTTTGGAATAAAAAATACAGTTCGTAAAATATTCTTTGTTTTTAATGCAGCATTTAGTAATAAAGCAAAACCAAATCCTATGATATTACTTATTAAAACGGCTGCAAACATAAATTTTGTTGTAAAGAGAAATGAATTAAAGAACTTTTGATCATCCGTAAAGATTTTCACATAGTTATCTAACCCAACCCATTCAACAGCTGAACTAACACCGTTCCATGATGTGAAGGAATAATAAACCCCCATAAAAAATGGAATGATTTGAATTAAAATAAAAAATAAGATTGCTGGTCCAACAAACGCAGCGTACCCTAAAGCCTTTTTCAATTTAGTTTTTTTACTGGTTTGTATTTGTTGTTTCACATACGTTTCTTTTGTTGCCAATGTATTTGTATTTGCTTTGGCACTCACTTCATCAACACCACCTAGTACTTTTGTAATCGCTCGCTTTGATTATAAAGCGTTTTCAAGGTAGGTACTATAAACTGTATTGACTAAAATGGTGCACTATTTTGATCTTTGTTAATTCTGTATACTAAGATCCCCACTAGATTGTAGTCAATTTTACTTATTAAAAACCTCCATTAAATAAAAACAGCTGCATTATGAAGCAGCTGTTGTGTCAGTAATTTTTTCAGTTTTATCAATAACGGCCGTTCCGACCAAATCTCCAGTAACATTCAAGGAGGTGGCACCCATACCTATAAGAGCATCTACCGCAGTAAGGAGTCCAACCACTTCTAACGGTAATCCAAGTTGAGCAAAGACGGTGGCTATCATAATAATACCAGCTCCAGGTACTCCAGCGGTACCAATTGATGCTAATGTCCCAATTAACACAATTTGTGCCATCTCAGGAAATCCTAAAGATAATCCGGTCATATTTGCTGCAAACACCGCAGATACCGCTATTCTTATTGATGCCCCATCCATATTGATCGTTGCACCAAGCGGCAGACTAAAACCATATAAAGATCTAGATATCCCTAAGTTCTTTGCAGCATTTAAAGTTAATGGAAGTGTTCCTGTACTACTTTGTGTTACGAATGCTGTTATCATCGGTGTTCTAGCCTGTGAAAAGAACTGTCTAAGTGGTACCTTTGAAAGTAGTAACACAATTATATATAGTCCAAATTGAACAAGGAGAGCAATATAAAGCACTCCAACCATACCACCTAATGATGCCAATGTATCGAATCCAGTCGTCCCAACAGTTTGTGCAATAATTGCAAAAATACCAATTGGGAGGTATTGTAAAATAGCCTTCATCACAATAAGGGCTAGCTCATTAAGTGCCCTGATGCCTCCATATAAGGTTTCTCCTAATTCAGAGAACTCATTTATAGTTCTGATATAGGAAAGGGCCATTCCAAACACAATGGCTGTAAAGATTATGCCTAAAAGATTCATCTCTGTAAAAGCTGTTACAATATTTGTAGGTACAATATTAAGTAATACACTTGTAAAACCAGGATTTTCGGGAACCTCTACTTTATCTCCTAACCCAAGAGATATACCGCTGCCTGTTTTAAACAAATTAGCAACCAATAACCCCAAGATAATGGCAATACCAGAAGTCACAATATAGTACACAAATATTTTTCCACCCATACTACCAAGAGATGATAATTTAGTCTGGTTCACACCAACAATTAACGTAAAAAAGATTAATGGAAGAATAATAAAATTCAATAAGCGCATTAACAAAGCTCCAAGCGGCTCTAAAACAACTACTTGTTCTCCAAACACTAATCCTGTTATAATTCCAAGGATTAATGCCATTGTTATTTTTATAGCAAGGGAAAGATTCAGATATCCATTCCACAAACGGTTCATCAATTTAGCCTCCTCTACTCAATATCCTATATCCCAATAAGTTTACTTGGTATTATACTAAACTAAAATAATGCATTTTCTTTAGTTTGTCAAAAGTACTGCTTAATGATGGATGTGGGTTATTTACTGTAAATAAAAACTTCCTCATAATGAGGAAGCTCTCAAAATTATTTTTTCATTTGTTTACTATTTCAATCTCTGTTATTCTATGATATTTATCTAACTCGATTGTATCACTTTCATTTGTTATTACCTTTACTTGATCTAGTTCAGCAAACTTCGCAAAGGATACTTCACCAAATTTCGTATGGTCAGCTAAAACAAAGGTCTCTCTTGACAAAGAAATCGCCCTTTCTTTTATTTGTGCCTCATCAGGATCTGGGGTTGTTAATCCTAACTCATAGTGGATGGCATTTGTTCCAATAAAACATTTATCGAAACGGTAATTTTTAATACTTTCGTATGCATCACGACCGATCGTTGCTTTCGTAACCTTTTTTACATAACCGCCAATGAGATAGGTTGTAATATCTTCTTCCAGCAAGGCATTCAGGTGATCAGTCCCATTTGTAACAACAACAATATCTTTCTGTTTTAAATATCGGATCATCTGAAAGGTTGTTGTACCAGCATCTAAATAAATACAATCACCATCCAACACTAATTGTGCTGCATACTGTGCAATACTCTCTTTTTCTTCTAGATTTTTTGTTGTCTTCTCTAAAACACTCGGCTCAGATCGCTTTTGTTGCAGCAGTGATGCTCCACCATGAACACGTTTTAAATAGTTCTGCTTTTCTAATTGATCAAGATCACGTCTTAACGTAGATTCAGAAGTTGAAGTTAATTCTACAAGTTCTTGTATTTTGACATTTTCCTTTTCTTTCAATACATCTAATATAAGTTTATGTCGTTCCGAAATTAGCAAGCCGTTTCCTCCTGGATCTTATTCATCTATCTCGTTATCCTATAACGAATGTCTTATCATGATTCTAGTATATAAAAAATGCTCGGGAAATGCATATTAGAAAAAGATTGCTATTGAATAGTAAAAAAGTATAAGGAGATCATTATTCGTTTTCCTGTACTTTGCTGATATAGTCTGAGGATAGACGTAAAAAAGAAGACAAAAACTCATACTGTTTCTCTATAAAAATACTGTAACTTCCTTACTAAAGAAATTACAGTATTTTGTCATATTTATGATTGTGGTACCTTTTCGAAACTTATTTTCCATGTTTTCACACTAAGATCCAATAGAAATAAATCATCCGGGTCAATTAGCGAAAGCCCTGTTAATGATTCTATTTTTCTTAAACGATATAATAAAGATTGCCTATGTAAATTTAACGACCTAGCTGTTTGGCTGACGTTTCCGTGAAACCTATTATATACACTAAAGGTTTCAATTAAATCCATACTTCGTTGTTGATCATACTTAACGAGTGGCTCAATCGTAGACAGGATTAAATCTTTCATGTCATTGTTTTGAGCAAGGTTTAACAGAACCCGATCCACTCTAGTATGTTCATATAACATGCGATGGCCGATTCCCTTTTTCCGTCTTCCTATTTTAAGTGCAGTCATTGCATTTTGGTAACTTTCAGCAAATCCTTCAAAATTATAAGCATAGTCCCCTATTCCCCAAGAAATGATGACTTCAGGTAACAAATTCCCCAGCCTTCTTTCAACTAAGTCCAAGAAGTTTGTGGCAATTTCATTTTCCTCTTTAGAAGGGATTTCAAGATAAATTAAAAGTTTATCATCCTGGTAGGTCATCATGACTTCTTTTCTCAATGATTGTGCAGCATAAAAAATTTCCTCTTCAATATATCGAATCATATTATCGAGCCATTGTTCAAACGATAAATAATCTTGTTTTCTTTTTTGGAATAATGAATCAAGGTTTTCTGGGTAGCCTGTAATACATACGTACGTAAGTTTAATATTATATCCAAGTAATTTAGCCCTTGAATTTGCATGATCAAATGAAATAAATTCCCCTTTAGCAAGCTCTTGGACAAAATCACTGCGAAGTTCCATTTTCGTTTCCTCTATAGCATTTTTTCTTGATAGCCACAGAGCAATTGTTGTTGCCGAATGTTCCAATACATTTACATTATACTGTGTCAAAAAAGAGTCAATTGATCGCTTTGGTGGAATGATGACAAATATATATCCCTGTGCATCCCCTAGCACTTGTAAAACCGGAAGTTGAAGGATAACCTTATCCTCTATTTCAACCATTTGAAACTTTTGAAACATAGGATCCCGTGTAAGAAAAGCTGTATCTTTACAAGCAGGTATCATTCCCTTTAATACATAATGATTCCAAGTCGTATTAAAAGAATTTGTGTGACAACTTTTTTCTAGTATCGATCCTGTTCTATCGGTAATGATAATTGAACAACCAATCTGTCTTTCAATAAATTTTGATATATGTTTAAGATCTGTCTCCTTAAGAATTAGCTGTAGTAACTCTTGCTGAACTTTCTCCGATTTTTCAAGCTCCTTAATCTGCATATGATTCACTTTTTTCATAACCGCTTCTATAATACTAGCAAATCGGAGCTCCCAAGGAAGCTCTATCACAATTAGGTTATGTTTTTCTGCTAGCTCAATTACTTCACTAGGAATATCATAAATATATCTTCCAGTTGCAATCATAAGTGCAGATGCTTCTGAATCAATAATGTCTTGTACAAAAGATAATAATAAATCAACATCTTTATGGCAGCCTATTGCAGTTGTTAAAACAGCTTCATCTTTACGAACAAAGTTTTCAACAGGCATCTCAATTACGGAAATCCATTGAACAAACTTTTCAACAACAATGCTTTTACCAGTGATAACCCTTACATTTTTCATTATCTCTAAATCTAAAATATCTGCTACTGATAGTTTCATTGTTGTCCCTCCAAATCACATAAAACAAGTATTTTATAATGTTTAAAACTTTCACTTACTTTAAAACAAATAAATGAATTTTAACTAAAATCATAATCGTAAAATAGAATGACTACTATTTCTTTGGTATATCTTCTTACATTGTTTTTTATGAAAAGGCTTTAAACAGGTAAACATGCTAACTAAACTGCATTTCAGATAAAATATTATTCTCACTATACTTTTTATACAACTATATCATTAAAACTCCATTTTCAAAATCCTACTAACTTATCTTTTTATAACAAATTTCCTATGATTCTATTCTCTTTATTTATTATACTAAGAAAACTGCAAGCTCACTACCAATATTTCGTCAATGTCGTATGGAGCTGTGCACAGACATATAAAAAACGACAAGCTCGATGTCATTTACCTTTGCTTGTCGTTTCCTTACCTTTATCTATTTTTTTCTTATTACTGTGCTTTCCTTTGTATCTCTATCTGATTATGGGTATCCTCTAATATGCCTTTCTCCTTATATATGCTTTTAAATAGGGATATACTAATCAAGATCAATATAATCGTAAACGGAAGTGCCGAGACTAAAGAAGCCGTTTGTAATCCTTTTAACCCACTACTCACAATTAATACTGCAGTAATGGCTGCCATTAATACTCCCCAAATGACTTTTACTACTCTTGAAGGGTTCAAGCTTCCATCTGACGACATCATTCCAAGCACAAAGACTGCAGAATCTGCCGAAGTAACTAAGAAGATAACGATTAATAGCATCATTATCACTGATAAAAGTGTATACAGAGGGAATTCCTTTAATAAAACAAATATTGCTGTTGCTACATCATTTGAGACAGCCTCTGAAATAGCTGTACCTGTAAATAAATCCATGTACAGACCTGTACCGCCAAAGATGGCCATCCAAACAAAACCAATAACTGGAGGTACGATCATAACACCTATTACAAACTCTCGAATCGTTCTTCCTCTTGATACTCGAGCAACAAAGGAACCAACAAAAGGAGACCAGGCAATTACCCAAGCCCAATAAAATACTGTCCAATCATGTGCCCATGTATCTCCTGTATAAGGTGTCAAATAAAAACTCATTTCAACAAAATGTTGAAGATAATCACCGATACCAAGTACAAAACTTTCGAGAATAAAAACTGTTGGTCCTCTAAACAAGAAAAAGACCATTAAAACAAGGACGAGTAGCATATTAATATTACTTAAAAACTTAATCCCTTTGTCAATCCCGGTAGTGGACGAAATTAGATAAAGAACAAGCATTATTCCAACAATTCCCACTTGGACCCAGGCAGTATTCGGTATCGAAAAAACATAGTTTAACCCACCATTAATTTGTAGTATCCCCATCCCCATTGAAGTTGCAACACCAGTAATTGTCGCAATAATTGCAAGGATATTAACCGATGACCTAATAATGGATTTCCCTTTTTTATCCTTTACTCCATCAAGTGTCTCACTAATAAGAGCTTTTCTTTTATGTCGGAACTGGAAATAAGATAGAGCAAGTCCAACGATAGCGAATACTGACCATTGATGAATGCCCCAGTTAAAAAAAGAATAGCGCATGGCAACACGGGCAGCTTCTGCAGTATTTGGTTCAACATCCTGAAGTGGTGGTGATGAAAAATGGGTTAAAGGTTCTGCTACACCCCAGAATACAATTCCTACACCAAAACCTGCACTAAACAACATGCTGATCCATGTAAATAAAGAGAATTCAGCTTTTTCATTATCTTTGCCTAGCTTAATATTTCCATATTTACTAAAGGCTAAATATAAACAAAAGAAGACGAACACGGCTACGCTAAATAAATAGAACCATCCGAAGGAGTGACTAGTAAAATCGAACACAGCAGAAGCATACTTAGCTAAGGTATCTGGTGAGAATGCTCCCCAAATAGTAAATAACCCAATGATTAATGCTGATACTTTAAAAACAGTGTTATTATAAGATGCACGTTCCGGGCTTTTCTTCAAAATAAGATCTCCCCTTCATCTCTCACTTTTTTATTTAAGCTCTTTTCTTAAAGTTTGTTATTCCAAGATATAAAAACAACTAATGGGTTGGAAAGACAGATCAATAAACATCATAATATCCGCACGACAACAATCTTTGAGAAAACAGCCTCTATCTTGTGGAAAAAGCAACCATTTTATAAGAAGAGAGAAAATATATAATTAACCAAATTATAATTTTCCCTCTATTCCCAAAATTCAGAATGCAGTTTTTATACTACTATCATCTGCCTTTGATACTAATCTAATTTCTCATTTTTATAGATTGTAGCAAACGACTTTCGGCTCTGTCATTTCCTGGATTGAAAAAGAAATACCTTCACGTCCTAATCCAGACTTTTTCACTCCTCCAAATGGCATCGCATCAATTCGGTAATCACTGCTATCATTAATCATAATGCCTCCTACCTCTAGTTTTGCAATGGCTCTATGTGCTTTACCGACATCATTTGTAAAAATCCCTGCCTGTAGACCATAGTTGACATTGTTCGCCAGAGATATCGCCATGTCAAGATCAACAACCGAGTACAATAACGCAACTGGTCCAAATATCTCTTCTTGAGCAATTGTGCAGTCGTCTGGAACATTTGCTAGTACAGTAGGTGAATAATAGGCTCCATTTCGTTCTCCACCAGTTAACAAACTGGCACCTTTTTCAATTGCTTCATTTACTAGGTTTTCAACTCGAATTGCTTCTTTTTCATTAATAAGTGGCCCCATATCTGTTAGATGTGACAATTTATCTCCTACACAATATTGGCTTGTATGTTCAATAAACTCAGCTTGAAATTGGTGATAAATACTGTCTTGGATGTAAATACGTTGTACACCTAGACAATTTTGACCAGCTGCCCAGAATGCCCCCGATACAGTTGATTGTACAGCTTTTTCTATATCTGCATCTTCTAGTACAATGACTGGAGAGTTGGAACCAAGCTCCATACTAATTTTTTTTAAACCCGCTTTTCTTGCGATTTCCTCTCCTGCCTCAAGTCCACCTGTAAAAGTAATCATACGGACATCTGGATGTGTAACTAACACATCACCTATTTCACTACCATAACCAGTAATGACGGATAATATTTTTTTTGGCAAACCAGCATTGGCAAATGCTTCTGCTAATAAAAGAGCACTAAGCGGGGTAACGGTGGCAGGCTTCACAATAATGGCATTTCCAGACGCGATCGCTGGCCCTACTTTATGCGCAACAAGATTTAAAGGATCATTAAATGGTGTAATAGCACCAATAATTCCAATTGGAAAACGATAATAATAGCCAACTCGATTTTCACTTCCAGGACTTTGATCAAACGATATTGTCTCTCCATTTATACGTCTAGCTTCTTCGGCGCTAATACGAAGCGTTTGTATACATCTTGCCACTTCTTTTGTTGCTTCTCGAATGGTTTTACTTCCTTCTCTGGCAATCGTGTGCGCGTATTTTTCTGAATATTGCTCAATATAATCTGCGGCAGAGTTGACAATTTTTATTCGTTCATGCACAGGCATGGAAGCTGCAATAATGGCTCCACCCTTTGCTTCTTCAATACATTCCAACATCTCTTTCGCTGAAGCAGCAGGTACAGTATCAATAATACTGTTATCCTGAGGATCACGAACCTCAATCATCCGATCACTTTTCACCCAATTACCTGCAAGAAACATTTTTTGACCTGTAAGTTGAGTTGTCATACTATTACCGCCTTTCTATGATTAATTATTAACTAATTGCTTTTGACGATTGATATGGATTAAATCGATAAGTAGAGAGAAACCTGTTTCAACCTTACCTGCGCCTGCTCCACTTAATGTTACTGTACCTAATAGATCACATTCATACGTTATAGCATTAATTGCTCCATTAATTGACGCAAGCGGATCCGTTACATCCACTTTTTCAGGAGCAATGGATGCTATAACCTTATTACCTTCCTTACGAGCTTTCGCTAATAACTTCCAACGCTTGCCTTCAGCTTTTGCCTCTTCAATATCCCGTAATGTAATATTTGTTATCCCTTCACAGCTAACCTCTTCAACGAATAATGGTGTATTCATGACATAATTTGATAGAATAACAATTTTATATCTTGCATCAAATCCCTCTACATCACTTGTCGGATCTGCTTCAGCATACCCTAGTTGCTGTGCTTCTTTTAAAGCATCCTCATATGATACTCCTTCAGCTTCCATCTTCGTTAAGATATAATTTGTCGTCCCATTTAATATCCCGCGGATTTCAGTGATTTCATTTCCTGCCAATGTAGCAGATGGCATTCTTAAGGCAGGGGTTCCACTCATAACCGTTCCTTCAAATCCCCAGTAAACATGATGTTTCTTAGCCAATTCCGATAATTCTTTATAAGCTAATGCAACTGGACCTTTATTGGTCATGACAACATTTTTACCAGTTTCGAAAGCAGCCTTACAATGATCAATTGCTGGTTGACCTGTTTTAACATCAGTATAAGAGACCTCTATTATTGTATCTGCATTTGTTTCACGAATCGTTGTAAGACTATCCCATCCTGTCATAAGCCCGGGTTCATGCGGATAGTTTTCAAGATTACCAGTTTCCTTTACTACTCGTAACACTGTTTCAATATCAAGTCCGTTTGGATGGTAAATTGACCCTTTCATTACATCTGAGATTGCAACAATTCTTGCTTCAAATTCTTCATTTTGTTTTAAGGCTTCCCTCTTATTTTGTAGTATTTCTGCTAAACCTTGACCGACTACACCAAATCCAATAAATGCTAATTTATGCGCCATTTATTTGCACCTCCATATTTTGATCAGTCAGAAAGTTCCCATCACCTTTTAAAAACTTTATAGCCGTTTGCACGAGTATAGACGTACCAATCGGCAAGCAATCTTCATCAATATCAAAAATTGGAGTATGCAAATCCCTTTGAAGTCCACCTTTTTGAGCACTTCCGAGAAAAAACATCGCCCCTGCGAGGTTTTGTGTAACATATCCAAAATCTTCTCCTCCCATACCGAAAGGCTTCTTCTTAACCTGTAGGTGAGGATATATTTCAGAGATTGATTCAATAATCAATTTGTTAACAAGTGGACTGTTATTTAAGGCTGGTTCTCCTCTTTTCACTTCAAGCGAATATTCACCACCAAGTGATTCGACAATAGAAAACGCTTTCTTTATTTCATTTTCTAATAAATCGCGAATTTCAGGTGAATAGCTTCGAATTGTACCTTCAATAACAACTTCTTTAGGGATAATATTGCTTGCTGTTCCAGCATGAATTTGACCTATACTAACGACTGCTGCATCTAATGCAGGAACCTTTCGAGCCACAATACCATGAAGTGCTTGCATGACGGGTCCTAACATCCAAATTGGGTCTGTACCAAGTTCTGGATAAGCCCCATGACCACCAGTACCAACTATTTTCCCTTCAAACACATCAACATTTGCCATACTATAATGATCACTTACTTGAACAGAACCAACTGGAAGCCATGGACACATATGAAGGGCAATTGCTACATCAACTTCATCATAAACTCCTGCATTTACCATATAAGGTGATCCAGAAAGCCCTTGATCATCAGTACTTTCCTCAGCAGGCTGAAACACAAATTTAACTGTCCCTTCTACCTCTCCCATTTTAAAGAGATTAGCAAAAATGGTTGCAACTCCTAATAAAATCGCCGTATGTGCATCATGACCGCACGCATGCATGACACCTTCATTTTTTGAGGAATAGCTAACTTGATTTTCTTCCGTTATCGGGAGTGCATCCATGTCAGCTCTAATCGCAATTGTTGGTCCCTTTCCGGAAGATAAAGTTCCGACGACACTTGTTTGAACACCAATACCAGTTTCGACCTTCATGCCCTCCAGATTTCCTAATATATCAGCAACAAAACGGGAAGTCCCGAACTCCTGAAAGCTAAGTTCGGGATGTTGATGAAGCGTGCGTCGCCATTCAATTAGTTGATTTAATAAGCTATTTGCTTGAATAACGATTGGATGATCTTTTACCATTCACTCTTCACCTCTAATAAGATGTAAAAACTATGCCCTTTTGGCGACAGGTGCTCTAGCATAATCGCATAATCTTTCAGTTCTACTAAACTTGTAATGCACTTTCTACGCGATTAAAAGCCTGTTCAAAATCTGCAATAATGTCTTCAATATCTTCTATTCCACAAGAAATCCGAATAAGTCCTTCAGGAATCCCCATCGCTGCACGTTCTTCCGGTGTACATTCTACATGGCTCGTTGTACGCGCTGGTCCTACAGTTGTTTCAACTGCTCCTAAATTAGCAGCACGGTGAGCATATTGTAATTTTGGGAGAAGATCCCTTACTGTATCTACCCCACCTTTTACAGCAAAGCTAAGCATTCCTCCAAAATTCTTCATTTGTTTTTTTGCAATTTCATGATTGGGATGTGATTCTAAACCTGGATAGAAAACATCTTCAACAAGATCTTTTGTTTGTAAGTATTTTGCAAGAGCCATTGCATTAGCTGATTGTTGACGAACACGAAGGTGCAATGTTTTCATACCTCTTAAAGTTAAATAAGCAGCCATTGGGTCCATTGTCGCCCCGTTGATCTCACGGAAGTGATAAATTTTTTCGACAAGCTCCTGTGCCCCACAAACGACACCACCTAATGCATCTGCGTGACCACCTAAAAATTTTGTTGCACTATGGATGACTAAATCTACTCCAAGTGATAGAGGGTTTTGATTAATTGGTGTTCCAAACGTATTATCAACAATGACAAGTGCTCCAGCATTACGACCTGCTTTAGCCATGCGCTCAATGTCGGTAATTTTCACTGTTGGATTAGTAGGTGTTTCTAAGTATAAGATTTTGCAACCTTTTGCCACTTCTTCTTCAATTTGTTCATGATTTCCAGTTTCACAAAGTACAACCTCAACTTGTTGACGAGGAAGAAATTCCGTAAAAATTTTATTTGTTCCACCATAAGTATCTTTAATAGAAACAATTCGATCACCTGGTAATAAAAACGTCGATAACGTATTACTAATTGCTGCCATTCCTGTTGAAAAGCTTGTTGCTGCTTCTGCACCTTCGAGAATTTTCACTTTGTCTTCAAATGCTTGAACCGTTGGATTTGTATTTCTTCCATAAATATGGCCTTTTTTCTTTCCGATCGCTACATCATACCACTCATCCATATCATCATAGTTATAAGCTACACTAAGAACGACAGGTACTTGTGTTGCACCATGTACTAAATATTCTTTTTCTCCAGCCCATACTGATTTTGTTCCTACTTTAATGTTTTCATTTGTCATATGACCACTCCTAATTGGTTTCTATTGAAAATTCTTTATTTTCAATGGGTAATCCTATTTGACGTTTCACCATTTCGTTGTATGCATATAAGGCGATAGCTGTATCTTGAACCCCTGTACCTGTTAAATCACAAATTGTAATTTGATCATCCCTATCTCGACCTGATACTTTATTTGAGGTTATTTGCCCTAATTCAATTATGTTCGATTGATCTGATATAACTCCAGAATCTAATGCATGATGCAATTCACCGAGTCTGGCACATTGCGCCTTTGTATCACACACAAGCTTATCTACACGTGCAAGCACCTCAGACTCTATCTCTTGCTTATGCTCTGCATCTGAACCCATCGCCGTAATATGGAGGCCAGGATGTAGCCAATCTGCTTGAATAATCGGTTCCCTGGCAGGTGTTGTCGTAATGACTACATCACTATTTCGCACAACCTGTTCAGGACTTTCTATCACTTCAACCACAATATTTAATTCCTTTGCCATATCATCTGCATATTCCTTAGCACGATCAGATGACCGAGCATAGACTAAAACCTTTTGAAAATCCCTTATGAGTTTTAACGCCCTTAGCTGGAATCTAGCTTGACTTCCTGCTCCGATGATACCGACAGTGTGAATATTCTGACGGGCAAGGTATTTAACAGAAATAGCTCCAGCTGCTGCTGTCCGAACCTCTGTTAAATATCCATTGTCTAAAAGCAACGCCTGTGGAATTCCAGTTTGAGTACTAAGTAACATCATGAGCCCATTTCCGCTTGGCAGCCCAAGTTTATAGTTATCAAAGAAACCAGAGGATACCTTTATTGCAAACATATCCTTTCCTTTGATATAGGCTGTTTTTACATCTACCTCACCATTTTGATCGTGAACATCCACCCTCATAATGGGAGGCATCACTACTTCACCTTCTGCTAATTTTGTAAATCCTTCCTCAACAATGGAGATGGCTTCAGAATTTAGTTTCACATATTGCTTAAGCTCCTGCTCTGTAATAATAAGCAAAGCCAGTTCCCTCCTTTGATCATCTCTAATTTTTGGTAAGCACCCCATCTTTTATAAATAAATCTCTAGGTAATTCGGCAAAGGTTTCACAGCCAGTATCTGTGATTCTTATTGCTTCACTAGCTTCAAAACCGTACTGGTCTAACCATATTCCAGGTATGAGATGGAATGTCATGTTTGGCTGAAGAATCGTTTTATCACCTTTACGGATACTTGCTGTGTGCTCACCCCAGTCAGGTGGATAGTTCAATCCCATTGCATATCCTAGACGAGACTCTTTGATAATGCCGCTCTTTTCAATCGTTTTTCTCCATGTTTCTTCGATCTCTTCACATGCAATTCCTGGCTTGATCATATCAAGACAAGCATTCAATCCCTCAACCACAACATTAGAAAGTTTTTTCACTTTATCAGACGGCTGACCAATATTTACTGTTCTTGCAAGTGGCGAATGATAGCGTTTATAACAACCAGCCAATTCTAAGATCACAGTATCTCCTTGTTTATAACGCTCATCTGTCCAAGTTAAATGAGGAGTAGATGTTTTTTCTCCGGACGGAAGTAGTGGAACGATCGCTGGATAATCACCGCCGAACTCGGCAGTTCCTGTAATTTGTGTGTGGAAAATCTTAGCTGCAACATCACACTCACGAACTCCTTCATTAATCATTCCAATGCCGTCCATCATAGCCTTCTCAACAATTACCGCTGCACGTTTCATATACTCAATTTCAGTATTAGATTTAATTAATCGAACCCAGTTAACGAGAAGAGTAGCATCATGAAATCTTGCATTCGGTAATCCTTTTTTTAGTTGTTCATAGCATTTTGCAGTAAAATAGTAGTTTTCCATCTCAACACCAATGGAACGTTTATCCTGACCGATTTGCTTTAAAATATCAGCTACAAAGTCCATTGGGTGTTTGATATCAGATTGTACATAATCATCCGGGTAAGGAATGATGTTTTCATGGTAAAGCCAGGTTGTTACTTTTGCTCCATTTGCATCCTGACCTCTTCCAATCCAAATTGGTTGATCTTCATCATTAATAATGACTAACATTTGATGTACATAGAAGGACCATCCATCATACCCTGATAAATAATTCATGTTAGCCGGATCGGTAATAAGCAATACCTCAATTCCCTTTTCCGCCATTCTCTCTTTTGTTTTACGAATTCTCTCTTGATATTCAGCTGTTCCAAATGACATGGGAACGATCACTCCTTGTTTCGTATAAGTAAAAAGAATAATTAACTATGAATTTATTATAATTTGGAGGCAATTCTTCTATCATCCGCAACAATGTATGAAAATTCAAATTATTTTGTAGTCAGATTATCAAAAAATCCTTGTTTTTTGGTAGATAATCTGACAGGCACCAAGTTATTTCATCAAAAAAATAGACCGATATCTTCGGCCTATTTTCGATAAACTTTGTTCCCTTACACCAAATACTCATCTTCTATATATTTGGTTATCAATTTATGTAATATTGAAAGATCAACGTTTTTCCCACTAATGATGAGCACAATATCGCCATTTTGATGTGAAATCTTCTTACCGAGTACTGCTGCTACACCAGTAGCTGCTGCACCCTCCATAATCATTCGATGCTTATCCATCATAAAAGCCATACTATACCCAATTTCATCTTCCGGTATCAAAAGAACGTCGTCCATATATTGCTGAACCATTCTGAAAGTGTATTGATTATCAAGACCAATTCCACCTAATAAACTATCTGCAAGTGTTTCACTTTCTTCCATTTTAATTGGTTTGCCCGCCTTAAGACTCTCGTACATAACGGCTGAATTCTCCATTGAGACACCAGTTATCTTTGTTTGTGGAGCAATGGATTTTAGTGCTAAGCCAATTCCTGAAAGGAGTCCGCCGCCAGATAGAGGAACAATCACATCTGTCAGCTGTGGAAGATCTTCCACGAGCTCTAAGCCAATTGTACCTTGACCAGCAATTACAAAAGGGTCATCAAAAGGTTGAATGACAGTTAATCCTTTCTCTCTTTCTAATTCAAAACATCGCTCTCCTGCTTCATCTTGACTATCACCAATTATTTCAATTTGCGCTCCCAGCCTTTTTAATGAGTCTACTTTTGCTTTTGGAACACGATTAGAAATGCAAACAACAGCAGGGATCCCAAGCTTTTTGGCAACATATGCTACAGCCATTCCATGATTTCCCGTAGAAAATGTTGCGACTCCTCGTTGTTGTTCTTCATTACTTAAACTGACTATTTTATTTGCAGCTCCCCTTACTTTAAAAGCTCCTATTTCATGAACATTCTCTAATTTAAGATATACGCTACGACCGATCTTTTCTGATAGAATATCTGATTTAATTAGCGGAGTCTTGGTTATTAAGGATGAAATTCTTTTTCTAGCCTCCCATACATGCCGAATACTCATCTCAATATCTTGATTTGTAAGGTATGTCATTTCCTTTCTCTCTCCTTTATAGATCAAACCTAGTTAAGATAAATACTAAAACGACGAATATATGTTATCAATTGTCAAAACTGCCTAAAATTTAGATTATTTTTCATACACTTTTAAAAATGAAACCTTCTGTTCTAAACAAAAAAGCTTAAATCCTATTTTCACAAGGATTTAAGCCAAAAGAAAAATTTATTTTTCTATCAATATATTTTCCTTACACATTCTCCAACCAATTTACCTCTTCTTCTGTCAACGTAATCATCGAACCTTCATAGCATGATTGTAACTCCTGCTCATTTTGCGCCCCAATTAAGGCACAAGTTGGAAACGGCTGATTAAGAACATAAGCAAGTGCAATTTGAATCGTGCTGACACCTTTTTCCTTTGCTAATTGTTCTGCACGTCGCAGACGCTCCCAGTTTTCATCACTATAAAAAACTCTTACAATGTCACTGTCGCTTCGATCCTCTGGTGAAAAACGCCCCGTAAAAAATCCTCTAGCTTGAGAAGACCAAGATAGAAGCGGAAATTGATGTTCTTTATGCCATGCACAATCCGAAGCATCAGCTGATACACATCCTGCCCAGAATGGTTCATTGGCCTTTGCAAGACTTAGGTTCGGACTGCTAAAAGTAAACCCAACAAGTCCCTTTTCAGCAGCATAATCATTAGCCTCTTGTAATCTCTCAACCGACCAGTTTGATCCGCCAATGGCTTTAATACGGCCAGCCTTAATATGTTCGTTTAAAACCTCTACTATTTCACTTACAGGAACAGTTGGATCATCTCGATGTAGAGCATATAAATCTACATAATCAGTTTGAAGTCGATCTAAGCTTTCAAAAAGATCCTTGGTAATTGCATTAGCATTCACACGCGGACCTGTTTGATCGTGATGTGCTCCCTTTGTTAGAATGACAAGATCTTCACGATTGTTTCGTTCTTTCATCCACATCCCGATCGCTACTTCACTTTCACCACCACAATAGATATGTGCCGTATCGATTGTATTTCCTCCGATGGCAACATAACGGTCAAGAACATTACACACTTTCTCGTATACACTAGGTCTAAAATAATCTGAACCTTGAATTAATGTTGTGACAGGTTTTTCTAAGCCTGGTATTGTAATTGTTTTCATTAGGAAACCTCCTCGTTTTTATAATTCAACACGGCGACGCTCTCTTGCTGATGTTACACAAGCATCAAGTGCTTTCATATTTAAAATTGCATCTGTTGCTGGAAATGGCAGCACTTCTCCATTACGAATGCTTTTTCCTAACGCATCTGCTTGTAATGCATATTGATTAAGGTAAGGAACCTCGATCTCTCTTTTCCCATCATTCGTATAAACATGGATATGATCCTGCTCGTTTTGATGAACAATAAATGCTGACGGAACTTCAATTCGACCCTCTGTTCCAACAATTTCAAGCTCATTTCTAAAGGCAGCCCACATTCCGCAATCAAATGTTAGTGCCACACCATTTTCAAATTCAAGAAGCCCTGAAGCCATCATATCTACATTATCATGCTGCTTAGAGAAGAAAGCGTGTACTGTTGCAGCCTGTGGCTCCTGATTTAAAATCATTCTTGCTGCACTGATTGGATAAACCCCTACATCATATAAGGATCCTCCACCCCATTCTTTTTTGTAACGAACATTTTTTGAATCCTTTGCATTGTTGAATGTAAATGTCCCGTGAATACCTCGGATTTCCCCAATTTCACCCGATTGGATAATATCTCGAATAAGATCATAACGAGGGTGATAACGATACATAAAAGCTTCAGCAAATACAACGCCAGCTTTCTGACAAGCTTCTACCATTTCTTCCGCTTCATTAGCATTGATTGCTAGGGGCTTTTCACATAGCACATGCTTACCTGCTTCTGCTGCACGGATTGCCCACTCTTTATGTAAGTGATTTGGAAGCGGAATGTAAACGGCTTCAATTTCTGGGTCTGCCAATAACTCTTCATAGCTTCCATATGCTTTTGGAATATTTAATTGTTCAGCTGTCTCCTTTGCTTTTTCAATACCTCTGCTTGCAATGGCCACAACTTCACCAGTTTCTGATTGCTGAATTCCTGGAATAACAGATCCTTTTGCAATTTTCGCGCTGCCAATAATTCCCCACCGTATTTTTTCCATTCTCATCTCTCCTTCACGTAAACTTACTACTATATTGTCATTATATGAAACTAGTCATAAAATAAAAATAGAATCATTTTGCCCTTATTATGAAAGAATATTGCGATGAAAGAGTGATACTGTTGCCAAGACAATATTTTTTACCAACCCTACAAAATCATGAATATATGATCCTTCCTGAATCGATTGGCTGGTATTGGGATAAACCTGATCATGATGTTGACCGAAAAGTAGGAACCTTAAACAACTTCAGCATCCACTTCGTCATTTCCGGTACAGGATTTATCGAAATTGATGGCAATCAATTTACATTAAAGCGCGGTGATGCATTTTTATATTTTCCTATGCAGGAGCAAAAATATTATAGCAGCAATGACGATCCTTGGAGTATTCGGTGGGTTCATTTTTATGGGAATACCTTAAATTCATTTTTGTCAGAACAAGGTTTTGATCAGCACATACTATGGACCATCCAACACCTTTCTTCTCTTGAAAAAGCGCATGAAAAACTTTTAAATGATGCTGAAAGGAATAGTTTTTTGCATTTATTACAGCTTTCTACTGTTACATACACCTTTTTAATGGAATTTATTACAAATGCATCACCTAAAACCTCTGAGCGAAGAAAGGAATTAGATGATCGGATTCAAACACTATTACCTAGCATGCAAAGGAGAGCATGTGAACCTTTCGAGTTGGATTATTGGGCAGAACAAATAGGGGTTAGCACATATTATTTCTGCCGATTATTTAAACGCGCAACTCAAATGACCCCCATGCAATTTATTACCCTATGCCGTCTGCAGATGAGCAAACAATGGCTACTGGACAAAAAAGAAATGACCATAAAAGAAATCGCTCTAAAAGCAGGCTACCCAAGCATTAGCTATTTTAATAAGCGCTTTTTAGAGCAGGAAGGCATGACTCCTACTGAGTATAGGATGTTGTATGATAGTAGGCTTGAAAGGTGAACATGGAAGAAAGTTCCCCTGCAATCTTGAATCTATTTGTTAAAATCCTTCAACTTTGATAAAAAATCTATCTACTTTGGCAAATAATCTATCATTAAACAAAAGCAGACAGACTCAAATCAAGCTCTCATCAAAACATAAACAAGCATATAGAAAAAATCGGAGACATTACGCCTCCGATCCAGCTTTTAAATCTATAACATTTTCTCTTTTTCTTGTTAATGTAAAAAACGAGACCGAACCAATTAATGAAGTAAGAAATAACGTTGCTCCCATCGGTACTGCCGTTGTTTCATTTATTCCTACGAGAGGAGATACAAATGATCCGAGTAATAGCGGAAGTAAACCTAATAATGCACTGGCGCTTCCTGCTCGATGCCCTTGCTTTTCCATGGCAAGTGTAAATGAACTTGTCAAAATCATTCCCATCGATGTCATATAAATAAAAATCGGAATGACAAGTGTGGCAAGAGGCCCCTTGATGATGGTCATGATCAACAGAACCGTTGTGGCACTAACCGCTGTTATAACAGCTACGCGAAGTAAACTTCTTTCATGAAAAATACTACTTAAACGTCCAATCATAAAGCTTCCTGAAATAATTGCTAGACCATTGATTCCAAATAGAATACTAAAGGTTTGTGGAGAAACCCCATAAATCCCTTGATACACGAACGGTGTACCTGACACGTAGGCAAAACTACCACCATGTATGAACCCTACTGTTAACGCATATCCGATAAATGAACGATCTCTTATTAGATCGCCCATTGTACGTACAGAATGGCCTACAGAGCTTGGGATACGTTTCTCAGATGGTAAGGTTTCTGGCAGTTTTAAAGCAATAAGTGTCACAATGATAATACCTAGTAAACTTAAAAAATAAAAAATTGTATGCCAGCTTGCAAAAGGCAGCAGTAAAATGGCCCCGCCTGCTATCGGAGCCAGCATTGGAGCTGTCGCGTTAATGACCATTAATAAGGCAAAGAATTGTGTAAGCTCTTTTCCACTAAACACATCTCGAACAACTGCACGCGAAAGAACAACTCCTGCTGAAGCTGTAAGCCCCTGCAACAAACGTGCAATTACTAATACGATAATATTTGGTGCTAACGCACAGAAAAGCGATGATAAAGCAAATAACGAAAGCGAAATAATCAAGGGCTTCCGTCTACCTTGCGCATCACTTATTGGACCGACAATCACTTGACCAACCGCAAGACCAATTAAACAAGTTGTTAAGCTAAGCTGTACGAGCGAAGCACGAGCTCCTAAATCATTCGCGATATCTGGAAAACCAGGTAAATACATATCAATATTTAACGGGCCAAGTATACCTAGTGAACTCAAAAGAAAAGCTAATGCTAACCGCTCTTTTCCTGTTGGATTATGTAGCATAAATTTAGTACACCTCACATCTTTCAAATACCTCTATACATCCTACACCTTTTGTCAAAAGATTGGAAGAAGAAAAAAATTGGCTTTTCACTAAGTTCATTAGAGAAGGCTTAACTTAACTTTTTCCTATAGTTACATAAATTTGATCTTCATCACTTCTTTTTTCATGTAAGTAGTGCAAAAACCTTCAATTTAAGATATCTTAATAGTAAAGATCTTTTATACTATTTTCCTTCAACGTAGTATTGAACTTGAAAAGAGGTGTATTTTTTTGGATGTAAAAGAAGCATTTAAACTATTAGAACTGCCGGAAGGCTCTACAATGGAAGAGGTTGAAAAGCAATATATGACTTGGATCAAAAGGGACCGGGCGTTTCAGGATCTGCCAGATAGTGAAAAACCATTTGATATAAACAAAATTACTGAAGCCTATAATATTATTAAACACGTAAATGAATACGGTTCCATTTCCAAGGAAGAAAACAAATCTGTTAAAAATAAGCTGCAACACTTTCTTCATTATCATAAATTGCACATTGTCGGGGTCATCATTTTGCTTATATTCGCGGGGTCCATCATTCAGACAATTGTAAGTAATCATCAAGAGAAAAAAGAGTTAGCTAGTCTTCCGCCTGAGGACCTGGGCATTATGCTGTATGGAGATTATTTTTTACTTGGAAGTGATGTGACTCCTGTTTCTGAAAATGTTCTCTCTCTTTTCCCGACATGGAAACGAGTGACAACGAACTCTAATTATGCACCCACAGAAATTAATGACACGATGGATGCCGGTAATCAACAAAAAAGCATTATCACCCTTATGAACGATCAATCAGATGTGTATATCGTCGGTGAGGAGAATTTTGATCAACTTATGCAGCTTGAGTTATTTCAACCACTTGAAGCTTCCTTTAAAGACCAGCTGCAGGAAGATGATCTTATATATGCAAAGTTACCTGAAGATGAATCAGAGCAACTTTATGGTGTTGTGATCGATGATAGTACCTTGTTTGAAGGACTAGAAGTAAAAGATAATAGAAAAATTGCGGCTATTAGAATGGATTCGGATAATAAAGAAAATGCCATGAAACTAATAATGGAATTAACTAAATAACGAACAAATCAGGACAATTTGACTTGATCAAATCTGTCCCTTGTATCTCTATCTAGATAATGAAAGAAGCAGATCTATTGATTGTAAACTTAAGAATGAATGTTAACACTAGTACTCAGTAAAAAAGATTAAGATTGAGGTCTGTAATAGTCTCCATCTTAATCTTTTTATTTTTAGGATATAAGGGTTTCTGTTTCTTGATCAATTTCAACTGTTTTTCCGGTTCTTGCAGATGTATAGATGGCTTCTAAAATTTGCGTTACAACTAACGCCTGTTCAGGTTTAACTAATGGCTCTGTATCGTTATTAATACAATCCAACCACTGCCTTGCTTCTATCACATCTTCGGCACCTGAATCAAAATATGCAATACCTCCACCTGTTGCAGGTTTTGTTTCGACTAACTTCCCATACCTAGTACTATTAAAGACAAGTTCTCCTGCACTTTTGATTTGCGATTCCACCACAACCAATAATACAGATTTTTAATTTACCTTTTGACATGTCAATCACTCCTCATTAATCGGCTTTTGTAAACTCAGGAACATATTTCTCCATCACCTTTAAATCACTTGCTATGCTCTCAAATTTATTTCCAACAGTACCTTCGTTTTCAACTATCGCATATCGAACCGTTCCCAATTCATGGATCTTTTGGTATGTACCCTCAAAATCGACAATGCCTGTTCCAAGATTTACAAAGTCGGTTGGTTGTACAACTTCACGATAAATTTTTATTGTTTCAATCTCTTCATCCTGCTTTCTGGCAGAGAGAACATTCACGTTATCTACATGTAGACCTAGATCTTTTTGATGAATCATGTCACAGCGTTTTCCTAGTTTTTCAAGAACACTCATTGGATCATGTCCACCTCTTGTTACCCAAACAAGATCCAGCTCAAATTTAACAGCTTCAGGATCTGTATTTTCTACTAAAATATCAAATATTGTTTTTTCACCAATTTGTCTAAACTCATGCGCATGGTTATGATAATAAAAGTCTAGTCCTGCTCTTTTGCATTTTTCAGCAATGATATTTAATTCTTCAGCCGTTTTTAACGCTTCATCATGTGTACTAATAAATGTCATCGGCATTACAATTGACTCGCAACCAAGCACGGCATTTTCTTCAATGATTTTATCCCAGTTTCCATCGACAAGAGCCATTCCCGGTGCAACACCTTCATGTGCAGCAAATGCTCGTAAGCCAAGCTCATCAAATTTCCTTTTTATTGCTTGAACAGTAAATGTATCTGCAAATCTTTCTCCTGTTGAAAAATTCGCAGAAATAAGCTCCAAATTTTTGTACCCCATTCCAGCAATCTTTTCCAACGTTCCAAAATAATCTTCATTTAATTCTCTAAATACAGAGAATAAGTTAAGTCCGATTGTAGTAGTCATCCTATTTTCTTCCCCTTTCAAATCGTTTAAATAAATCACTAGTAGGAATATATCTCCAAATCCATTATAAAACGTTTTCATTTCTTGCACTACATAAAAACTGACTGCTTTCTAGCACTATTCTGACTTCAAATGTGATCACCTCAAAATTCCACCCCTTTACTGACTTCTACCAATCACTTTCATGATTTACATTTATTTTTTATAAACTATTAAAGTTTTTCTTTTCTTTCAATTAGGTTTGGGATATGATCATAGCTAAAAAAACGTGAAGCATCCGGAGGGGTTTCTGAAATGGATTACAAATATGAGTTGGTAAAAACCGATGATGATTTGCCTATTAAAGTCATCCTTCATACCTCAGATGAAGAAATGTTCATTCCCAGGCATTGGCACGAGAATATCGAAATTTCCTATGTTCTTTCTGGGAAAATTGATCAAATTTATACAGATGGTATAGAATATGAATCAAATGAAGGAGATATCGTGTTAATTAATTCAAATTCGATTCATTCTTTTTCAGTGACTACAGGTAAAAATCGGAGGGCAGTTACGATCTTTATAAAGTATGAATTTATGAAAGCGATCTATAAAAACTATGATCAAATTGTGTTTCATTGTATCTCCATTCATGAAGTAGATCCTATTAGAATAAAGAAGTTTGAAAAGTTACGATTATTAATAAACGAAATTGTTGCACAATATCTTAATAAAGAATCTGATCCCTTGGCACACATTAACTTAACAGGTCTATCATATCAATTAATCTATCAATTACTAAACAACTTCAAAGAGGAGAAAAAAAATAGTCCTGCCATTAAATCCAATAAGTATTTGGATAGGTTAACATCGATAACGAATTACATAAAAGAACATTACAATCAAAATCTAGCCATCGATCACCTGGCTGCACAGTTTAATTTATCTTCAGAGTACTTTTCCCGTTTTTTTTTCAAGCATATTGGTATGACTGTACTCAATTATATCCATACAATTCGCCTTGAGAAATCCTATCCTGATTTAATGAATACTGATTTGCCAGTCATTCATATTGCATTAAAGCATGGTTTTCCAAGTGAAAAGTCTTATACAAGGGTGTTTAAGTCTGTTTACCACATGACACCAAGTCAATATCGAAAAATGAATAAATCGAAAAAAGCTGATGCTTCTGAGTTCGAAATCAAGAATTGACCTTTTTTTAGCTAGAAAAAGACAGGTCTTCATGAAGAAAGTCTATTAAACTAACTATGTAAGCGTTTTATAAATCCATTCCAAGGAGGTTTTTCATTTGTTCGCAGGTATGAAAAAACATGCCAAAACAGCGATGTTAAGTACATTAGTTGCTGGTTCCACACTTTTTTTTACATCGGAAGGAGAGGCAAAAGAATTGAAGACCCAACCAACATCCTACAAAACAGTAACAGAAATTGAAGATTGGGGTGCTGCGATTACAAAAGTTATTGTTGACGTTGGAAAACCAATACCGAAGGATTCTGTAACGTCAGACACATTTGATGTCCATGTCTCAAGGAGCGATAGCCGTTTATCTGCACCATTTTTAGAAGAGGGATCACGAAATGTGACGAAAGCTTATGTTGCTGATAAAAATGGAAACCCGGTTGTACAGACTGGAAATTATGTTGTATTAGAAATGCAAATTGGTCCAGATATTTCCTTAGGGTCAGCGATTCACTATGATTGGGCTGGCTCGGGATATAATGATTGGAACGAGAATACCTATACAATTACTCAAAAAGAAGCAATTGAAACTACAGCAGGAAGCATTTCAGGTTTAGTCGTGGACACATTTAATGGTGGTGTTAGAGAACTAGTAGATAATTTTTCAACTGGACAGGCTACATATGATGAAATCACACTTACTTACGCCGACTTTTCACCAGCAAAAGATAAGGGGAAAAACCCGTTAATCATTTGGCTTCATGGAGCAGGTGAAGGTGGAACAGACCCTACAATTGCTATTTCCGGAAACAAAGCGGCAAACTTTGCCTCGGATGAAATTCAATCCTATTTTGATGGGGCCTATGTACTTGCTCCTCAAACACCAACTTTCTGGATGGATGGATTCACAGGATTTGGCGATGGTACGTCCAAATATCAAAATGCGTTAATATCGTTAATCAAGGATTATGTAGCAAAAAATGATGACATCGATCCTAACAGAGTATACATCGGCGGAGATTCTAACGGCGGATATATGACCATGCTGATGATTCGTGATTATCCTGAGTATTTTGCCGCTGCTTTTCCAACTTGTGAAGCACTTAAAGATACACTAATCACAGATGATGAGATTGAAAAAATGAAAAACCTGCCTATCTGGTTTATTCATGCGAAAACAGATGATGTCGTACCTCCTGAACAATATGTTGTTCCAACTTATAATCGTTTAATGGAGGCAGGGGCTGAGGATGTTCATCTCTCCTTATTCGATAACGTTGTCGATACATCTGGATTATACAAAAACGCAAATGGTACACCATACGAATATCATGGTCACTGGTCATGGATTTATGTTTATAACAATAATGTAGAGAAAAACATTGACGGGAAAACAGTAACCCTTATGGAATGGTTAGCTTCAAAAAGTAAATAACAAACAAATAAAAGCTTCAATCCGTATAGCAGGGATTGAAGCTTTTATGTTTACAACGTCACACCAGTTTTAAAAATACCAATTTCTCTAAAATGATTTTTCTCATTATTTACTTTTTCCCCACTCGCAACATTTACAATATACGAAATAAAATCTTCCAACAACTCTTCCTGAGATTGACCATCTATTAGCGTTCCAGCATTAAAATCAATCCAATGCGGTTTTGTTTCATAAATTTGCGTATTTGTTGAGATTTTAATCGTCGGGACAAATGTACCTAATGGCGTTCCTCTTCCTGTTGTGAATAACACTAATTGACAACCAGCAGCAGCTAAAGCTGAAGATGCAACTAAATCATTGCCGGGCGCACTTAGTAGGTTTAGACCTTTTGTTTTTAGAACTTCCCCATATTTTAATACATCCACAACTTGAGACGTTCCTGCTTTTTGTGTACAGCCGAGTGATTTATCTTCAAGTGTCGTGATTCCGCCTGCTTTATTACCAGGTGATGGATTTTCATAGACAGGCTGATCATGTCGTTCAAAATATCGTTTAAAATCATTGATAAGGTTGACAATTTGCTCAAAGACCTCTTCACTTTTTGCTCGCTCCATCAAAATTTCCTCTGCCCCAAACATTTCAGGTACTTCTGTTAATACTGTTGTCCCGCCATGAGCTACTAAATAGTCGGAAAATTGCCCTAATAATGGATTTGCTGTTATACCAGAAAAACCGTCTGATCCTCCACACTTTAGTCCAATTTTCAATTCAGATAACGGAATGTCTTCACGGCGGTCATCTCTAGCATTCTCGTAAATTTCTAGCAGGAGCTTTACTCCCTCTTCTACTTCGTCCATCACATCCTGTGAGCGTAAAAACTTTACTCGTGAGGAATCAAACTCCCCAAGCATTTCTTGAAATTCATTGATGTCGTTGTTTTCACAGCCTAGTCCTAAAACTAAAACCCCACCTGCATTTGGATGCTTAACGGCGTTTCCTAAGATCGTTCTTGTATTAACATGATCATCACCAAGCTGAGAACATCCGTAATTATGCTTTAGAACTTGTATATGTTCAAATGGAGCGATGTCCCCGACTTTTTCCTGAAACACTCGAATCATTTGATCAGCAATACCATTCACACATCCTACGGTTGGCACGATCCAAAGTTCATTACGAATCCCTACCTTGCCATCTTTTCTTCTATATCCTTTGAATGTGTAATGAGCTTTGGGGGGTTGCTCAGTTTGAACCTTTGGCTTATACTCATATTCCTCCACACCTGACAAATTTGTTTTCGTATTATGCGTGTGAACCCATTCGCCCGCTTCTATATGTTGACTAGCATGCCCAATTGGGAAGCCGTATTTCACGACATTTTCACCTTTTGGAATTGGCTTTAGTGCAAATTTATGTCCTTTATTAACAGTCTCTTTTAATTGAATCGTCGTACCGTCTACCTCAATTATTTGATCTTGATCAATTTTGCGAATCGCCACTGCAACATTATCAGATTCCTTAATTTTAATAAACGCTTTCATTTTTCTCACCCTTCTGTTGCATGAATTGTGTTAAAGCCACGTTCATTCCGAATTGATTGATTGTCTTTAATTGGTGCGTAACTGATTCAGCTAATTGTGGAACTTCGGTTAAATCAGCACCCCACAATTTTTCTTTTGAAAGGACGGTTAAAACAAGTTCTTCAATATTATCAGCATATAATGCCCAACATTCATTAAATAAGTGTAAAGTAGATTCATCATCAACAAGAGAAATTGATTCATCTCCACGCTTACCTTTATAAAAATATAGCAATGCACTTAATGAAAAGACAGTGGCTTTAGGTAAAACCCCAAACCTTTCTATATATTCGAGCAATGTAGGCAACATACGTGCTTGAAACTTTGAAACCGAATTTAAAGAAATACTAGATAAATAGTGGTGTATATATGGATTTTTGAATCGATTTAGTACATCTTCTGCAAATTGGTGCAAATTCTCTTTTGGAAAAGGCAATGTTGGAATAATCTCATTATATATAACTCTTTCAACAAATTGTTTAGTAAGATTATTCGTCACAGCTTCACAAACGGTATTAATTCCACATAAATAAGCTACAGGTGTCATCGCAGTATGGGCGCCATTTAAGATTCGTACTTTCTTTAATCTGTACGAGCTTAAATCATCGACTACATGTACATTCAGACCTGCTTGCTCTGCTGGAAACTCTTCTTTAATGAAAGATGGCCCTTCAATAACAAATAGATGGAACTGTTCACCTACTACCATTAAATGATCAATATAGCCTAGCTCCTCTGTTTTTTCTTGAATCGAATCTTTTGGAAATCCAGGAACAATGCGATCCACTAGTGTATTGCAAAATGTATTTGCTTCCTCGACCCATTCAGAAAACTGAGGTTCTAACCTCCAGGTATCCGCATATTTTAACACGATTTTTTTAAGCTCTTTTCCATTATCTTCAATTAATTCACAAGGAAAAATAATAAAGCCCTTGCTTTGATCCCCTTTAAAAGCTTGATACCTCTCATATAAAAGGGCTGTTAATTTCCCTGGAAAACTTTTTTGTGGCTGATCTGTCAGAAGGTCTTCTTTATGATATTGAATACCTGCTTCTGTTGTATTGGAAATAATAAAACGTAATTCGGGATTTTTGGCTAGCTTTAAATATTCATCATATTCACTCGTAATATTTATACCCCGGCTAATACTACTAATGACTTCATGCTCACTTACTGGCTTATTTTCTTTCATGCCTTGTAAATATAGGGTATATAAGCCATCTTGTTCATTAATTGTATCAACAGCACCTTTTGATGTTGATTGGACAACAACCACTTGGCCATTGAACAAATTTTTCTTATTCATCTCATGAATTTGCCAATCTGAAAAGGCGCGCAGGAAATTTCCCGTTCCAAATTGCAATACTTTTTCAGGATACGTTGTATACTCTTTATATAATTTTTTTGATATTTGATCCATCATCATCCCTCCAATATTTGCACACGTTAACATTTTATTGAAAAAATAGCTGAGCCCCATTCGTAAGCTCAACTATCTTTCTTTACTTTACATCAGCAACTGAGTGGCGAGTAACCACATTTGTAGTGAGAAAAGTTGTTCCTTCTTCACCTTTACCTTTATCCATTACTTGTAACAGTTTTTCCGCTCCAACCATACTTATTTCTTCAATCGGTCTTTTGACCGTCGTAAGGGCTGGTGAGGTATACTCTGAAAATCCAATATCATCGAACCCAATAATTGAAATGTCAGATGGAATAGCTAGGCCTTCTTCATGTATCGCTTTCATGGCACCTATTGCCATATCATCATTTGAACAAAAAACAGCAGTCGGGCAATTATCGAGGGCTAATAATGTTTTCATTGCCTCAAAGCCACTTTCCATATCATAATTACCCTTTACCATATACTCCGGAAGAATTGGCAGCTTAAATTCCATTAAAGCTTTTAAATAGCCATTCTTACGTTCTTGTGAAGATTTGAAATGTGGAGTTCCCTCAATAATCGCAATGTTTTGATGTCCATGCTGGATCAATAACTGAATCGCTTCATACACACCTTCTTGGTCATTAGATAGCACATTCACCACAGAACTCTCTTCAATTTGTCTGTTTAAAACAACAAGCGGGATTTCCTTTTCAATGACATGATAAATAAAAGAATTGTCACTTTCACTTTGACTCATCAAAATGATGCCATCAAACCTTTTACGAGTAATCATTGAAAAATCTTTAACATCTTGGATTCCCTTAATATATAAATTATAGTTTTCATCAATGACCGTATTCACACCTTTTATTGTTTCAGACAAAAAACTAGAAGATGTACCATTCGATAAACTCGTAAAAAACAGTCCAATTGTATATGATTTTTGTAAAACCAAGCTTCTTGCATGAACGTCAGGTGAGTAATTTAATTGATTAGCAATTTGAATGATCTTCTGCTTTGTTTTTTCCTTGATTAATGGGCTATTATTAAGTGCTCTTGATACTGTTGTGTGTGAAACATTAGCGATTTTTGCTATATCCTTGATTGTAACTCCCACTTCATTACCTACTTTCAATTCCTTTTCAATTAGGGTATCACAGTCCTTATCCTCGGACCATCAGTTCCTTAAACTGAAAATATTCTTTTGCATTATGATATGAAATTCCTTGAACAATTTGTCCAAGCAGTTCATGATCATTTGGGACTTCTCCACTTTCTACCCATTCCCCAATTAGACCACAAACAAGTCTTCTAAAATATTCATGTCTTGTATAAGATAAAAAGCTTCTTGAATCTGTTAACATGCCAATAAATTGACTAAATACCCCAACATTGGCAAGAGCCTTCATTTGATCAAGCATTCCTTCCTTATGATCATTAAACCACCATGCTGTACCGAATTGAATTTTCCCTTTAATGCCGCCACCCTGGAAGCTTCCAATAATACTAGCAAGCACCTGATTATCTCTAGGATTTAAGGAATAAAGAATCGTTTTCGGAAGTGCATCCTCCTTATCCAGTGCGTCAAGCAGCTGAACTAACGGCTTTGCGATAAGATCGTCATTCATGCAGTCAAACCCTGTATCAGGACCTAATTTTTCAAACATTCGAGTGTTATTATTTCGCAGGGCATTAATATGTAATTGCATCGCCCATCCTAAGCTTGCATATTTTTTTCCTAAGAAAACAAGTGTATAAGATTTATATTTCATTTCTTCTTCGAGTGTCACTTTTTCACCAGATAATGACTTTTTAAAGATTTCATCGACTTCCGCTTTATCAGCTTCCATAAACATAGCCGTATCAATAGCATGATCTGACACCCTTCCACCAAGTGAATGGAAAAAGTCTATTCTTTCTTCGAGTGTTGTTAAGAAATCATCATAGCTTGTCATTTCTTTTCCTGATACTTCTGATAGCTTTTTAACCCATTCACAATAACTATCACGATTTATTTCCAATCCTTTATCAGGTCTAAAGCTCGGTAATACCTGAACATTGAAATCAGCTTCGTTTTTTAGCTTTTGATGATATTCTAATGAATCAGCTGGATCGTCTGTTGTACAGATCACTTCAACATTAGACTTTTTGATTAGCTCTCTAACCGAAAACTCTTTTTTATTTAGTAATTCATTTACTTTTTCCCAAATCATTGGAGCCGTTTTTTCATTTAAAAGCTCGTAAATTCCAAAGAATCGCTGCAGCTCAAGATGTGTCCAATTATAGAGCGGATTTCCAATTGTCATTGGGATTGTTTTTGCCCAAGCAAGAAATTTCTCATAATCACTGGCTGAACCTGTAATATACTCCTCTTCAACCCCATTTGCTCTCATTGCTCTCCACTTATAATGATCTCCATACAGCCAAGCCTCTGTGATGTTAGCAAACTTTTTATCTTCATAAATTTCCTGCGGACTAAGATGACAGTGATAATCAATAATTGGCAGGTTTTTAGCATATTGATGATATAAATCCACCGCTACATCATTTGATAATAAAAAATTTTCTCCCATAAATGTACTCAATTGCTTCAGCCCCTTTGTTTCATTTTTTGAAAACGTGAACATTTTAGTAGATACTAAATAATGACACTATTAAAATCTACTGTTACCCCAAAATGCACACGTTAACATTTATTCTTATTATAAGTTATACAGGAAAATACTTCAATCTTTTCCTGTATAACTATTTGCCTCTTTTTTGGATTAACCCTTCCCTTGATTCTTCCTTCGGAAAAAATTCAGGACGTTCGTTAGGGGTTTTATTTGGCGTATGAATCGTTTCGGTTATGTTTTTGCAACTTTCTTTGAAAATCTATCAACTATTGACTGGAATCTATCAACTTTGGTAATAAATCTATCAAGTTTCCATATAAATCTTTCAACTTTCTTTAATAATCTATCATTTGACAAAATTTGACTTAATTATAATCGCTCTAAAATAGGGTCAAAGCACTTAGTATAGTTGCTTTGACCCTAAATATCGTTATAGGTTACTCCTAAGATTTTCAATCATTTTTTCTGCTTGAGCAGTTAAGATAGATTTGGCTTTTTCAGTTGCATTATTGACCGAGTTTTCATCATTCAACTCTTTTAAGAACTTTTCTAAGAATGAAATGCCCTCGTTATATGAGCCTTTATCTACATGATGCTGAGCCTGTTTTAAGGAGTTTTCGAGTTTTGGTTCAAGGGATCCGTTTATCTCATTCTTTTCAACATACATTTCGAATATGCTTATTAGGGCAGTTAATTCACCAGGCATAAAAATATCAGGATTTGGCACCTTGCTCCACTCAGTATCTGAAGCAAAATAGAAGCTTGGGTATGAAGGTTGATTATAGCCTACATTTTGCCATGCAATACCTGTTCGATATTGTGCGTCATGCATTAGTGTGTAAAGCTTTCGATCTGTAACGTCTGAGCTTAAATAAATCCGGATTGCTTCACTATCCTCTGTTCTCACAAGCAATTCTTCTCTCCAGTCACCAAAGATATCAGCGACTAAGGAAGGGTTGCCTTTAGTATGATTATTTGTTCGGGTATTTGCAGCTGTTAAAACCGTTCCTTTTTTCCAATCCTTGATTGTCGGGGTTTGATCAACGGCTCCATCAACAATTTGAGTTGTCATGTCTGCTGACCATTTAATATTCATATTCGTACCTGGTATACTATTATTTATCTTAGTTCCATCTGCTGTCCAAAGGCCAACAGCCCAGGTTTCAAGTCCTTTATGGTCAGGATCAACGTCACCAACCATACCTCTTCCTGTGTCTTTTCCAGTATATCCACCATAGATAACTTCACCTGTTGCAGCATCTCGAAGTGCATAACCATATGGTGCGTATCGCCCACCTTCATGAACCATAAAGATTTCCAGTCCTTCACGATCTGGGTCAATATCTGCCACATGTAAGGCATCACCATGTCCTAAACCAGCCGTAACACCAGGGGTTGCACTTTCTGGCGGCATCACATCACTTGAGCTGTACAATAACGAACCATCGTGATCAATTGTTGCGGATCCGTAAATAATTTCCTGCTTTCCATCTCCATCCACATCAGCTGTACTTAGTGAATGGGCACCTTGAGTTGTAAGAGATCCATACTCTTCACTAGTACCTAATCGTCCATGTGGTCCATCATTAAACGGATTTGTCATTGGAGTCCATCCACTATCAACGTCCCATTGTTCTTTTAGGTGCTTACCATCCCAAGTATAAGCAACCATTGTTGCTCTTGTGTAATAGCCTCTTGAGAATATAGCAGAAGGCTTTTGGCCATCTAAATAGGCAACACCAGCTAAGAAACGGTCAACCCGATTGCCTGGCTCAATTCTGGACATTGCATAATCTCCCCACATTAAGCCATCATCATGACGCTCATATTTATAACGAATTGTTTCAAGTTCTTTTCCAGTTTCACCTTCAAAAACGGTTAAGTACTCAGGACCTTTTAAAATAAATCCTTCAAAATCTCTTAAATCGTTGCGGGCACTTCGACTTGGGGCATATTCATCGATAAAATAATCAGCCAATGCTTTTGCATCCTCAGTAGAGAGTGGATAATCGTACTGCTTTTCAATTCCGAAGCATTCCTCAAGTGTTGCTGGCCAATTTCCGTTCACAACTTCTTCATGGTTATGCCAATTTTTAAACATATCAACAACATGGTTATAAAAATCTTCACTGTTCATCCGGTAGTCATCCTGATGACTGTACCCAGCTTTTGTATCTTCTTTCAGCATCGTAATATACTCTTCTGAAGTTACCTGTCCGTTTTTATCATAGTTGATCACTTTCGTCCCTGGAGCTGTTTTAAACATAAGCTCACTTTTTCCATCACCATCAAAGTCATAGACTAAAAATTGTGTATAATGGGCACCAGAGCGAATATTTACTCCAAGGTCAATTCGATAAAGCAAGGTGCCATCAAAGGTGTAACAGTCAATATATGTATTACCTGTATACCCTTTTTGTGACACATCCTTTGAATTAGTCGGATCCCATTTAACAAAAAATTCGTATTGGCCATCACCATCCACATCACCGACGCTCATGTCATTTGCTCTATAGGAATAAGCCTCTCCGCTAGGTGTGACCCCATCTGCTGGTTTTTTTAGTTTTAAATCGTAATATGTATTTTTCCATGGTGTCGTTTCACTGCTTTGATCTATTTCCTTTCCATCTTTCACAGCTGACACATAGTACTTGGATGTAGCTGCACCATTTGGATCTAAAAAGTTTGTACTATCTTCAACAGTTCCAATCTTTTGTCCGTCACGAAATACATGAAAATTCACACCAGTTAAACCTGAATCGGAATAACCTGAAATTTCATCTCCAAGTAAGCGCCAGCTTAAAAAGACACCTTCTGATGTGCTTGCTGCTACTAGTCCTCTGTCGAGATATTCTAATTGAACAGCAGTTCCATGATCTCCTTTCGGGGAGGCTGCTAAGGAACTACTTTGAAAACCAGTCATTAATAGTGGTGCTGCGATTGATAAGGATAATAGTTTTTTCGTTAAAGATTGTTTTTTCAAGCTTCATTCATCACCTTTCGTTTTTCATTCGTAGTAGAAAAAGTGTACTAATTGCTTGAGGGGAACAATTTCTGTATTGATTACTTTTAGTTAATAGAAAGATATAGTAGGTCATCTCATTGCTGGGGTTACTCTTTCTTCTAGATGTTTTCTTTTAAAAGACTACTTTGATTCCTCCTTCTTTTTGGTATTCACAACTATTTTGTAAGCCTTTTCACAAGAGGCTAAAGCCCATTATAAGGATCAAGTTTGTTTATGAACATATAAAAAACCGTTTAATTTCTCAGGAAAACAGTGTAATTATCAGTTCATAAAAAAAGAGGAACAATGTTCACCATTATTCCTCTCTCATAATCGTAATTTATTTAACTTTCAATTTACTACTTCCAGTAAATGTTAGTCCTGAATCAACATAACCTGTTAGCGTCACGTCAATCTCACCTTTTATTGTTTCTAATGCAGAAATGATCTCCTGACGATCTACTTTGATTTTAACCTCTTGATCATTTTGAATGATTTTTCCAAAAATTGTTATTCCATTTACATGAAGCTTGACTACTTTAACGGTCCCTTCAATGTTGGATGAAAGGTCAACTGTAATAGTAATAGCATTCTCACCACTCTTGCTTTTTGTATTCAGAACTTCTGGTTCTACTTGAAAACTTACTTCTTTAACTTTCCCAGTATGAATAGCAGGGAATGGAGCTTTTTCCATGTCATGCCCTAGAAAGTAACTTGGGTGAGGAGGTTGATTGTACCCTACATTCTGCCATGCGATCGCAACTCTGTATTGTGAATCATGCATAAGAGTTGGAATACGGTGTTCTGTAACATCTGTTGTAGTATAAACTCTTAAAGCACTGCTATCATTTAATCTCCAAATGGCTTCCTCTCTCCAGTCTCCCAGTAGATCAGCTTGTAAAGCCGGATTTCCTTTTGTCCAGTTATTAGACGTTACTTCATTATCTGTTAATAAATTGTCCAGACTATTTGTTTCAGGATTCCATTTATCAATTTTGGCAGCACCTAAACCGTATCTATGACTACCTTCTGTTTCATCAAAATCATGATCTAATAATTCGCGAAGTAAGTCACCATCCCACCAAATCGCAAAGTTAGAAGTTGGAATGTTTGTACCGATTTTTTCGCCTTTTGCTGTATAGATGCCACCTGTTCTATCATTCCACGCTCCTCCGATTGCCCAAGCCTCTGCACCTGGATAACGAGGATCCACATCAGCTGAAACACCTCTACCTGTATCTCTACCAGTTTTTACACCCCAGATAATTTCACCTGTTTCGCCATCACGGAATGATAATCCATAAGGTGAACCCGCACTTTCATGTACACCAAAAATCTCAAGTCCAGGTCTAGTTGGATCTAAATCACTTACATGCTGAGCATCACCATGCCCCCAGCCTGTAGTATGCAAGCCTGTCCCATCATGGTCAATTGCAGCCGCACCATAAATAATTTCATCTTTCCCATCAAAGTCGACGTCTGCAATACTCATGCTATGGTTACCTTGTCCACGATATTCTTCATTTCCAGGAGTATTTGTATCGAAATTCCAAAGCTTTGTAAGCTCACCATTTTTAAAGTTATAGGCTGTTAAAACAGCTCTTGTGTAATACCCGCGAGCCATGATAATGCTCGGTGTTTTTCCATCTAAATACGCTACACCGGCAAGAAAACGGTCAACTCGGTTTCCATACCCGTCTCCCCAATCATTTACATTTCCCCTTGGCGGATCATATTCTGTTGTTGTTAATGCTTTTCCAGTTGCTCCTTCAAATACAGTTAAGTATTCTGGACCACTTAAAACATAACCGCCTGAATTTCGGTAATCTGCATTAGCATCTCCGATAATCGTGCCTTGTCCATCCTTTGTACCATCAGCTGTTTTCATCACAACCTCAGATTTGCCATTACCGTCAAAATCATATACCAGGAACTGAGTATAATGAGCTCCAGCTCGGATGTTTTTCCCTAAATCCAACCTCCATAAACGAGTACCATCTAATTTATATGCATCAATATATACATTTCCAGTATAGCCGGACCGTGAATTATCCTTTGAATTGGATGGATCCCATTTTAAAATGATTTCATATTCACCATCACCATCAAGGTCACCCACACTGGCATCATTTGCACTATAAGAATATTCGACTCCATCAGGGGTTGTCCCGCCTTCTGGTTTTTGAAGAGGAATGTCAAAGTATTGATTGCTTAACACTTCAGCTTTATCAGCTGTTGGCTGTTCTTTTCCATTTATTACTTCGCGAACTTCATATTCAGAATCAACTGTTCCTTTTGAATCAACATAATTCGTGCTAGTCGCAATAGGTTTATCATTGACTTTCTTTCCATCACGGTAAAGATTAAAAGCTGTACTCTCAGAATCAGTACCTAACAAACGCCAGCTTACATATACCCCTTCTTCTACCTTTACTGCAACAAGGTCACGGCCAAGCTCTTCCATTTGGCGAACCATTGTATTGGCAATAGGCGTTTTAAGTGGGATTGAAAGTTCAGAGAAGCCCCCTAAATTTACTGCACTAATTTTGTAATAATAATTTGTTGTGGTAGCAACAGAATCAATAAATGTTGGCTCTTGAGACGTACCTACTAAGGAATATGATCCATCTTCTGATTTTGAACGATAAATATAGTACATAACCGCACCATCTATTGATTTCCAATTGATTTCAATTGAATCCTTTTCAGCTTTAGTAAGGGCAAGCTGAGCAGGCTCACCTGGAGCTTGTGTCTTTTCATCAAATACATCTACAGTTACTTCATCACTTGGTGTTGACTCAATACCACCTTCATTAATTTGAGTAACCGTATATTTGTATGTAAATCCGAGCTGTGCAGTGGTATCGATAAATTCTCCATTTTCCGTACTTCCAATTTGTATGGCATTTTCTTCTCCATCCAGCTTTCTATATATATTGTAGCTATTAGCACCGTCCACGGTGTTCCATTTCAACGATACACTTGATTCAGTACCTAGCTTCTTGTCTGCTACTTCTAATCCACCTGGAGCGATCATGGGGATAATTTCTAGTGAATTAATCCGTCCATTTTCACCAATGGCGATATTGAGTTGTCCGTCTGTAACTTCAGTATTTGCTTGGAGCTCCTCATACTTAGCAGCACTAGATGAAATGGAACCATATGATTTCTCTTCAATTGAGAAGCTAGTACGATTTGAAGCAATATAATCACCGCTTTTTATTCTGACTGCATATTCCCCATTTGGAAGATCCACCTTAAATTCCCTTCCGCCTGCAAGAGCAAAATCTCTTAATAATGCATCGGGTTCCCCTCTGTCACGAAAATCAACTGCTGAGCTGAATCCATACCCCTTTTCAGGTGTATAAACCAATGTATTGGCTACTTGGTTGTATCCCTCAGCAACAGGACTTGAAGCAGATCCAAAGTCAAATTTTAAGTTCTTTACATCATCTGCAGCTGTAACCGAAGGAGTAGCTATTGGTGCTAGTCCACTAAACATAGAAGTTAACATAACTGTACTTGTGAACACAGAAAATCTTTTGGTTAAACTTTTCCCCACAAAACATTACCTCCCATTTTTTGAATCCCCTAATGCCGCTTTCTATTTCTTACATCAACTACTTCGTAACTCCCTTTACACCTCCCAAGTTTTGGAAACCCTTACATTTTGAAGAATCCTAAATTAATAATCCTTTTTATTTTAAAATGGATCCTTTTAGAAAAACATGTAGATAACAGACTTTATCGTTTAAAAAACAGTGAGATTCACATCAAGAACTCCCGATTAGAAAAAACGAGCTTATTGCCAAGTCCTAATGGCAAAAGTCACCCATAAAATTTTAAAACTTTTTAGTAGTATAAAAAGGAAATCCCGAAAATGGTAAAACCATTATTCGGGATTCATTCGTTTAAATAGCCCATCCAGGTAAATAGTGCTTTGTGTTCTGAAGCATTTCCTCAAATAATGCTTCAGCTTCTGTACGATCAATGGCAAGAAGGGGCTCATTAATGAATGTATTAAGTGCAAGCGCTTTATCCTTTGTTAACGCTGCTTGCAAGATCGACTCTTGATTTAGCACATGCCTGTGAACCATGTTATGAATATCAAGCGGCAGCTTTCCAGCAAACACTGGTTGTACAGAGTCTCTTCTGAATACAGCATTTGTTTCAACAATTGCTCCTAATGGCAAGCCTTCAATTTGACCCTTATTCGGAAAATTAACATTTGTGACGAATTCCTCTAAACCTAGAAGGGCTTGGATAATCTTAACGCCTTCTTCCCCTGAAGCTTTCACCTCAAGCTGCTTCGTTTCTTCAATCAATGCTTGGTTTTCACTCATCTTCTTCTTTAAGTCTTCCTTACGAAAATCAACTGTTGTTAAATGAAATTTCCATGAGGCAACTGTTTCTGGATCTTTTAAATAAATTGGCGGCATGAATTCAGCTAAGTGACGATCCCCTGCCGCGGCGATTAACCCATATTTTTTAAATAGATCAAATTTTACACGGTGACAAGAAGAGAACACGCTGTTCTTCCATTTCCCTTCTTCCTTTTCAAAACCTTTTTCAGCATATTTTTCAGCAAATTGTTTGTAGTATGGCATAAGATCGATATTTTTATAGCTTGCTTGATCAATCCACGTAAAATGATTAATTCCGAGTACATTGACTTTAATATCAGAGCGTTTCTCAACTTCTACGTTAAAATACTCTTTCACGACTTCTCCAAGCAAATGCTGTGTTTCAAATACTTCATGACAACATCCAAATGCTTTGATATCAGGGAATACTTCATAAAGTGTACGTGTACAAAGTGACATTGGATTCGTATAATTAATGACCCAAGCATTCGGAGCATGATTCTTAATTGATTCTGCAATTTCGACATACATAGGAATAGTCCGCAGCGCTCTAACATGTCCACCTGGACCGACTGTGTCGCCAACAGATTGATAGATTCCATATTTCTCAGGAGTATGAACATCTGACGCCATTTCTTCAAATGATCCAGGCAAGATTGAGATAATAACAAAATCACTTTCTACTAAAGCTTCCTCCATCGTGCTAACTGCCTCATACTTCCAATCACTTTTGGCATCATCTAATTGTGATATCCGATTACCAATCTTTGCATTTTGGACAGCAGCCTCATAGTTTAGATCATATAAGGCAACAGTACCTGATATCCTGCTTTCTAAAGCAAGGTCATTCATTAAACTTCTTGCCCAACTTTTTGAGCCCCCGCCTATATAGGCGATTTTAACTGATTGTAAGTTCTTCATGAGAAAACTCTCCCCCCTGTTCATTGTTCATCCGAAACGTGATGATTTTATGCTGAAAAGGTCCAATTTCAATCTGTCCTTTTTCTAATCGTTTTCCTGTCACTTGATCAATTCCATTATTAGGTAAAGACACAACTCCTCCTGCTCCATCCATATTGACAACCACCCAGATCGTTTCATCCTGTCGGGTTCGCGGAGCAACGATCGTACCTTTTGATACATCTGTTTTAAGTTGTACGTCGGCTTCTTTTGCATAATGATCGATACATTTTGTCAGCAAGAGGTCTCCCAACTCTCCTGCAGGAAGTGAACCGATCATGACAATTTTCCCTTTACCACGCTTATGCTCCGTCATAAAAGCAGCTCCGTCCGAGTTGCCGCCCTTAATTGTTCCTACAGCTTTACCTGCTTTTGGTTGAAAAACTGAACTCCACAAGCTTAATGGAGCTGTAACTCCCATAAATTCACCATAAGATTCTGTTCCATCCATTGGATACGTATAAAGTGTTTCCACACCAGCTAGTTGTTCTAGCTGTCCTAATGCTGCATCTGTATGGATTGTATGGTTTTCAGTTCTTCCTCCTGTAAGTGGACCAACAATCCAGATCCCACCCTCCTCTACAAACTTCGTAGCTTTTTGAAGATAGTCATGAGATACATAATGGACAAATGGAGTGAATAATAATTTGTAGCCTTCTAGTTTTGCCCCTTCTGGCAGCAAATCACGATGATAGCCAGCTGATAGTACATTCTCGTAAAATGGGATAATGAGGGAACGATAATCTAACCCTTTATGTGGCTCTGTTTTTAAATAAGCCCTTGCTTTATCAGAATAAGTGATCGCTACCTCAGCTTGTAAAGGTCTAGTCGAGGTCATGATCGGCTCAAGTTCTTTTCTTGCCGCTTCTACTTCTTTAACATTTTTAAACCCAACAGTCGGCTTTCCCCAAGCACTAATAACAGACCCATGTGGTTGTTCACAGCCTGTACGCTGTTGCCTCCATAACCAATAACAAAACGCTTCTCCCCCTAAAGCATATGACGCAACAGCCTCTGCCTTTAAATAACCATTTGGATGCGGGGCTGCATAACTAGCTAGAGACGCACTATGTGATGGACTTGTTTCCATAACCCAATAATCTCTATCCGATTTGAAATTTCTCCATAAATCACAATTAAATAAATACGAAGCAAAGTTACTTCTCTCGGCATACGTATCAAATGAAGCAAAATCAAGTTCTTTGTATAATCTTTCATTATCGACATGAAAAAAAGTTGTGCTATTATGTGTAATTGGTGCCTTAGAATATTGACGAATAATGGCTGCTTGTTCTTCAGAAAATTCGGCGATTTTATCAAATGAAAACAGCTGATACATTGTTCTTAACGATGAATTATGAAGAAAAGGTGTTGAAACCGGCTGTGGAACCTGATCAAAGGAATGATAATATTGACTCCATATATGGGTTCCCCACGCATCATTTAATGCATCAATCGTGCCATAACGCTCTTCTAACCATTCGTGCCACAATGCTTTACATGTTTCACACATACATTCACTAACATGGCATTTAAACTCATTATCTAGTTGCCATCCAATTACTCCAGGTAAATTGCCTACAGCTTTAGCCATTTCCTCTGTAATGATCGCGGCTCTTTCTCTAAAATAGGCATTATTCGTGCAAATGTGCTGTCTAGATCCATGACTCATGACCCGTCCTTCTTCATCAACATGTAATCTTTCGGGATGATTGTGTGTTAACCAAATAGGTGGAGTAGGTGTTGGTGTACACATAACCGTCTCAATTCCATGATTGTTTAGCCTGTTGATGATGTTAACAAAAAAGTTCAGATCAATCTTTCCTTCTTCCTTTTCCATTGTGGACCAGGCAAACTCTCCCATTCTCACAACATTAATCCCTGCTTCTTCCATCAACCTAATATCTTCTTCAATTGTTTCCTCATCCCATAATTCAGGATAGTACGCGGCTCCATGGTATAGTTTTTTCCTCATTAAGCTATCACCCCTACATGTGAATTTAAAAAACCACGAGATCGTGGTCCTAATTTCTAAACATCAAGAACATATCTAGCAATAGGTAATTGAAGCTCTCTTATCCCTTCGACTACTAATTTCCCGACGGCTTTTGCCCCATGCTCACTAAAGTGAGTATTATCTATAATTCCATCCGGATAATTGGGCTGTTCATTAGGAGCAAAAATCGTAAAGAGCTTTTTAGATCCTTCTACGCCAAGATCTTCATATAACTTTTTTGTTTTTGACCATAAGTCAATGAGTGGAACACCATGTTCTTTTGCTAGTTGCATCATTGCATCTGGATAGTCACCTAAAGTGTTTTCCAGCTTTCCTTCTTCATTAAATTTTCTTCGATGAACAGGAGTGATTAAGATAGGAAATGCCTCCTTTGCACGAGCTCCTGTTATATATTCGGTTAAACTCGTTTGAAATGTTGTGTAAGGTTCTGTTCCATACGATTTTTGATCATTATGACCAAACTGAATAAATAGGAAATCATTTGGGTGAATTTCATTTAAAATAGCTTCAAGTCTGCCTTCTTCAATAAAGCTATTTGAACTTCTTCCCCCCATTGCTTTATTAATAATCACAACATGGTCTTGAAAAAAATGATGGAATGTTTGCCCCCACCCAGCCATTGGTGCTTCATTGCTTGGGCAGTTTGCAACTGTTGAATCGCCTGCTAAATAAATCGTAAAGGATTCCTCCATACTGTCTCCTCCAAACAAGAAATCTAGGAAATTAATGAAATACTTGTCTATTACTTTTTAATAATTCAGCTAAAAAGACGAGAGTTAATCCTTGCCCCCACCCTTGAATACGCTTATAAGGTACCTCCTTATAGCCATCAGCATCATTCATAACAGCTGTTCCTGCTGAAACCTTTGATACTTTTCCGTCCTCTTCTATTTCGTTGATGATGCCATGAATTGATTTTTGAATATATTTATTGTATAAAGACCCCCTTTTAAGAAGGGCAGCTGCAATTGCAGATGATCCGGAAACTTCATAATAAGAGGTTGGATCATCAACAATTGTATGCCAAAGCCCATTCTCACCTTGAAGTCGTACTAATGCGCTTAATTGATCACGTAAGGAGCAATCGATAATCATATAGGAAGGATCCTGTACTTCAATTAACTCAAGAGCTTTCGCCATTGTTAGTGCAGCCCAGCCATTCCCACGAGCCCAATAAATAGAAGACATATGATTTTTCGCAATATTGTCCCATCCGTGATAATACAAATTAGTGACAGAATCTTGAAGGAAATCTTCATGGCCATGGTACTGCTTTAAGCCATCCCTGAAATAATCTTCACGATCCAGTAACTTACCAACTCTCAGTAAGAATAAACCTGCCATCATCATCGTATCCACCCAAGCTTGCTCAGGGAATACATCCTTTACAGAATTTACGGTATGCTGAAAGATGCCATCCGCAAATCGCGGTGCATCATTTTGAAGGTAGTCTGCCATTTCTTTAATGACATTTAAATATTTTTCATCTTCTGTTACGTTATAAAGAGTAATCAGCGCATGGCCAATTGATACTCCATTAATCGAAAGCTTTGGTAAACCATCTTCAAGCCATTCATCAACCCATGCTTTTAATAGATCGATATACTCCTGCTTTTCTGTTGCTTCATATGCAGCGGCAACTCCATAAAAGGCAACACCACCCGGCCAATCCCAATTAAAGTCCATATCAAATGTTCTTTTCACAACTTTATCTAGCAAATCTTTGATTTCATTTTCATCAAACTGTAATTTTGGCATACCTTCAAACCTCCATATTATCCTTTTTGTAATATTTCAATTGCTTGGTCTCTAAACTTTTTTGCCCCTTCTTCTGGTGTTATTTTTTTATACATAATCTCGTCTGAAATATTCTTTAGTACTTCCATTACCTGTGAGCTGCCGGTTGGATCTGGTGGATACATTTCCTCTGTAAGTTTTGCGGCTTTTTCCACATAATGAACAATGTCCAATTCCTCTTCAGAAAGCAGCGGCTTCAATTCATCAGATACTTTTGAAGAAACTGGTACACCCCGTTCACCTTTCATTAATTTATTCGCTTCTACATTATTCACAATAAAATCAATGAATTTAGCTGCTTCTTCCTTATATTTAGAGCTTTTTGGAATAGATAGAAGCATGCTTGGCTTTAAAAAAAGCGCCTTATTTTTATGATGCTCTGGAGGTAAATTTAGTGTTAAAGGTGTATCTGTCAGTTGATCAAAACTAGCATATTGATTGGAATAATTCCAAGAAATCGCTGACTTCCCATTAACAATTAAGTCATCCTCCATCCCTCTAACCGCCGCTACCTCATTAGGGGTTGGAAAAGCCTCTCCTTCAATGAGCCTTAACTGCATATTAAAATAATCAATAAATAATTGATCATCTTTATAAGCAAGGCCATTTCCTTCTTTGTTGTAAAATTGTTCACCCTTTGTTCTTAAGTAATAGGGAAAGAAAATATCAGGTGGATGCATACCATTTGATCCATACACATTGGCATTCTTCTTAATATCTAATGCCATTTGCTCCATCTCTTCCCATGTCCAAGCCTCATCATGGATTTTTACACCAGCTTTATCTAACAGCATTTCATTTGAAATAACGGAAAGAACATTTATGCCAATCGTAAAGCCGTATAATTCCTCACCGATCTTCCCGCTGTTCACAACACTGTCCTGAACAGATGAAGTATCAATGGTATCGTTTTCGATAAACGACGATAAATCCTCAAGTAAACCTTTTTCACCGTATTGCGATAAAAAAGCCATATCCATTTGGATGACATCAGGTAGCTGATTTCCTGCAGCCATAGGCGCTAGGTTTTTCCAATAATCATCCCAATTTGCAAAAACAGGTTCCACATTAATAGCTGGATATTTCTTCTCAAAAAGTTCGATTATTTTCGTCGTATACTCGTGTCTTGGGTGCCCTCCCCACCATGCAACCTTGATCGTAATGGTTTCTTTATCATTGATACTTTCATCTTGAAGTTGATTTGACTGACACGAGGTTAAAGATAATAATACAAATAGGGCAATACTTAATAGAAAAAGCTTTTTCATAGTAAATCATCCTTTGTAAATGCTTACATATATAATTATAGTTTAGTAGGGTTTCACAGGATTTTTAATGAAAAATACAGACTGAAATGATGAAAAAACAGTGGTTTCTTCATCATTTCAATTGTAAGCATTTACTCTTGATCTATCTACTTAAAATCTTTTTCTTTATTGATGAACGGTCACTGATTCATGTTTTTTATTTACTTTGTTAAACGCATTCATTGCCGGCTTGGACATGACCAATGCTAATACATTTCCACTGCAAACGATCATAAGTGGTGGAGCAAACGAAAACAAAATAACTAACCCCACACAACTAATCAGCATAATAAGTGTTTTAAATGGATTCATCACCATCACAAAAAATGCATTTTTTAGTACATCCAATACCTTCATGTTGTAATGAACATACATTGGAAACACATAAAGCAACGAACAAATAAAAATAAGGGAAATGATTAAAAAAGGAACGTTCAACAAGTTTTGAACCATTGAAGAAGCTTGTTTTAAAAACAGGAAATCAATGAATAAGATTATTCCAATCAGCGATATAACAGCTCCGAACATATTACTTTTCATAAACTCGCTTTTATATGAGCTCCAAAACACGGAAAACACCGGTGCCTCAAAATCTCCCATTGCCCATCTTCTCACAACAGCAAACATGGCAACTGTTGCGGGATAAAAACCAAGGACAATAAAACCTAGTAAGGAAAAACCGATCCACAATACATTTAATAGTGCTAATCGTGAAATCCATTCCAGTATGTTGTTTACACCACTCATAAATCCATGTGTTTCCATAGCTCTGCCCCATTCCTTTTTTAATAATTTCTTAAAACGTTCAGATGAGGGGTTAGGCTATTAAAGCTTAACCCTTTAATCCGCTTGTACTAATTCCTTCAACAACATGTCGTTGGAATAAGAAGAAGATAACAAATACAGGGATTAGTGTAACAATCGACATCGCAAACATAGCTCCCCAGTTTGAAACTGTTTCATTACTTAAGAACATATTTAAAGCCATTGAAACAGTATATTTATCAGGACTATTTAAATAAAGAACAGGTCCTAACAGGTTATCCCAAGTCCAATAAAAAGAGAAGATCGATACTGTTGCTAAAGCTGGTCTAATTAATGGCAAAATGATTTTATAAAAAATCTTGAATGTTCCACATCCGTCAATTGTTGCTGCTTCATCTAATTCTCTTGGAATTGTTCGAATAAATTGAACTAAAAGGAATATGAAAAACGGATGACCAAAGTAAGCTGGAACTGCAATTGGTTTTATAGAGTCAAGCCAGCCTAATTTTGAAAAGATAATATACTGAGGTATCATAACGACCTCATAAGGCAACATGAGTGTAACCATCATTAGAGCAAACCAAAAGCTTTTTCCGAAGAAGCTTAATCTCGCAAATCCGAATGCTATCACAGCTGAAGAAATCACTTGACCTATCATAGTAATGATAACAAGGACTACCGTGTTCTTAATAAACACACCAAATGAGTTTCCGCCAATTCCTTCCCATCCTTGAGCGAAATTTGAAAGAATAAATGGATCCGGAATAAGTGATTGCGCTGTTACAAAGATCGTATCACTTGGCTTAAAGGAGCTCATTAACAGCCATATAACTGGATACAGCATAAGCACAGCAAACCCGCCAACAAGGATGTGATAAATCCACCACTTCGGCTTCTTTACATTTGGCATTTCAAAGCGTTTTGAAGCCGTATTGATTTCTGTATTTGTTTGCATCCTTATTTTCCTCCTTCCGATTCATAGTGAACCCAAAACTTCGATGTAGCAAAGATAATCGCTGTTAGAATCCCTACAATAATAAGCATGATCCATGCCATCGCTGACGCATAGCCCATATTAAAGAATTCAAATCCTTGAATGAATAAATAGAGTGAGTAAAGAAGTGTTCCATCTAAAGGACCTCCTGTTCCCTTCGAAATAATGAAGGCTGGAACAAAAGTCATAAATGCTGCAATGGTTTGCATAATTGTATTAAATAAGATTACTGGACTTAACATTGGAAGTGTAATTTTCGTGAATTTTTGCCAAAAGTTCGCTCCGTCTACACTTGCTGCTTCATAGTAAGTCATTGGTATACCTTTTAATCCGGCTAAGAAGATTAACATCGAAGAACCAAATTGCCATACAGATAGAAAGATAAGCATCCAGAGTGCTGCTGTTGGATCACCAAACCAACGAACATCAGGAATACTAAAGAATGCCAGCAACAGGTTAATAATTCCTTCATCACCGAAAATATTACGCCACATGATGGCAACAGCAACACTTCCACCTATTAAAGAAGGCAGATAAAATAATGTACGGTATAGCCCTACAGCTCTTGATGCTGTGTTAAGTACCATAGCGATGAATAAAGCAAATCCTAAACGTAATGGGACTCCGGCAAACACATAAATAAGGGTAACTTTAAGAGATTGCCAATACCTTGGATCTTCAGTAAACATTTTTTTATAGTTTTCAAGACCAATCCATGTTGGAGAAGCGAATAGGTTATATTGTGTGAATGAAAAGTATAATGAGGCAACAATTGGGATAAACGTAAACGCTAAAAACCCAATAATAAAGGGACTAATAAATGCGTAGCCTTTCATATTTTGTTTAAGGGCGCGAGCACTCATACGATCATTTCCTTTCTCCCAAATAGTGATGGTATTTTAAAGTCTAGTAGCTGATCGTTTATTGACCAGCTACTAGTGTTTTAATCACTATTTATTTTGAGATAATATGCTTTCTGCTTGTTGTCTAAATTGTTTTGCAGCATCTTCCGGCTTCATTTGACCATAATTCATTTGTTCAGATAAGCTATCTAAAAGCTCAATAACTTGACCTGCACCGATCGGATCCGGACCATCAAATTCAGAACTGTTTTGTTCAGCCCATTCAACACTGTCAAATACTTGAACTTGTTCCGGTGTTAACACAGGCTTTAGTTCATCTTTAATGACAGAAGAACCAGGGATTCCACGATCTCCTAAATTTAATTTGTTTGCTTCAACATTATTTACGAAGAAGTCGATAAACTTCGCTGCTTCTTCTTTATGTTTTGAATTCTCAGCGACAGACCAGAACATACTCGGTTTTAAATATAGTCCATCACTTGTGTTAGGCCCTGGCATGTTGTGGATTTTTAGTGGACGGTTTGCTACTTGCTGAATTCCAACGAATTGGTTAGACCATTGCCAAATTCCTACCGCCTTCTCTTTTACAACCGGATCATCTTCAAGCCCTTTCAACTGAGCAAGATAATCAGGTGTTGGGGCAGCTCCATCTTTTACTAAATCAGAAGTCATCGTAAAGAAGTCAATAAACATTTGATCATCTTCATATCCTAATGTTGTTCCATCCTTGCTATATAAGGATTTCCCTTGTGTTCTTAAGTAGTAGTTAAAGAAAACATCCGCTTTCATACCTGTGTCCATAAAGAGACCAGCGTCTTTTGCTTTTGCAGCAATTTCCTTGTAATCATCCCATGTCCAATCTTCAGCTAATGAATCAACACCAATTTTCTTCAAGAGTGCTTCATCATAATGAAAACCAACAACGTTTACCCCTAAGTTAAAGCCATATAATTTGTCGCCAATTTTCCCACCGTTAATATAATTATCAGTGAAGTTAGTTGTATCAATTTGATTACCTACAAAAGGTGTTAAATCAGCCAATTGTCCATTTTCTGCATACTGTGAAAAATAAGAGAGATCCATTTGGATAATGTCTGGAAGCTGTTGTGCAGAAGCTTGGGGTGCTAACTTCTTCCAGTAGTCATCCCAGCTTGCATATTCCGCTTGAATTTTCACACCTGGATTTTCTTTTTCATACATTTCAATAATTTTTAACGTATAGTCATGTCGAGGCTCAGATCCCCACCATGCAATTCGGAGTTTAACTTCTTCTTTACTTCCGCCACCTGAATCAGAAGTAGATTCTCCAGAAGAACTACTGCTTCCGCCACTACAAGCAGCTAAAGAAAATATCATGACAACTGTTAACATCCAAAACAACCATTTCTTCATTTTCTCTTCCCCCCACTTTTTGTGTTAACGCTTACAAATCTAATTTTATAAGGTTTATAGGTCTTTTGAAATGCAAAAATCAGATAACTCTGTTCAAAAATCAGTGAATTCTGATAAAGCAAAACTTCCATAAGTGGGGTTTTCTTCATCCCCCACTGGTTTGTTGAACCGATCTGATCTTTACAGGCAGTTATCCCTACTTAGCCTCTTTGTAAACTCAGAAGCTTGAGACGGGGGTCCTACTGCTCGATAAGAGTGGGATAGATCCATTTTTTATCATATGGTTATTAACGACATGACAGGTATTTCTTCCTATATCTATTAGGACAAAAAAGCTCACATTCTAGTTCAATAGAATATGAGCTATAAAAGATCAATTTACTTTCTTATATTCCGAAGGAGAATACCCTGTGAATTTCTTAAATACCTGACTAAAATATTGTGGATTATCACCAAATCCTATACTTTCAGCTATTGCAAACACTTTAATATCATCCATTAATTCTATTTGTTCCATCGCCTTATTAATGCGTTGCTGTGTCACATAACTGGAAAATTTTTCACCTGTTTCCTGTTTAAAAAGCTTCCCTAAATAGTCAGCATTCATATACACCTTATTTGCAACCCATTTTAGTGATAGCTCTGTATTTGCAAGGTTTTCATCAACAAGATCGATCATTTTCTGAATAACCTCAGAATGATTGGATTTATGTTTCTCATAATAAATCTGTGTAATCTCATTTGCTGTAACAAGAAATGATTCTTTCATTTGTTGAATCGTATCCATTTCCAGCAATGAGGACATTTTCCCTGTATATGATTGAATCCTTTTAGGATCAGTATGTTGAATCATTACCAAGAATAACTGCATAACATATGATCGTGCTAATCCAATTGAAAGCCTCTTGCTGGCTAATTCCTCGAAAAAATTAAGTATTTCCATTTCAACCTTTTCGAGATTCCCAGATTTAATGAATAAACACAAACTTTGTCCATCATACTCATAATCCGTTAATTTCGTATCCTTCTGAATATCATTTGTTGTTATAATGCTTCCTTCACCTAAATAGAAACGATGATTTAAACATTCAAGTGCCTCTAAATATAGTTTTCTAACATTTGTTATGCAATCCATCTCACTAATCGCAACTGTCATATCCATTTCATAAATTTTAAAGAAATGGTTTCTTAATTGTTCAATTTTTTCTTGAAGAGTGATGAAATTCTGCTCATCCACAAGAAATAATACATATTCTCCTATATTAGTTGATAAGACGGATTCAGAAAAAAGATCTTCTCCAAGATTCTCGATTACAAACATATGCTCATAATGATAGTCGCCTTCAATACGGAAAATGATAAGTCTTATGAATTCATCGTGAAAATTCACCCTTAACAGCTTTTCATAAAAATGAATACTTTGATTTCTATCAAGCTTACTTGTAATAAATTCCTTAAGCAGCTGTTTTTTCACATATGGTTGAATCTGATCCAGTCTACTCTTCATATCAAAGAGAAATTGCTCTTTCTTTGCGTCTTTTGATAAATCATTCATAATACTTGTTAGTGCTTCAACAATACTATTCTCGTTACAAGGCTTTAATAGATAATGCTTAACTCCATGTTCCATGGCTTGCTTAGCATACTCAAATTCATTGAAGCCAGATAAAATGATAAATTTAATAGAAGGAAATTCTTTAGACACTCTTTCCACTAACTCCAAACCAGTCATACCAGGCATTTTAATATCACAAATCACAATGTCTGGATGTTCCTTCACAATAAAATCATAGGCTTCAAGTCCATTTCGTGCAGTTCCAATCAATTCTGTACCGATTTCTCCCCAATTTATAATACTTGAAATACCTTCTAAAATAATTCTCTCATCATCGACAAGTAATACTCTATACATAACCCCACCTCGTTTGATATGGAATGATAATGAGCACCTTCGTTCCAACGTTTAACTCGCTATCGATTTGTAATCCATATTTCGTACCGAAGACAAATTTTATTCTGGAATCAATGTTGCTAAGCCCAATCCCATTTCCTCTTGTCTTGAATTCTCCCCTTCTAACTTGTTCAAGCTGAGCTTTGTCCATCCCAAATCCATTATCCTCAACAACAAGATGCAATTCTTTCCCTTCTTTAAAAGCTGAGACTTTTATTTTACATGGCTCCATCATCATTTCTAAGGCATAATTAATCGCATTTTCGACAAGTGGTTGGATCATTAGTTTCGGCACAAGACATCCTTTCACATTTTCTTGGATATCCAGTGAAAAATCTAATCGTTCCTCAAACCTAAACTTTTGAATAGTGATATAGTGCTGGACCATTTCGATTTCTTCTTGAACAGTAATAACATCTTCCTTTAAACTAATTGCATTTCTTAACAAAAATCCTAGTGATTCAACCATTTTGGAGATTTGATCCTGTTTATTAATTTTCGCTAACCAATTAATTGATTCAAGTGTATTATAGAGAAAATGCGGATTGATTTGTGATTGCAATGCTTTAAATTCCGTGTCCTTTATAAGAAGCTGTTTCTCATAGTTTTCATTGATTAAATCATTAATTCGTTCGATCATGATAAAGAAATTCCTGTGAAGTATACCTATCTCATCTTTTTTATCAGATAATTTAAATGTATCTACAGCTTTAAAATCACCGTTTTGAACGACTTTCATTGCAGAAACCAAGTTTTCAATTGGGTTCGTAATCCTTTTCGAAAAACGAATAAAAAAGAAAATAGAAGATAATAAGATGACAAAAAATAAAAAAATGACCATAAACTTAATCGTAGTAACCTTGGCAAACATCGTTTCAAAAGGTAGTACATTCCAATAAGTCCAATTGGCATACGAAGAATTTGAGTATGTGACAAAATAGTTTCTTCCAAATAGTTTTTGAATTTGGTAGCCTTGCCTATCATTCACAGTTAAATTCAATTTATCAAGCTGTGTAGATGTTTCTTCCGCGAAAAAGACGTCTTCTCCATCTGAAATGACAATACGTCCCTCGTGTCCTCCCCACTCCCTAGGAAGCTCCTTTACAATATCATTTAGTGATACCTCAATGATCAATGTACCTAAATTGTCTAGACTCAGATTTTGATAGGACCTTAACTGTCTTGCTGAAAAAATGGTATTTTGAGAATCCTTTAGTGAGACCCAGACATTTCTTCCATCACCTTCTCTTGCTCTTTGCTCAAGATGGTCAATATTTTCATAAAGAATAGAGGCTGTGATTTTACCTGCTTGATATTCTTTGCCATTTGTGTCGAATAAATGAATGGATTGAATATATTCCTCAGATCCTATATAGCTTGTCAACGTATCCCTGATTTCTTTCTCAATTTGGTATTGATCATAATTTGTGAGTTCTTTCTTTGCTTCAATTAATGCCCTTTGAATTGAGTTATCAGCCAATACTTTATATGAAACTTCTTCTATGTTTTTTAGTTCATCTTCAATTCGATTTGAAGACATAATTAATACTTGGGAGGATTTACGATATATTTGCTCGTCATAGCTATTAAATGCATACTGAAATCCTAAGATAATAAATGATAAACAAACAACCATGATCGTTGAAATAATGATGATTAACTTATACTTTATTTTTAAGTTGTTGTATCGGTTTGAAATACAATTTTTCATGTTTTTCATCATCTTAGAACTCCAATTTATGATTTGTAGGTAACCGCTTTCATTAAATGGTTAAATAGGCACTTGCTTTAGCAAGTTACCTCCTCTAAGCTCTAAGCGGATAACCCATAGTTGACATTAGGGCTAGACCAGGCTGTGTAGAGTCAAGGCGACTGTATTGAACAATAATAGGAATATCGCTTTCTACTTCAATAGAATATGGAACACCAACTGGTATTTTCCTACCGTCCAATTCTAAAGATGAGGTTCGAAGGTGATTACTTCTTTTTCCTTGAACAATGACCGGAATCTTTTCGATTGGGTCACGGTCTTCAAAATAAATTGTAATAAACAGTTGTGCATCCTGATGATGACAATTTAGGATACAGATGGATTCATGACTAACTAATTCCCCAGTACTTTGTGGTGGAATATACCCATCTGGTATAATCCAATGTGTTTCTCCTTTACCAGTATACATGCTAATTCCTCCTTCATAAATGTATAAATTATCCCATTACATTTATTATAATAACAGCAGCAGGGTTGATTACCGTTTCATTTCCCTTTTCTACAGAATGAAAATGTCTTTTCTCTTAATCATATAAAATATGAACGAACATAAATAGATAATTATCAGACAAAAAAGTTTAGAAATCAGTGTATTTTTCATAAGTTAATAGAGATCGAGATGGTGCCTTTGGTTATGTTATGATACTCAAGCCTTTCACTCCATCCAATCAACCATTATAAAAATAGTGCACTATCCAATTAGGATAACGCACTATCTTAAATACTCAGTTATTTCAATTCTTCCATTTTTACAGCATCCATATCTGTAAACGTATAATTTTCACCAGCCATAGCCCAAATAAATGTATAGTTGCTAGTGCCTACACCTGAATGAATTGACCATGGTGGAGATAAAACAGCTTGTTCATTTTTCACGAGTAAATGTCTTGTTTCTTTCGGTTCTCCCATAAAGTGGAATACTCTTGAATTCTCGTCCATATCAAAATAGAGATAGACTTCCATACGACGATCATGAAGATGCGCTGGCATTGTGTTCCACATATTGTTAGGCTCTAATAATGTCATCCCCATCATTAACTGACAGCTTTGAATGCCATCTGCATGAATGTATTTATAGATTGTACGCTTATTTGATTCACTATCAGATCCTAAATGAGTTGGCTCCGCATCTTCAATTGGTGCTTTTTTCGTTGGATATTGTTTATGTGCAGGAGTGGATACAATGTAAAACTTAGCTGGATCTGATGAGCTCTTGCTCTCGAATAATACTTCTTTGTTACCTAATCCAACATATAGACAATCTCTTTTATTCAATGTATATGCTTGCCCATCAACTAAAACAGTTCCTTCTGCTCCAATGTTGATAATGCCAACTTCTCGTCTTTCTAAAAAGTACTCTGTTTTTAAAGTTTCTTGATCTTCTAGTTTAAGAGCTTGATTAGTTGGAATAGCACCACCAGTTACAACACGATCATAATGTGAATACGTCATGTTGATTTCACCTTGAACAAACAGTGAATCAATTAAAAAATCACTTCTTAATCTTTCTGTAGTATAACTTTTAAAATCTGTTGGATTTGTCGCATGTCTAATTTCCATTTTCTTATTCCCCTTTCAATTTTCATAATCTAGTAAAAGCTAAACTTAAGAGCTCATCCATCCACCATCAACACATAAAATATGACCATTAACATAGCTGGAAGCATCAGATGCTAGAAAAATGACCGCACCCTTAAGATCTTCAGGAGTCCCCCAACGACCTTGAGGAATTCTAGAAGTAATATACTCGTTCCGCTCTTTATTTGCTCTTAGTTGAGAAGTATTATCTGTTTCCATATAGCCTGGAGCGATAGCGTTTACATTCACACCTCTGCTTCCCCATTCATTTGCAAGAGATTTAGTTAATCCTGCAACAGCATGTTTGCTAGCCGTATAGGCAGGTACTCTTAAGCCCCCTTGAAAAGAAAGCATAGATGCCACGTTGATGATTTTACCTGAGCCATGTTCAAGCATATGCTTTCCTGCTTCTCTGCAAAGCTGAAACACGGAATGCTGGTTGACCTTAATAACTTCAAACCAATCATCATCTGAAAAATTCTCAGCTTCCGCTCTTCGTATAATACCGGCATTATTAACTAAAATACCAATTCTATCCGTTATCGCTAATGCCTCAGTTACTAGCTTTTGGGCAGCTTGATCCTCTGACAAGTCAATTTTCAAGTCATGAAACACGCCACCAATAGATTCTATTTTGTTCCGTGTTTCTGTCATATCGCTCATACCAGCACCTATAACGGTAGCACCAGCTTCAGCTAATCCAACCGCCATACCTTGACCTAAACCACGGCTTGCTCCTGTTAATAAAGCAACTTTTCCTTTTAGAGAAAAAAGTGAATCCATTTCGGCCCCTCCTTGTTTATTATCGTACTTAAATGTTCGATATTGTTCAGTATAGTTTGATTATAGCACAAATAAAAAAGATGACAACGATAAATTATTTGGTTGCCGTCTTTTTTGGCATTTACTTAGCAAGTACAATGAGCTTGTTATTTTTAAATCGTTCGATTATGTTCGGTTTAATATATTTTTTGTTTATCTTCTTTTTATAAAAATATAAAAAACCTTCTCCAAAAAAGAAGAAGGCCTTTTAATCATAATTATAAAACAAATGCAAAATATGCCATAAAAATAAGAGCTAATACATAAACAATTGGATTTATTTCTTTGTGCTTCTTTAATGCAAGCATAGTAATAGGGTACATAATAAATCCAAGACCTATTCCGGTTGCTACACTATACGTTAATGGCATCATGATGATCGTCACAAATGCAGGTATAGCAATTTCAAGCCTCTCCCATCTTATGTGGCGGACCTCACTTGCCATTAAAGCTCCCACAATAATTAATGCTGGTGCTGTCACTTCTGAAGTAACAATCGAAAGAAGTGGAGAGAAAAATAAAGCTATGGCAAAAAATCCAGAAATAATGACAGAAGTAAAACCAGTTCTACCTCCAGCAGCAATACCTGCTGATGATTCAATAAAAGAAGCTGTTGTTGATGTTCCTAACACAGAGCCTGCGACAGAAGCTGAAGCATCTGCTAGAAGTGCACGGCCTGCATTTGGAATTTTATTTTCTCTCACTAAACCTGCTTGATTGGCAATTGCAATCAATGTGCCTGCTGTATCAAAAAATGCAACAAATAGGAATGTAAACACAACGGCTAATAATTCGATTGAAAAGATTTGATCTAATTGTAATAATGCTACACCAAAGGTTGGCTCTAAGCTTGGAATAGCTCCAACAATTGCAGATGGCTTTTCAATGACTCCAAATAACATCCCGATAATCGAAGTAAGAACCATTCCATAAAAAATTCCGCCACGTATGTTTTTTATTAGTAAAATAACTGTCACAATAAACCCAAAGATCGCTAATAATGTCGGACAGGATTGGATATTTCCTAGTGACACGAATGTGGCTGGATCAGCTTGAATAATACCTGAATTTTTCAAGCCAATAAACGCAATAAAGAAGCCAATTCCACTGCCAATCGCAAATTTTAAATCCTGCGGAATAACCTCAATGATTTTTTCGCGGATCTTAAAAATACTAAGAATGACGAATAATACTCCTGAAATAAACACTCCTGTAAGAGCTGTTTGCCAAGGGATCCCCATCCCAATAACAACTGAGTATGTGAAAAACGAATTTAGCCCCATGCTTGGTGCAATCCCTATCGGATAATTTGCTAAAAGACCAATCAATAAGGTCCCGATAATGGCAGAAACAGCTGTTGCTGTGAATACAGCCCCTTTGTCCATTCCTGCTTCTGATAACACTAAAGGGTTCACAACTAAAATATAAGCCATCGACAGAAAAGTTGTCATACCTGCTAAAATTTCTTGTCGATACGTTGTTCCTCTATCCGAAAACTGAAAAAATTGTTTCATCTTAACCTCCTAATAACTAAAGCGCAGGCGCCTTGGTTAGCCTAGGGCAAATAAGACGATTTAGAATTGAAGTCGTTCTATGCCTTCAATTCTAAATTGCCTTATGACCTCGAGGGGCTAGGCGCCGGAGCTGGATGTAAAAGCGCTTATCCACAGTACTTGGAATTAATAATTTCCTTAGACAACAAAAAAAGCTTTAGGGTCATCTACCCTAAAGCTTCAAATACAAAGATTACACACACCAGTAATAACTGCTAGTGAACATATGTAACCCTTGTAGTCATGCTATTTAAGGTAGCTTGGTAGAAACGTTTAGGCCATATTCCTAAACTTATACAAGGACAATATATTATATTAATATAAGAAAACATTTTAGAGAAAAAAAGCCCTGGCGTCAATGTAAATAATTCTCAAATTGATATTTTTATAGAAAAATAATGTTTACAAAACACAAAAAGCCTCAATACCTTTTCATATAAAGGCACTGAGGCTTTTAAAAAGACAATTATTAAATTTTATAATCCCTCTTAAACAACTTTCCTAAAATCTATATGTCTATCAAGTTTTCGTTTAATTCTTTGTAATGCGTTATCGATTGATTTTACATGGGTATTTAGCTCTTCGGAAATTTCAGCATAAGAATGTCCTTCCATATATAGCATTAAGACACTTCTTTCCAAATCACTAAGTAACTCTTTTATCTTTGTTTGTATTTCATTTACCTTTTCCTTGTTTATTAGAAATACTTCAGGATTTGTGACATTTTCTCCAGAGAGGACATCCATAAGAGTATATGTAGATTCCTCATTCATAAGCGGCTTGTCCAAAGAAATAGAAGAATTTAGCGGGCTATGCTTTTGACGGGAAGCAGTTTTTATTGCCGTGATGATCTGCCTTGTTATACATAATTCCGCAAAAGCGTAAAAAGAGGCCATTTTTTCTTGCCTAAAATCACGAATTGCCTTATATAATCCGATCATACCCTCTTGAAAAAGATCTTCCTTATCAGCACCAATTAAAAAGTATGACTTCACCTTCGAACGCACCAAATGTTGATATTTACTAATTAAAAAAGATAACGACTCACTATCTCCTTCATGAGACATCTCTATTAAAATATGATCGTCTAATGAAGAATAACGTTCAACAGGCTCTACTACGATGTTCACACTCACTCATATCCCTCCCAGTTATCTTTGAGTTTTTGATGATTTTCAAACTAGTAGATTTCCACTACTTGCTTTTAAATTTGTAGTGTTCCTACATTTCTTTTTTCTAATCTCCTTAATTCCTTTTCAGTAAGTATAAGTTTACAGGCTGAAAACTAAAAACGTTGTCGAAATATATAATGGAATACAAATTATTTTAAATTTCGATGGGAAGTTATGTTGAATGGGGGTGAGGTTTACTGAAATTCCCTAGAAAATAGGTGAAAAAAAGAGCTACCGGAATATATTGAACTCATAGCTCTTCTATCGTGGTTGGTTTATTTTTGTTTTATTAAAGTAAATCCAATTCAAAATTTGTGCTTCGAAACATGTACTACTTTCCATTATTCAGCTTTTTCTACATACACACTAACAATTTCAAAGGTTTCAGCATATTCACTAATTGTATACACATCTAAATTCCAGGAATTCCCCGGCTTTAAATCGAAAATCGAGCTAATTTCGCTATCTACGATCGTACCATCTTTATCATAAAATTGTACATCCACACTTATGTACCGATACTCCTGTTCAGAATTATTTTTTATCGTCCCGATCACTTTTGTTTCATAACGATCCTTTTGCATTTCCATATCTGTGAATTCTAGTTGAAAGGTTTCCTCAGCTTCTTCCCTAGGTAATGCGTCAGGAATTACCTCATCATAAACCTCGACGACATGAAATTGTGGTCCGACAATATAACCTGTTAGTACGGCAACCCCTATAAAGAGAAGAAAGCGAAGGAATCCGAACTTCTTTTTTTGCGGTACCCGATTTTTCTTTATATTTTCGTAAAAATCAATTTGAAACGTCAGATCTTGCTTAAAGGAGTTTGCATCATCTGGAGGCAAATCATTTATTTCAATTTTCGTTCCAGCAAAAAACAACTCCATTGTCACATAATAATCGACTTGTTTAACATGTAAATATTCTAATTTCTCATAAGCTACTTCCAACACTTTTGATTGATTAATTTCGTTATAATAGATAAATAATGCCCGGTCATCTGTTAATAAAAATAAACCCTTGTAGCCATCAAGCCCGCCAGTTGTGATATTCAAAATCGTTTCATCTTCATATAATACGTTTTGCAATTCATCTACTTCACGATATGAAAGATATTCATTTGCTTTGGAAAATTCTCTAATTTCTTCTCTTATGTATTCAATATTTTTCAATAAAGGTATCCTCCTTATAACATTTTGCACCTATCCATAAACTAACTATTTGTTAATGATCCTTTACCTTGCAATACAAATCCCTTCCCTATTTTAGCCAAAGGCTTTCCAACGTGCACTAAGTCAAATATCATGTTATTTTATGGAATGAGGTCTCCTGAGGTTATTTTTTTACAAAATATGTGTATTCAGACCTATGTGAAAGGATGTTTAGAAAGGGATTAAAAACTTGGTTTTCTAATCAATATAGTTATAGATGTCTCCATCGTTTACTCCATTAGAAAAGGAGTTGCATTAGCAACCCCTATCCTGGCTTTTATGATAATTCTATTGCTTCTTTCGCTGCATCATTTAATTGCTTAATCATTCCCTGAAGCATTTCCTCTGTAAACGCACCATTACTGAAATTTGATAAGGCACGCAATGGCATATATTTCATCATGGCTTCCATCATTTCAGAGAATTCCCCCTCATCTTGACTTGCTTGAGCAAATGGGCTTCCTTCTTGTGCTTTCATTAAAAGTTCCTTCGCAAGAGGAGCTACCTTTGGATTTGCAAATAAATCTCCGACAGTTGTATTACGATGAATGACAAACGGCAGTTCTGAAGTCGAGTTAACGACAACTTTTTCTGATAAGACAATTTCTTTAGAGCTTTTTCCTACTAATAGCTCGAATTCACCGCTTTCAACATGCCAATCTGCTAAATCTGTATGATAGTAGGCAAATGAACGCTTATCTAACGTGAACGTAACAGTTTTTTCCTCGCCAGGCTGTAAATCTACTTTTTCAAATCCTTTTAATTCTTTTTCAGGTCGGGTAATGCTGGTTTCAACATCCTTAACATATAGCTGGACAACTTCTTTCCCTGCAATACCCCCTGTATTTTTTACATTTACTGAAACTGTTAATGTATCAGTATCTTTGATTTCACTTGAACTAATTGAAAGATTGCTATATTCAAACGTTGTATAGCTTAAACCATAGCCAAATGGGAATAACGGCTCTACCTTTTTCGTATCATAATAACGGTATCCTACAAAGATTCCTTCTCGGTACTCCACTTTATCGCCATCACCTGGGAAATATAAGTATGATGGATTATCATTTAATTGTTTAGGGAATGTTTCAGCAAGCTTCCCACTTGGATTTGCATCTCCAAATAGAATGTCCGCAATCGCACCTCCAAGTGCTTGGCCTCCGAGATAACCTTCTAGCAATCCTTTCACTTTATCTAACCATGGCATTTCAATTGGTGCTCCATTGCTTAACACAACCACGATATTGGAGTTCACTTCAGCCACTGCTTCAATTAAGCGTTGCTGATTTTCTGGGATGTGTAAGTGCACACGGTCATAACCTTCAGATTCGTAGCGATCAGGCAAGCCGGCAAACAAGATAACAGTTTCTGCTTTTGCAGCTACTTCCTTTGCCTCTGCAATTAATGCATCATTTATTGTATCTTTATCACGATAATAGCCTTGTGCATACGTAATATTTGCACTAGATCCAGCTGATTTTTCGATTTCCTCAACAATGTTTTCAAGCTTTGTTGGCTTAATGTGAGAGCTGCCGCCACCTTGATATCTAGGTGCTTTCGCAAATTCGCCAATAACTGCAAGATTGCCTTGCTTTTTAAGCGGAAGAATTCCTTCTTCATTCTTTAACAATACCATGCTTTCTCTGGCTGTTTCTCTCGCAAGCTGGTGATGTGCTTCTTTGTCATACGTCGCATTTTCTTTCTTCTCTTCAACTGCTTTAAAAATAATACGTAATATACGCTCTACAGCAGCGTCAAGCTTTTCTTCAGATAATGTCCCGTTTTGAACCGCTTCAATAACCTTCTTCTCACCAATTCCTTTAGATGCTGGCATTTCAAGCTCTAATCCGTTTGCAAGAGCTACATCCCGTTCATTTACAGCACCCCAGTCAGAAACGACAAACCCTTCAAATCCCCACTCATCTTTTAAAATATCATTTAATAGATAGTTATTTTCAGAGGCAAATTCTCCATTCACTTTATTGTAAGAACACATAACTGTCCATGGCTGTGATTGCTTTACTGCCCCTTCAAAGCTAGCTAAGTAAATTTCTCTAAATGTCCTTTCGTCAACGATGGCATCTGTTGACATTCTTCTATGCTCTTGGTTGTTTGCTGCAAAATGCTTTAACGATGTTCCAACTCCTTGACTTTGAACACCTTTAATATGGTTAGCTGCCATTTCAGATGATAGATAAGGATCTTCTGAAAAATACTCAAAATTACGACCACATAAAGGAGAGCGCTTAATATTTGCTCCTGGTCCAAGAAGAACAGCAACATCTTCGGCTTGGCACTCTTCCCCAAGTGCAACACCCACTTTTTGAATGAGATTTCGATCCCATGAGCTAGCCATACCTGCTGCTGATGGGAAGCATGTTGCAGGTACACTGTCAAATAACCCCAAGTGATCTGCCCCAATTTTTTGTTTACGTAACCCGTGTGGACCGTCAGTTACCATGATTGATGGTATACCTAATCGTTCGATTCCTTTTAAATTCCAGAAGTCTTTCCCAGAACATAAACCGGCTTTTTCTTCTAAAGTCATTTGTGATATCAGTTCTTTAATATTTCTTGTCATCCAAATCCCTCCAAGAATGTATTCAGGAAACGCTTTCTTATAAATTTATTATAAATCTACCGCTTTATCTTTTTTGGTATTATTTTAATTTTTATATCTCTTTTTTAAGATTACTTCAAAATGATATACTATACTTTATCCAGAATAGTTAATGGGAGGTGTTAGTAATGAGCGTTAAGAATTTATCTTATATTTGCAAACTTATTTACGAGTCTTTTAAAATTCCTGTTACTTATATTAATGAACAAGATTCTGTAGAACTTGAATATGGATCCCATTACATACAGAATCCTTTCTATACGTCACCGCAAGACTTTTATCAAGGGATCAACTTTCCAAAGGAGCTTGTATATTTTCCTTTCGTAAGTACAACCACTTATAATGAAAATTATTTTATGATACAGGTTGCAGATCAAAATCAATATAATGGAACAATTGTCGTAGGTCCCGCACTTCCAATTGAGCTTACTGGTGATCGTTTGCAAGCATTAGTTTATGATTTATCAAATCAACAAAATATAAGAGACTTGTTATTACAATATTATGAATCTCTTTCTCGTATATCTAGCCTTACATTTATTCATATCAGCATGCATCTCTACTATATGTTGTATCAAAAACCCCTAGACCCTGCAGAAATTATTCTTAACAATAAATTAGTAGGAGAGCAAACTCTAGAAATTGAGGATCCTCATATCACGATCTCTCTTAGGAGAGAGAATGTATCATTCCACCATGACCACCTGTATGAGAAAAAATTATTTCAATACATCAAAGAGGGAAGAAAAGAAGAGTTTTTAAAGGCCTATAAATTAAGTCCTGAACTAGGAGAAATGGGGGTTCTTTCAAAGAAGAGTCAATTAAGAAATAGAAAAAACCTAGGCATTTCAGCCATTACCTTAGCTACACGAGCAGCAATGGAGGGGGGACTTCACCATGAAATTGCTTACACACTTAGCGACCTATATATTCAAGAACTCGAGGAACTCACTGATATCAAAACAGCGGATATTCTCATTGAACAAGCATTTAGTGACTTTGCAGAACGAGTACGGAAAAATAAACAGCAAAAGTATTCCAAACCAATCAATATGTGCTTGAACCATATTTTTAATAACCTTTATGAAGATATCACACTCTCAAGCCTTGCTAATCTCGTTGGAATGCACCCTAACTATTTATCGTCTTTATTCAAAAAAGAAGTTGGCCTGTCCATAGCAGAATATATCCAGCGAACGAAAATTGAAGAAGCAAAGTCATTATTAACTTTTACAAATTATTCATTGTTAAAGATTGCGACGATGTTAAATTTCCATGATCAAAGTTACTTTACAAAGATCTTTAAGAAATACACCGGAATAACGCCGAGAAAATATAAAAATACTTCTGAAGGAATAATTAAATGACGTAAAAAAAGCATCAATTTCAATCTATGGAAATTGATGCTTTTTTTATTGAATACTGTTATACCCTATTATCCTCATCTAATTTTACATTGTACCCTTTATCTTTAAGCACTTTATGTAACTGCTCAATATGATCCTGATTTTTTGTTTCAACCGATATTTCAAGCTCAGCAAATCCAGGGTAAATATGTTTACCTATTCGATTAAGATTAACAAGCTGAATATTTGCATCTAAGTCAGTAATAGAACTTAATACCCTTTCTAATTGACCAGGCTTATCTTTTAATGTAAGAGTAAAATGAGCATATCTTCCAGCTTCGACCATTCCTCGCTCAATAATCCTAGAAATAAAGTTAACATCTACATTGCCGCCACTCAAAATAGCAGCCACCTTTTTCCCTTTCAGATTCACTTTTTCATAAAGAAGAGCTGCAAGCGAACTGGCACCAGAGCCTTCGACCAATAATTTATTTCTTTCGAGTAGCATAAGCATTGTTCGGGCAATTTCCATTTCATCTACACAGTAAATATCATCAACAAGATCTTTAATGATTTCAAAGGTCCGCTCCCCAGGTTTTTTAACAGCAATACCATCAGCCATCGTTGGTGTTGCTTCTACCATAACTGGTTTCTTTTCTTGTAAAGACATTTTCATACTGGGACAAGCAAGCGTTTGGACTCCATAAACAGAGATGTCTGGATTTTTTCCTTTCACTGCCATCGCTACGCCAGCAATGAGACCACCGCCTCCAACAGGGCAAATAATCGCATCTACGTCTGGAAGTTGATCAATGATTTCAAGTCCAACCGTACCTTGGCCAATCATAACGGCATCATCATCAAAAGCATGGATAAAGGTAGCACCCATTTTATCTTTAAGCTCCAATGCAAAGGAAAGTGCCTCATCAAATACATTCCCCTCCAAAATGACTTCTGCACCATATTGCTTTGTTGCCAATACTTTACTAAGTGGCGCACCCTTCGGCATGACAATTGTACACGGAATACCAAGCATCTGACTGGAGTACGCAACACCTTGAGCATGATTCCCAGCCGATGCTGCTACAACTCCCTTTTTCAATTCTTCCTCTGATAGAGAGATCAACTTATTATAAGATCCCCTTACTTTAAAGGAGCCTGTCTTTTGAAGGTTTTCTAGTTTTAAATACACTTCATTATGAGAAAGGTCACTAAATGTTTTAGAATAATCAAGATGAGTTGTGTGGACAATTCCCTTCAACTTCTCCTTTGCCACGATGATATGATCGAGATTCAACATGTTATTCCTCCTAAAAAACACACTTACTTCTTTTTAGGATGCATGATGAAATGAATAATATTACTACTTTTTATAAAAACGAAAACGAGGAATTATAGCTTATAACTTAAACTTTTTCCTTTTTAGTGATAATGCTCTATTAAATTGAAGACTTTATACTTTTAAAGATTGTACTCAAATCAAAAAAACACTTAAAACATTCTAAATTTAGGACTTAATAAAAAAAGAATCCAATCCTTAGATCAGACTCCTTTTACTATGAATAAATTGCTGCTCCCAATACCCCTGACATCACAATTACCAACGCAGGATGAACACGGAGCTTTATTAAAGAAAACAGTGATAAAGCAAAAATGATGAGTAGACTAGCCGAATACCAAGAGAATGAACCTACTAAATCATTACTGACTGCAAACTTAATTGCAGCATAGCCAATTAAACCAGTGATGATAGGGCGTAAGCCATAAAAGGCAGATTCCACATGTTTATTTTTACTGATTTTATAGAAAAATGTGGCAATGATGATAACTAATAATAACGAAGGAATGACCATCCCTAAGCCGGCTGCAATCGCACCTGTTATCCCATTGACCTGATAACCAACAAATATTGCACTATTTGTTGCAATTGGTCCTGGAGACATACCTGCAATTGCAATAACATCCGTAAACTGTTGAGTTGTCATCCAGCCCTTATTTATCACCTCAAGCTCGATGACAGGGATCATTGCATACCCTCCACCGAATGAAACAAAGCCAATTAATAAAAACGTCCAGAATAATTCAAATAATATCATTTTATATGCCATCTCCCATAAACCATTCTAGTTGCTGTGGCGATGAAGGCTTTTCCTTTTTCCCATCTACCGAAAAACCCAATTTTCTTTTTAGGTTTACAAGAACGATACCAAGAATAATACCTAAGAAGATAATTAAAACCGGATGTAGATGTAGGAAAAACAGGATGGCCATTGACCCAAATGAAATAACGCATGTCGTTTTATCAATGATGGCTGTTTTACCAATCATATATCCTGCATAAACAATTAGGGCAACGATAGAAGCGCGAATCGCTTGAAATGCTGCTTCAATTTTAGGGTTATCTTGAATTTGCAGAAAAACAATACTTAGAACGACAACAATAAGAAAGGTTGGGAGAAACACTCCTAATAATGCTGCTATTGCTCCCCTAATCCCTGCTATTCGGTAACCTATAAAAGTAGAAGAATTAATAGCAATCGCTCCGGGAATAGATTCCGCAATTGCAAATACATCTGTTACATCTTCATGACTAACCCATTTCTTTTTATCAACAACTTCTCTTTCTATTAGAGGAATCATGGCATATCCTCCACCAAATGTGACCGGACCAATTTTTAAGAAGGTCCAGAAAAGTTGAAAAAGTTTTTTCGTTTCTTCCTTCATTATATACGCCTCTTTCATACTGAAAGTTTCATTCTACAATTTATACATTTTTATTCTTACTTCTACGATACCACGCTTAGTGGAAGTTGAATATTGCAAGAAATGCATGGGTTATAACAGAATGTTATATGCTCCTCTTGCAAACTTAATGAGCATGGTATGGTATGATCTTAATATAAGAATAATCGGCATTTATAATCGAGGAGGAGGTTTTCTTGAACATTGAAAATTTGAAAATGTTTTGTTTGGTAGTGGATGAAGGCAGTATAAGTCAAGCAGCTAGATTAAGCTTTGTATCACAGCCTGCCGTGACAAGACAAATACGCCAGCTGGAGAACTTTTATGGAACCTTGTTATTTGACAGGACGGAAGGAAAACTGATTGTCACAGAAACTGGCAAAATGTTATATCCATTTGCCAAAGCTATTATTAATGATTTTGATCGTTCTAAAGAAGTCATCCTTCAGGCAACAGGAGAATACAATTCAAATCTTCGTGTTGGCGCCTCTTTAACTATTGGGGAGTTTTTATTGCCTAGCTTACTAGGACGATTTAAAAAGCTTACCCCAGACATTCGAGTAACATTAACGATCCGGAATACACCTAGTGTTTTAGAAGATTTAGCAAACGACGTCATTGACATCGCTTTGGTTGAAGGAATTGTTGAGGATAAAAGCCTTATCGTTGAAAAATTTGCTGATGACGAACTCATTCTTGTATGTCCCCCTGACCATCCTTGGAGCAAGCGAGCAGAAATCAAAATTGAGGAACTGGCAGATGAACGAATGATATGGCGAGAATCGATTTCCGGGACTAGACTAATCGTTGAAAATGCCCTAAAAGAACATGGTGTATTAAAAAAAATTAATAGTTATATGGAAATTGGCAGTACACAAGCAATTAAAAGTGCAGTTGAGTCAGGGCTGGGTATCAGTATCCTATCTAGGTTAACTGTTGCTAGGGAATTGGAACAGGGATTTTTACAAGAAGTAAACATTAGTGATGTACATATTAAAAGAAGTTTATGGCTTGTAAAAAAACCTCAGAGGTTTCATCGAGAAGGTGTTTCTAAGTTTGTTGAGTTTATACAGGAATAACCATTTATAAAAATACTCTATTTAAAAGATTTTTGAATGATTTCGAATTGAACGAAAAGAGCTTTCATGAACCATTTAGGCACATGAAAGCTCTTTTTGTTTTGACTTAATACAAACGATTAAATTATTTCACCAATTATTAAACGCTTTCAATAAAGAAATTCACCATTTTTAGTTATGCAGTCACACCTTTAACTTATCACGTTTATTTTGATTTAATTTCTATGATCCTTCATGCCTCTTTAGCGACTTGTTGAGCTTCTTTTCTTTCCTTAATTTCTTGGATAATTCTCGCATAGAATTTGTTGTCAATTTTATAGAATTTTAATGCAATAATCGTTGCCACATGCCCTAGGATTGGGAATATTGCATAGAGATATAAAATCATTTGTAAAGTTTCTGCTGATTGAGCTTGACCTGCAACATATCCTGCGCTAGCTAATAGCGCTCCCCCAAGAATCCCTCCAACTGCACTTCCTAATTTATTAATGAAAGTCAAACTAGAGGATACGACACCAGCGCCTTTTAAACCTGTTTTCCATTCACCATACTCAACACAATCTGGTAGCATAGCCCAAGCAATTGCGCCTGTAAATGGTGCAAGAATATTCACTAAAACTGCTGCTGTAAAGTTAACCCAAACCATTTCAGATGGAGCAACGAGTAACACAATAAATGGTATGATGGATGCAATACTTCCATAAAGGAAGACACCTTTTTTCTCAATCTTTTTAGACAGCTTCGGCATAAGGAAAAATAATGGAATAGAAAGCAGTAAACCAACTAGAGATAAAATCGGAAACAAATCAGCTCTACCAACATTATAAGTCCAGAAATATAGAGCAACAGCACTTTGAATTGATGTCGCAATTAGGTTTGTGCTCATTGCAACCATTAACATTAATAATGGTGTATTTTTCCCTATTAATGATAATTGATCCTTAAAAGCAATCTTTGGCTTTGATTCAAGTTTATCATTAACAATTTCGACCTTATCATGTCGTTTAGCACTACTTGCACAGGTCCAAAAGCTTAATACGACAACAATCGAATATATAATCGCTGTAGTTAGATAACCCTGTTCACCACCTCCAAATATAGCGACAAGAGGTAAGAAAAGAACTTGAGCTAACATCTGAGCTGGTATCCCCATAAATTGCTTGGCTGTTGCAATCCAAGTTCTTTGATTTGGGTCTTCACTTAAAACAGGTGTTAATGAATGATAAGGAATATTTACGACAGTTGAGATTAATGAATAAAGAATATACGTGACAAAAACATATACTATTTTTTGACCGTCTGGTAAATCTGGAATCCAGAATAAAGAAACTGTACTTAAACCTAATAAAGGTGCACCGAAAATGATATACGGACGATACTTACCTATTTTTGAATTCGTTCGATCCGCAATGATCCCCATGAGCGGGTCTGTAACAGCATCAATAAAGCGAGTAATAAAGAACAAAGTACCTACTAATGCAGGGGAAATCCCCTCCACTTCAGTATAGAAGAACATTAAATAAGTCAGAATTAGCATGAAAGGTAAATTAGAACCTAAACCACCAAACGCGTACTTAAAAACTTCACTTTTACTTGCTACTCTAGTAATGTTTTGCATAATTTATACTCCTTTATTTGAATTTTAATAGACAATTTAAGTGCACCCCAAATCATTAATTGAAACTTCACTTATATTTGCCTAGCTCGTACGACCTGCTAATCCGATAAAATACTTCGCTTTCACTTTTTCGTTCTTTTGGAGAAAAACATCTATAAATTTCTCAACTACACCAGTATTAACTACAGTGCACTTATAATTTAATACAAATTCTTTAAAACTATTTAATAGTTTCTGGCGTTCATTCTCAGGAGTAATATTAAGTATTGCTCTCATTTGATTCTGTGCCGCTCTATCCCATTGATGGTCTTCTAAAATACTTATTTTTTCCGCTTCTTGAATGGCTTCTTTCTGTTTTTTTAGTTCCTCAATAGTCATTATTCCGTTTTCAGGAATACCCAATCTAATGAATTGCTCTTTAGGAGCATCATTTTTTCTCATCTGCTCAGCTATTTTTTGGATAAACTTTAATTCTATCTCCAGGTCTTCTACTTCCTCTTTTTGTTCTGTATCTATTGTTAGGTTAAACAATTTCGACCCGTACTGGAATGCGTTTACAAAACCACTTCCGGCTTCAATTTTCATCAACTGACATCCTTTAGTAAATGAAAATGGCTCTTGAATTTCTATGTTTTGTAACTCCCCTGGAGCAAACGGCTGTCTCATATGTGTCGGCATTAATGTATATTCAAATAATGGTTTATTTTCTGGAGAAACTGGACCTCTCATATACACATAATTGCCATCTGTTATATTGACATGCCCCCCATGGAATCCAAATAAAGCGGTTTCGCGAATTGGCTGATCTGATTGAATCACTTGTCTTAACGGCTTTCCATCCATATCACCTGGTAATGAAACACCAAAAAATTCAAGTAAAGTAGGAGCTAAATCTACTGTTTGAACGATTGACTGTCTTCTTTCTCCTTTTTTACCTTCTCTAGGATCCCAAACGAATAATGGCGTGTGAGCGATTTCATCGTAGACCGGCATAACACTCTTGGACCACCATCCATGCTCACCTAATAAATATCCATGATCTGTATTAACAATTAACATTGTATCTTTCCACATATCGTGTTCATCCATCATGTCCAAGACTTTTCCTAAATAATTGTCACACATACTTAGTAGAGCAGCATATTCGTACTTACCATGTTCCACTACTTCATCTGACTCTTGAACAAAATAATAAGGTGGCCAATCAAAATGTTTACCATTGTACTCATGTGGATACAGATCTTTGTATTGCTGATAAGCAAAAAATGGTTCATGTGGATCAAATGTTTCTAGCTGTAGAAACCAATTGTCTTCGTCTTTGTTTTTTTGGATAAAATCCATCCCTAAAGAGAATGTTACAGCCTGTGGATGATTCTCTTCTGATTCAAAATAACTTCGGTTCACCATATCTTGTTTAAACATAGTAGAACTAGCAAACAGCTCAGGTGTTTCAGTTTCGGGCATTACTGGAGCTTTCACATGACCTTTCCATGGATCCCCCTCTTGTCCTCGAACCATTTCGAAGGAACTATATCTTGGGTGATATGTGGCACCACCATCTTCCCAATAGTGCTGGTGATCTGTTACTAAATGAGTGTAAACACCATTTTGTTTCAACATTTCTGGCATTGAATTGTCAAAAGGTTCGATGGGACCCCAGCTTCGATGTAAGAAGTTATATCGACCAGTATGGAGCTCTCTTCTTGCTGGCATACATGGTAAACTCCCTGCGTAACTCTGATCAAAAGCGACTGTTTTCTCTCCTAACCGCTTAAAATTAGGTGCATGTGTCCAGTCGCAGCCATAGTTTGGCAGCATATGCCTGTTTAGTGAATCAAACATCACCATAATTGCTCGCATTTTTGAATCATCTCCCATTATAATTTCTTCTTCTGAAAAAGTGCCTTGTATCTTTTGTTGTAGATTTCCCCAAAATATAAAAGCGCTTTTATAAATGTTTAAAAATAAAAAACCTAACGATCTAAAATGAAAATTTAAACATAACAAACTATGTGGAAGCGCTTTTACTTTCCTTGCAACAAATTTATCAGATAATTAAAAACCTTGCAACAACAATTATTTTATAGGGGTATAACAAAATATTATACCTATTATTCTAGGAATTAAGATAATCGAATTGACCATGCTAAATAAATTTGATAACTTTTAAATGTGGAAGCACTTCCATATTTAAAAGCTCTTTTTTCAATGAAAGGAACAATATGATGTTTTTTCTAGAAAAAATAAGATATTTATTTGATATACCGAAACATAATATTGTGGTGAACAATTATGAAAGCATCTATCTATGACGTAGCCAATTTAGCAGGAGTTTCTATTTCTACCGTTTCAAGAGTGTTAAATAAAAGTGGGTATGTAAGCAGTAAAACTGAAAAGAAAGTATATGATGCAGTTAATAAATTAAATTATACACCTAACGTTGTTGCCCAAAATTTAGCGAAAAATGAAACAAAATTAATTGGATTATATTTCCCCCCTCTAGTTGACTCGACAGAAATTCTATCAAGTACTTACATCCTAGAGTTTATAAAAGGAGTCAATGATGTGTTGATTCAATGGGGATATCATCTTCTTTTGATTAATGAAATGAATGATCGTGAACAAATTTTATCAGATAAATGTAGGCCACAGTATTATTCGTTTATTAAACAGAACCGGATAGATGGCCTTATTTTAGGGAGCGCTCCAATTGCATGCTCTTCCTTCATAGAGCTGCTCAATCTTAAATTACCGATGGTGTATATTGGAGAAAAACTTTTTCATAATGGACTAAATGTATACGCTCAATTTAAACAATACAATAAAGATGTATTAGACTATTTTTATAGTAAAGATCATAGGTATATAGCTGTTATTAGTTTAGAAGAAAGGTTAGATTCGGTCATTCGTGAGTTCAAGGAAGATAAACATAATGAAAAGCTAAAGGTTGAGAATTATTTTGACCCCGTCAACCTAGACACATACCTCGGTTTATTAACGAGAATTTTCACAAGTGAAGATAAACCTTCAGCATTATTGGTCCATGATCTATCAAAGGTCCAACAGACCATTAACTTTTTGAACAATATTAAATTGTCTGTTCCTGATGATGTATCAATCATGACGATTGAACATAAATATCAAGATGCTGAAAAATGCTTTCCTTCCGTAACAAGTGTTTATGTACCCGCTTATCAAATGGGTGTTGAGGCTGCTAATCTACTCTTTGAATATTTACAAAAGCCTCAAGACTATTCTAAGGAGATTATCGTTGATTCAAATATTATAGAACGGAAGTCTGTTAAAAGTATGACTAAATCGAGTAATACCTAATGAAGTCCACCGTTCTCTTACTAGATACTAAAATCATGAAAAGAAATTTCTCAAGGATGTGACGAAATGAAGATGGAGCAAAAAATGTCGTGTTGTGCAATAAAAAGAGGAACATCACTTGAACATAAAACCCAAGAAATTACAACTTCAACTGAAATTCAATTCAAGGACAAAATGGTGTATCTTCCTGGTGGAGAATTTTTAATGGGGACAAATGAAAAAGAAGGTTTTCCAACCGATGGTGAGGGCCCTGTTCGGAAAATAAAAGTAGATCCTTTTTTAATTGATCGGCATGCCGTAACAAATGCTGAATTTAAGGAATTTGTACAAGCTACTGGATATGTAACCGAATCAGAGAAATTCGGTTGGTCATTTGTATTTTACAGTTTCTTACCTCCACAGATTTTAAGTCAAGTAAAGAGAGTGACTTCGACCCCTTGGTGGTGTGGGGTCAATGGTGCTTTTTGGTACCAACCAGAAGGTCCAAATTCAACGATTGATGACCGCATGGATCATCCTGTTGTTCATGTAACCTGGAATGATGCCCAAGCCTTTTGTAAATGGGCTGGTAAGCGATTGCCAACAGAAGCTGAATGGGAATATGCTGCACGGGGAGGTCTTGAGCAAAAAAGATATCCATGGGGTGATGAATTAACTCCAAATAATGAGCACTACTGTAATATTTGGCAAGGAAAGTTTCCAGAAAAAAATACCACTGAAGATGGTTTTAAAGGCACTGCTCCAGCAATGTCTTTCCCTGAAAACGGGTTTGGTCTTTATAACATGTCGGGAAATGTTTGGGAATGGTGTTCTGACTGGTTTAGCAGAAGTATTCACAGTCGAGGTGGACGTACAAATCCTAAAGGACCGGCAAAAGGTGAAACGAAGATAATGCGTGGCGGATCCTATTTATGTCATGTTTCTTATTGTAACCGTTACCGAGTTGCTGCTCGAACTTCAAATACACCCGATAGTTCATCGGGGCATCTTGGGTTTCGATGTGTGGCAGATGTTTTGTCTTAGTTTTATTTTCTCTTAGGCTAGTAATTTAATAAAAAATAAAAGAATCTTCAATCACTTATTCAAAGTAATTGAAGATTCTTTTTAATGCTTAACTACAAAAATCTCACGTGAGGTAACACATCACTTATTCCTTAATTAAAGATACATTCCCTCTTTTTATTTAGTTAAGATCTTTTCACTAGTTTTATTTATTCTTCCCCTATGAGCTTTGATTAGTGATGTTTTAAACTATTATAATTTAGCAGTGTAAGTGTGACAATAACGCCTAAATAGGAAAAAAGATGATGATACGAAAAACGTGTATCATCATCTTTAAGAAACTAACTATGCACTATATCTCTCTTGTTCAATTTGCTTTAATGATTTCCCTCTTGTCTCAGGTGCCATGACAAATCCGATAATAGCAGCTACTAATAAGAATCCAATCATAATTAATCCGGATATTTTAAAACCTAGTACCGTAATCATCGTTGGTACTATTAGTGAAATCAATCCGACCGCCACACGAGCAATACAAAATAGGAATCCCTGAGCTTTTGCACGATATTTTGTATGGAACAATTCACTTGCCCATAATCCATAGAACGCTTGGGCTCCAAACCCTGCTGCTATTCCCCATAGGATTACAAACAGGAACAACTCAGTAAGGCCCATTGATCCTAATGATAAGATCGCCCATGCTGCTATTCCCATAACAGCTCCTACTGTATATAGAATTTTCCTGCTTACTTTGTCACCTAACTTAATGAAAACAAAGTAGGTTGATGCGACTGTTAATATCCATAAGAATGCCTGTAATAAATTCGCCTGAGCTGAAGATAATCCGCCAACTCTTTCATATATATATGGCATGAAGTAGCCCATTACCCCTGCAACTAGATTCCAGAAAACATAGATTCCTAATAATAAAGTGATTGCTTGTCGATTTGCTTTTATTGTGAAAAGTTCCTTTATAGGATTTTCTGTTTTTTGACCAGTTGCTTTTAATTTTGCCTTTAATTTCTCTTCTTTCTTCTTTTCTTCTTCCCAGATTGTTGATTCATTTATTTGCTGTTGTAAAATCCACGTAATTAAAGCGATTACAAACAATTGAGCAAAAATAATTCTGCTCCCTAACAGACCAAGTGGTGCTAATGCAACGGAAAGTAGTAATGATACTGCTGGGCCAATTGACCAAGCTAATTGTCCATATCCTACTCGAGCAGCCCGCTCATTATCTGGTGCCTCTTCAGCAATATATGTCCATGCAGCTGGGATAGCAGCACCTACAGCAATACCCGTGATAATATAACCTATTAGTAACATTGGAAAGTTGAAAGAAAAAGTAATTAATAGAACACCAAGCATATAAACCAATAAATCATATTTATAGATTAATTTACGACCATATTTATCTACTAATATTCCCCCAATTAGTGCCCCAATCGCTGCTCCAAAACCATTTGCACTTAAAGCCCCCAGCAACCCTAACTTAAAGTCGTCTAGATTTAAATATTCCATCCAAAGTGTAAGACCACCAGCACCAGCAACAATTGAACCAGCTTCTAAATAGTTCGACATTGCTACTGTAATCGTAGACTTCATTCCCTTTTTTCCTGCCATATTCATACTCCTTTCATGCCATTAGGATCTAAGCTAAATAAAAAACATGTTTTAATTCTTTAGAAACCGGGCTTTTATCAGGGTTTGTTTCCATAAGCGGTTCCATATATGCCCACCATTTTTGACAAATATCTGTACTAGCCATATGATTCCATCTTTCCTCATCTTCAATTTCTAAATAAGCAAATAACTGACCTGACTCTTCATCTAGGAAAATAGAATAATTATGCACTCCATGTGCCTTGAGTTCTTTTTCCATCTCAGGCCATAACTCATCATGGCGACGTTTATACTCTTCATACTGATCCTTATAAACAAACATAATAGATGCTTTTCTAATCATGATAGTCCCTCCAAAGGATTGATTTAAAACGTTTTCTGTTTACGCTTTCTTTTTGATACTCTTACTATATAAAACTTCATTTCCTGTTGGTAGGAGACAAAACTAAGGTAGGGGGGTGAATATTACGATGTTTGAAAGGGGTTTCGAATTAATGTAAAAAACACTAAATCTAACATGAGATTTAGTGTTTTTTAGAATGATATTCACGATATTGGGAAGGAGTTTGACCATACCATTGTTTGAAAAGCCGACTAAAGTATTTTGTATCCTGATATCCTAACTGGGAAGAAATATCATAAATCTTTATGTCTGTCATTTCCAGAAGCTCCTTCGCTTTTTCTAACCGGCATTTCGTTATATAATCTAAAATTGTCTCACCCGTTTGTGCTTTAAAATAATTACTAAAATAGGTTGGGCTCATATAGATTTGTTCAGCAATTTCCTTTATTGTTATATGCTCCCCAAGGTTTTCTTGAATCCAATTTTTCGCACGTTGGATAGGATCTGAATCAAGTTTTCTACTGGTATCTACTCTCCCTTTTATCTCAAAGATCCACTTTTTAATACTCTCTTTAAGTTGATTGAAATTCCCTGCTTTTTTTGTAAGTTGGAAAGCATGAGATAATAGCTCTGAAATTTCACCAAAACCATCGATCACCATACACTTATTAAAGATTTGAAGACATAAATAATGAATCGCATCCTCTATAACTTTCGGAGAACTTATGCTTTCTAACTCCTTAAACAGCTGATGGATAGCTTGGGCAGTTACAGCTTCACTTTTACCATCTAATGATGATAATATTTGTTGAACGTATTTATATAAAGTAGACGATACATTTTGGGGCTGGGTTTTAGCATTCAAACCATCAAGCAGATTTTGATGAAATATCTTATTTCCCCCTTGTATGATCCTGTACTGCAGCAAAGATAAAAGCTGATCCTTTATGTTAGGCATTAAACTTAGCTCTTGAAAGGATTCAGCTAATCCGATCGAAACTGTAAACGGCGTTGATTTCTGTACATCGGATTTGAATTGTTCAATTAATGGATCGACCTTTCCTTTTCTTGTATCATCATAATGAAATAATACCCAGTATTGAAGTTTTCCACTTCTCCACCACCAGTAATCCATATCTTCTACAGCTATTTGAACTCTTTGTTTGAGCATCTCTTCGAATTTCAAATCCCAGTTTTGTGTAGAATCTACGTTTTTTATTAATGATTCGTCCTGGTCAACACTGATATATATTAATTGATAATCCCCTTCTGGAAATTCCTTTGTCCAATCTAATACCGATAAATCTAAATCGGCATTCCAAGTGATTTCACTTAATAACTGTATTTGCTTCGTATAAGTTAGTTGTGTTGCCCTCCCTTGAATATCACTCCACTCTTGTTGTTCTCTTTGTTTGACATATATTTTTGCTTTTACTTCTTCTAATTGCTCAGCAAATTGATGTTTATCTACCGGTTTTAAAATATAATTTACTGCCCCTTCACGCATGGCAGTTTGAAGGTAAGTAAAGTCATCATAGCCACTAATAATCAGTGAAGTAAATGAATGTATTTTTTTCAATTCATTAATTAAGGTGAGTCCATCCATTTCAGGCATTTGAACATCTGTTATAAGTAAATCAAAAGAAATAGATTGCCTTTTAATTTCTTCATATGCTTCTTTACCATCTGAAAAGACTTTAATAATTTCCCAGTCTTCCCCGCAGGATTGAACGAGTCTTTCTAATCTGCGTCTGATTCTACTTTCGTCATCTACGATGATTGTTTTTATCACGGTCATGATCGATCACCATTTTCTCTTGCGTTTTTATCATCTGTGGAATTTTTATCGTTACCACTGTTCCCTCATCTATCTTGCTTTCAATCGTGATTCCATACTCTGATCCATACATCATAACAATTCGTGCATGGACATTTGTAATCCCAAAGCCTGAATCCCTTTTAATAATAGGGTTTTTGTCTAATAGCTGATTCAATTCTTTAAGCTTTTCAGCAGTAATCCCCGGGCCATTATCTCTAATAACAAATAATATTGAATGATCAGTCTCATGGATTACGTCTATTTCAATATGAAGGGATTTTCTCTTTTGCATCCCATATTTAATCGAATTTTCAATGATTGGTTGTAAAATAAATTTTGGAGTCAAGTAATCCTCTTCATATTTGTTCTGATCAATATGAAAAGAGATTCTCTCTTCAAAGCGAAATTTCTGTATAGTTAAATAATCTTCTATATGAAGAATTTCCTTTGAAATTGGGACAATTCTATCTTTATTACTAAGTGAATATCTAAGCATTCTTCCTAAAATCGCTACCATATCCACTACTAATTCAGACTCACCGTCTTCAATAGCAGCACCAATTGTTTCTAACGTGTTATACATAAAATGAGGGTTTATTTGCGACTGCAACGCATATAGTTCTGCGTCTTTTTGACGTAACTCGATGTGATAATTCTTCTTTATTAATTCCCTTATTCTGCTGATCATTGATTGAAAGCTAGTTGCTAAAACTCCTACTTCGTCCTTTGAATGAATTGGGATTTTTACATCAAGGTTACCGCTTTCAACATCCTTCATGATTTTTCCTAGAATATTGATTGGTTTTGTTACACTCCAAGCGACACTAATTGAGATGAAAGTTGTAATGATCACAAGAATAACAAAAATAATCATTGCAGCAGTTTTAACAACATCTGTCCTCTCTGTTAAATAATTAATTGGTATACTGTGAACAAGAATCCATTCCTGTTTCTCAGACTGATTGATACTAATTAATGTTCTATCTTGTTCATCATTTGTACGAAAGCTTCCATTGAGAAGAGGATAATGATGAACTTCTTCAAAATATGAACCAATCTTTGTATGATCTTGATGGTAAATAATTTGGCCTTGACTGTCCATTAGCCACATCATTGCTTTTTCTTCTTCATCTAAATCTTCAAGTATTTCTTCTATAAAAGTTAATTTGACCGCTAAAAATAATGTTCCAAGATTTTTTCGATTATCGAGGTCCACAATATCCTTTACAAGGAGCATATATGGAGGGTTTCCCTCGAAGGACAAATTAACTTGACTTGGCAGGAGTACTTTTGTATCTCCTCCTAAATCATGCGCCTCTCCATATGGAAATGTATGGTCACTAAAATCAAAGCCTTCATAAGATACACGAGTACTAATAAATGATCTATTTTTTGAAAGCAAAAAAGCCCCTAAGATATTATCATTATTACTCCCTAAATAAGTCCTAGAGAGAAAGCTCTCTATTGTAAATTGGTCTTCCAGCAAAGAAGAACACTCATCATAAGGGTTTGTCCTTAAGATCGCCATAACATCACTTGAATTGTAAATAAGATTGGGTAAATTCCCCAGCTCATTAATTTCATTTTCAATATTTTTATTTGCCTGATTTAAAAGCCTTGGTACGTACTCTCCCACTTCCTCCTCTATTGCTTTTGTATTTTGATAATAGGTGATATACCCTAATATAGCCATCGGAATAACGGTTAGAAGAATATACGTAATGATTAATTTTGTCTTAAGGCGGAAGTGCTTTAGATGCACCGCTTCCTTTATTCTAGAAATCATACTGATCAATATTCTCCTTTGTAAAATCAATTGGTTGCCCCATGATGACAGTATCTTCTTTCACACGAATATTTCCGATATTTGAAATATATTGATTATCCTGAATCTCCTGACCATCTAAAATTTCTTTTGCCACACTAACTGTTAAATAGCCAAGCTTTTTCGGACTCCACAAGGTCACAACCTGTGCAGACCCATTCTTTATATATTCTCTCATCAAATTAGGTGTTGATAAGCCCACAATGGTCATTTCACCTGCTTTGTTAACATCCCGGACAGCTTGAGATGCCGCAGGCGGACCTACAGATGAACTTCCTATAATCCCCTTCAAATCAGAGTATTTTTTAAGTAACTCTTTGGCGGCTTTATAAGCTTGTTTCGGGTCATCATTTGACTCAACGATTTCCACAAGTTTCATACTAGGGTAATTCTCCTTTTGATGAAGCTTCATCCACTCGATCCATTCATTTAAGTTAGCTGCATCACTTGCACCTGTAATAATGGCATAACTCCCTTGCTCATTTACCCGGGATGAAAGGGTATCCATAATATGACGCCCTAAAACCTCAGGATCAACCATATTGATAAACATTTCTCTATATTGTTCATTCGTATCTGAATCCCATGTAATCACTCGGATTCCCTGCTGCTTGGCTTTCGTTAAGACTTGCCCAAGCTTTTCGGGGTCATTTGCTGAAACAGCTATTAAGTCTACACCTTGTTCAATATATCCATTAATAATAGCCTCTTGCTGCTCCCAATCAGCTATCAATGAACCTGAATAAAAAACCTCCACATCTAAATCGTTTCCAGCCTCCATTGCCCCCTCTTCTACTGCGTTAAAATAAGGGATCCCAGTAACTTTTGGTACAATAGCAATTGTGTAATTTGGATTGTTTTGAACAGGCTGTTCCTGTTTTTTGTTCTTCTCTCCGTTGTATATGATCTCATATTTTGATGAATCAAAATTGGTATTGCACCCGCTTACAATTAGAAGTAAGAATAGGATGGGAAAAATTCGAAATCGCATGGAATTCTCACCTCATTGTTTACTATATATATTTAAATAGAAGTTCAAATTTTATTATATCAGTAACTATAGAATAGTTTATTATAAATTAAGTAAATAAGAGAATATTATGTTTTGAATACCTTTAAATAATCATGAAGTATATGAATTAATCCTTAGAGGTGTCTATACAAAAAGTGAAGGCCCCAGAAAGTCATTATTCACTAATTTTACAATCATACCTAGATTTTATTTTGTTAACAAAGTTGATCCGGCCATTTTATTTTCATCTTACATTTCAGTTTATAAATTGTGGCCCTTTCGATTACTTGTTATAATTTAAGTTAATATCGTTATCTACAAATCTCAAAAATGTAATCGGTTTCAATGCTTTAACTACTCTTTGGGAGGGTGAATCTATGCAATATATATCTGGATTTAATATTTTAAGAATTTCCGAATGGATATTAAAACTGCTTTATTTAAACATTTTGTTTATTGCATTTTCTTTTTTAGGAATACTTATTTTGGGAATCTTCCCTGCAATAGCAGCTATGCTATTTATCATAAGAAAATGGCTAATGGGTGATACCGAAATTCCTATGTTTAAAACATTTTGGCAATCTTACAAGAAGGACTTTCTTCGTAGTAATTTGCTTGGTTTTATTATGGCCTTCTTCGGATTAACAATCTTTCTATATTACATCCTTCTTAATCAACAAAGCGAATCTATACTTTGGCTGCGCTACCCGCTTTTAATGATTTCTTTTATGTACATAGTATTTCTTTTTTATGTTTTTCCCGTATTTGTTCATTATGATCTGAAAATAGTTCGTGTTCTAAAAACAACTCTATTTATTATGAGTGTTTCTCCGCTTTCAACAATCATGATGATTGCAGGATGTATGATCATCTATTTTGCAATATCCTATTATCCTGGTTTAGCCCCTCTTTTTGGCGGGAGCTTGACGGGTTTTATGATCATGTGGTCCTCTTATCATGCATTTTCAAATTTGAAACAACGTGAAAAGGAGGCAACTTCTCAAAATTCATAAGCTTTATGGCCGAATTGGCTATTCACATGGCTGAATCGGTTTCGAAAATTCTGCTTACCTTCATTTATAATATTCATAAGTTATAGACAAAGGGGGCTGCACCATGAAAATAATTATGATCTCACTTGATTCACTTCGTGCAAAGAGATTAGGTAGCTACGGTTATCATAAGCCAACAAGTCCATATATAGATAAAATCGCAACAGAAGGCGTATTATTTGAAAATGCCTTTGCTTCTGATATCCCGACTGAAGTTGCTCACACTTCTATTTTCACAGGAAAAATCGGACTTCGTACTGGTATTGTTTCACATGGGTCTGAGCTAACAAATCTTCCAAAGACGATAAATTGGCTTCCAACAATGCTTAGGAAAGCGGGTTTTACGACGGGAGCAGTAGATAATCTTTATCAATTAAAAGAGTGGTTCGCAAGAGGCTTCCGATATTATACAAATAGTGTAGGAAAAAACCGCTGGATTGATGGACAGACGATTAATGAGTTGACGATGCCTTGGCTTAAGGAACACAAGGATGAAGACTTTTTTCTATTTCTTCACTATTGGGATCCTCATACTCCATATTTACCACCTGAAGAGTACATCCCCCTTTTTTATGATAAAGATAAAGACCCTTATGATATACACAACAATAGTATGAATCCTGCTTATAACCATATGGCTTATCCATTTTTTAAGCACCACCATTTTGATTTGTTAGGTCCTGTTACGGATGCTGAATATGTCAATGCCTTATATGATGCTGAAATCCTCTATTTAGATAACAAACTTAAAGAACTTGATCATTATTTAGAAGAGTTGGGTATTAAAGATGACACCCTTCTTGTCTTATTTGGAGACCATGGAGAGAGTTTAACAGAGCATGATATATACTGGGATCACTGCGGACTATATGATACAACTGTTCAAGTGCCAGTCATCATGAGATGGCCCGGACATATCCCGCAGGGCAGAAGAGTTGAAGGACTTATCCAACAAGTGGATCTTTTCCCAACAATTTTGGAAGCGGTTTCTGATAACCTCCATTTGGACTTAGAGCCTATAAGCGTTCCGAATGATCTTGATGGCCGAAGCTTATGGCCTTCTATTTTAGGCCATGAGGAAGGCACTCACTCTAAAGTTTATCTAAGTGAATGTGCTTGGCAAGCAGCGAGGGGTATACGTACAAAAAAATTCAAGTATATCCATACCTATGATAGCGGTCCTTTCACACGGCCTCAAAGAGAGTTATATGATCTATCTTCTGACCCTGAGGAAACGATAAATCTAGCAGAAACACTTACAGATTTAGCAGAAGAGTTTGAGACGGACTTGAATCATTGGGTAAACAGTGTTTTACAAGGTAAAGAAGATCCGATGATGATTCAATTAGAAAAGGAAGGACTTCCATTTCGAAAGAGAATTGAAAAAATCCTTTCGGAATCAAATCTTTCATGGGATGCTTGGAAAAAAAATCCATCCCGTGATAGATTAGAACTTACGACTCGTTCATAGTTGATAAACCAGATGTCCTATAATTAGGGCGTCTTTTGTTATCTATTAGAAGTTGTACACTCAAATATCAAGTAAAAAGAACAGGATCATATTGACCCTGTTCTTTAGGTATTTCTAAGCATCCTGTTTTTCTTTGGCCTGGATAGCTCGTGCATTAGTGATCGAACCAAGATATAGTTTTTCATACGCTTCTTGAGATGTCTTGATTGGTCCTCCACCTTGACCATGATAATTTATGTTTCTAACCATTGGATTGATTCGTCCTGTTTGATCTTCTCTTTTCGCGATATGATCTGCCATTTTCTTTTGAAGCATCGCTACAATCTCCGGTTTTTCTTGAGCAACATTATTATTCTCTTCCGGATCATCTATTAGATTATAAAGTTCGATCTCTGGTTTAAAATGAAAATCCGGTTCAAGAGCCTGTATTAACTTCCACTCAGGCGTTCTCCACCCATGCTTCCGCATCCAAGTACATTCCGTAATATAGAACTCAGTTACTTTAGGAATCTCTTCTCCCTTTATTACCTTAACAAGATTACGTCCATTAAACTCAATATTTGTTTCAACCCCAGCTAATTCAAGGATTGTCGGCATAATGTCCTGAATTAGACTTACATCTGAATACCGTTTCCCTTGAGGTAATTTTCCAGGAAACTTCAAAATTAATGGAACTATTAAACAATTATCATACATTCCATGGTGATCAAAATAACAATCATGCTCATAAAGTGTCTCACCATGATCAGATGTAATGACGATCAAAGTTTCCTCTTCAATTCCAAGAGCTTCTACGGTTGCAAAGATATTCTGGATACAAGTATCCATGTACGCAATAGCTCCTTCATATTGAGCTGAAACATATTTCTCATCCGTTACACCCTCTGGAATCCAAGATTTTAAAAAGTCAGCATGCGGTTTAAAATTATAAACAGGATCCATTGATTTATTTTCAGGGTCTTTTTCATTTCCATCATAAAAAATTCGTTCAAAAGGTCGTGGAGGAAGATATGGTGAATGTGGATCCATATGACGAAGAAATAAGAAAAAAGGCTCTTCCTTTCCAGCTAGTCGTTTTAATTCTGGAATAGTAACTTCATTTAAATTCTCTGCTTTAGGGCATCTTCCTGTTTCATCAGGAACCCATGCCTCATAATCCAAGTAGCGATCAAATCCTCTGGAAGAAGGATTTCCGGTAAATCCAACACATGTTGTATTGTAACCATTATCACCTAAAACTTCGGCTAAAGTTTGGACATGATCTCCTAGAGGACCTTCGTGTCGTAACGCGACTACATCAGTTCCAAAACAATCCATTCCTGTCAGCATAGAGGCATAAGCAGGAGTAGTTGGAATACTTGGGCTAAAGTGCTTCTCAAATAGAACTCCTTCCCTTGCAATCTTATCCATATGCGGAGTTGTTAACCTGTGGTATCCGTAACTACTCATATAATCTCGTCTTAAACTATCTATACCGAATACAATAACATTTGGTTTTTTCATCATTAATTTCCCCTCCTAGCTTAGATTTACTATATATCGAAACTTCCTATTGAAATCTAATGAATAGCTTCATCCCTTATAAACGAGTCCCGAAATTTCCCCGGTGAGCAGCCAACCTGCCGATTAAATAAACGAGTGAAAAATGCAGGGTCATCATACCCGACTTCCATTGCAATTGAAATTATCTTTTCATTTGATTCAGTAAGAAGGCATTTTGCTCTTTCAATTCGAATTTGGTGGACAGCCTCAATGACTGTTTTACCAGTCTCCTCTTTAAATACTCTGTTAAGATGTCTGGAACTTATATTGAATAAATCAGATAAAATAGCAAGAGAAACCTTTTGATCATAATGTCTTTCCAAATAACCGCAGATTCTTTGAACAAGCATCTTTCTTTCCTGAATACGCATAACGGAATGGTTTGTTGATGTATTCTGCTGCTCTCCATAAATTCTAGATAACTGAATGAGCAATTGGATTAGTTGTAGTCGGATAAGCGTTGGGTAGCCGGTCCTCTTTTCCTCAAAGTCATTTGATATGCCATCTAATAGAGAAAGAACACGTACCGTGTCATTCCCCTTTAAATGTAAAGAATGATGGAAACGCTCACGTTTATCTAAAAATGGATGTATATAGTAATAGTCCATTGACTCAGATATTCCTAAATTACGCAACCAAACTTTGTTAATAAAAGACGGCATAAAGAGACAGTTTATTATCTCTAGCCTTTTTCCTGGCTCAATAAAATAAGTATGTACTTCGCCAGGATTAATAATAAACACATTTCCGGAAGAAACATCGTAATGTTCTCCTTCAAAAATATGCTTTGCCTCGCCATCAACTACATAAACTAGCTCTACAAAATCATGACCATGGACAGGCGGCATATTAAGGTTAGTATGAACATAGCGATGAATACAAAAGGGAAATTCTTTTACCTTCATATACTGGCTACTATTGTATCTCAATACGATTCCGCCCCTCTTTCCATCCAATATTCTCAGTGAATTCTTACAGGCTATCAGCTATCGACATCTTACAATTTAAAGCTATTCTGTTGGGTATGCCATTGTCGTAAACAACGCTAACGCTTCCTGAGAAGTGTCCAGCCTGCTATGCTGGACAACGATAGGAACATTGCTATCTACTTTTATTGCATACGGTACATTTCTTGGTACTTGGTTTCCTTTTTGATCTTCAATTTTATCTAGACGTATATGATGTGTTCTCTTTGCTCCACATTCTGTGTTAAAGCTTTCCATTGGATCTCGATCCTCAAAATAAAAGGTTAACTGAATTGATGCATGTTCTTCTGTTAAATTTAAAACACATACTGCTTCATGGCTAACCTGTTCACCTATACTTTTGGGCTGCAAAAAACCATCTGGGATAATCCAGCTTTTCTTTCCGATCATTGCAGCATTTCCTTTTTAATTTGAGGAACCTCAATAACGGCACCATCCTCCATCTGAGAGCGGATTGCAGCTTCAATAACCTCTTGACCTGCTAATGCATGTGCACCGGAAGCCTCGATTTGATCAGGTGCTACCCCTTCTTTCACTTGTTTAACAAAGTGGTCAAGTCTATTTTTAAATGTCTCTTGGAAACTACTCACACCTGTCATAATTGAATTACGAAGCACCAACAACTCATCACTTTCATGTGGGTAAAAAGTGAAGTTTTCATAAACATTATCGATCACAAACCTGCCTTTATTGCCTGCTACTTCACAATATTCAATCGGATGGCGCCCAGCAGAATCATAGCTTCCTGTTAAATGACCTACAGCGCCAGATGCAAACTGAAGATTGATAGAAGCAGTGGACCAAATATTCCGTCCAGGTGCTTTTGTCATAAAGGACTGAACTCTTTTAATATCACCTGCAAAATAACGTAATACATCGACTGAATGCGGATGCAGGGCACGAAGATGGAACCACGGACTTGTTTCATTCGGATTTTGAATCGTTAGTTTCATATTTAAATATAGTAGTGACCCTAGCTCACCACTTTCTATTAACTCTTTTCCTTTATAAGCAGCAGGAACAAAACGATGGTTTAAATTGCTAGCTAATCGGACATTTTTCTCTGCTGCTAAACGGACCATTTCTCTTGCTTCTTCAATATTATTCGAAATCGGCTTTTCTACTAAAACATCCTTTCCCGCTTCGATCGCGATAATAGCAGATTCATAATGGTCTCCTCCATTTTCTTCTCCCGCTGTTGCAATGCTGACAATATCAATCTCATCTTGCCTTAACATTTCTTTCATGTCCGTATAGACCTTACATCCGTATAAATCCCCCATCGCTTTTGCTCGTTCTTCAATAAGATCGCATGCAGCAACAAGCTCAACATCCGGGTTTTGACTATAGTAGCGACAGTGAATTTTCCCAATATTTCCAACCCCAACGACAGCAACTTTTAACATGTTACATTCTCCTTTCTTTCCTTAGCTTCCTGGAATAAACGGCTTAAATATCCATGACTTTCTGCTGCAATTGCAACAACCTTTGGTAATTCATAATTTTTTGCACCGATGATCTCTAAAACAGTAGCACCTTCATATCCAACTTCCACCATTTTATTTACTACTTCTTTTAAAGGAACAGTCCCTCTACCTGCAATTTGATATTCTGGTGCCGCAATCGTCAACTGTTCAATAAAAGTATCCCGAATATGACTATGAATAATATGATCTTTAAGGGCTTCAAAAGCAGCTACCGGATCATCACCAACACGTCCGACGTGCGTTGCATCAAAATTCAATCCAAGAGCCGGATGTTTCACTTCATTCATAAGACGAAGAGCTGTTTTTGTATTATAAATGCTTTGGCCATAATGTAATTTAAGGGCAAATTTTATCCCTGCGTCACCTGCTGCTTGAGCTAATTCCTCTATTGCTAGAATAGAAGCTTCCGTTTTCTCTTCATTATCAGACTCACCGGCACTTCCTACCGTGACAATAGGAATGCCTAATTTTGCCGCTCTCTCAAACACTCTTTTAGTCCGTTCCATATTTTCCGGTACTAATATATTTGTAGCAGCTTCAATACAATACATGTCTAGATCGGCCTCTTCAATCACCTTCCTTATTTCAGATAAATCTTCATCACTTGCTGTATCACTTAAGTGCTCTGCCATCCCAACTATAGAAGCTAATTCGATTCCTTTGTATCCGCTAAATTTGATATACTTGACAGCTGTTTTTAAATCATATCCGCCAAATAGTACTGAATTAACGCCAAGTTTCATTCTTATCTCCCCTTTATCTGATTGTTATCCCTAAAACTGAATCCGTTTACATTTTTAGAATCCTTTGCAGGCTTCCCACCCCTATATCTACATAGTAAACTGAAAAGATTCTCGGCTCATTGTTTATGTGGCCTTCGCGAGGGTCTATTAAGCCATTTATTAATTGATGTTTATCCTTTCACTGCTCCAGCTGTCATTCCAGCCACAATTTTCTTATTAAAGAATATGAACAGAATCAGTGGCGGAATTGAGATTAATAGAACATCTGCAAATAATAAATGCCAGGAAGTACCGTACATACCTAGGAAATTATAAAGTGTTAACTGGACGGTTGCATTTTCTGCACCCGGAAAAAAATAAAGCATGTTTTCAAAATCGTTATAAATTTGGATGGACGATAAAACAATAATTGTTGAAGTTACTGGCTTTAATAACGGAAAAATAATTTGGAAGAACAACCTAAAACTACTGCATCCATCTATTAAAGCAGCCTCATCAAGTTCACGAGGAATGGTTGCCATAAATGCTTTGTATAGTAAGCATGCAAACGAGAAATGCAAAGCGGATTCAAGTAAAATAATTCCCGGAAAGGTTTTAAACAATCCAATTGACTGGAGAACCCATATTGTTGGTACAATAGCAGGCGGTATCATTAATCCCATTAGAATGAGATAATTTGCCTTCTCAGTTAATTTACTAGAACGGCGCTGTAAAACAAAAGCAGCCATTGAGCACACAAGAATTAAAATCGCTAACGAACAAATCGTGATAAATGCACTATTAAAGAAGGCTCGAATAACTACACCATCATTTACAGTAAGAACCTCTTTATAGTTTTCAATAAAGTGAAACGTACTTGGCCAAGATAAATTCATCGCAGCAGCTTCTGTGCTGTTTTTAAGTGAATTAATGATAACAAAGTAAAAAGGGATTCCGAATATAACGAGTGACACCAAAACGGCAAAGGTTTCAATTGATAATAGTTTTAGATTCTTCATTCCGCCTATTCTCTTTGCTTTTGCTTGAGTTTGATAGTTATTTTGAATAACTACATTGCTATCTTCATGCTTGATACTCATATATCCACCTCTTTACGATTAAGCAGTTTAAATATTGGAAAAGCAATTAAGCCAACAAACAGGAATAAAAGCACATTACCCGCTGTTGCAAGTCCATAAAATCCACCAGCATATTGTTTATAAACAATTGATGCGAGTAAATCTGTTGTGAACCCTGGTCCACCACCCGTCATTGCCCAAACGAGATCAAAAGTACGTAATCCGCCGATTAATGCAAGAATGATAACCGTATTCATAGCAGGTCTTGACAATGGAAGGGTTAAATGGATAAATTCTTGGAAGGAAGATCCTCCATCAATTTTTAGTGCTTCATAATAATGTTTTGGTATAGCCATAATCCCTGCAATGAAAATAACCGTTGCAATTCCGACACCTTTCCATACGTCAACCATAGCAACTGAAAGAAGTGCGATTTTCGTATCACCCAACCAGTCAATTCCCGGAATGTTTAATAAACCTAACCCTTTATTAATGAGACCTAGAGTAGGATGCATCATAGCTTTAAACACAACTCCAACTGCAATGGTACTTAACAGAACTGGGAAAAAAACGACAGATCTTAGATATCCTTTGTTGCGAATTTTGGAGCAGAGAAAAATAGCGAGCAAGAGCCCGATAACTACTTTTAAACCCATTGTTGTAAAAGCAAAAATAAGCGTATTTTTAAACCCAATCCGCAGGGAGGGCTCTGAGAAGAAGTTAATATAGTTTTCAAAACCGATAAACTCCCAATCAAAAAGTGTCCACCTTGTTAAGCTAAAGAATATGGACATAAAAGTTGGCGCTAAAAAAAATACAGTGTAAATAATAGCTGCAGGTATGAGAAAGGCGTAAGAGTACATGTGTTTTGAAACATTATTCAATATGATCCCTCCTAATTCCTTAAAGAATTGAAGAGGCTAAAAAACTTAAGTAACAGACATTTTTGTGTCAGCCTCTCCTTCATTTTTTATCTAATAAGTAATTACCAGCCTTCTAGTCCAAGCTGTTGTGCTTGCTTCTCAACATCTTTGTCATACATCTCTGCACCTTCTTTAGCAGGTGTAATGCTGCCGCCAACTTGTTGAGTAATTTGCGGTAAGTTAGCACCTTTAATCGGAGAAACGAATTCAAGCGCAGGGGCTACTTTCCCTTCTTCAAAATATGGCATCATTTCCTTTACAGCTGCATATGCGTCATCTGGAATAGCTGCACCTTCAATAACAAATGGTCCAATGTTCTTCGCTTTAGATGCATAAATTTCAAGACCCTCTGGAGAAATAAAGAATTCTAACCATTTCTTCGCAGCCTCTAGATGTTCTGTTTTATTATTAATAAGGACAGCACTAGGCATCCATGTTGTAAACCCATTTACATCCGGATGATCACTTGGTTGTGGAAAAACACCAATATCATTCACTTTATCCGGATAGTTTTCTGCAATAATTGGAAGTGCTTGTGTTAACATTGGGTAATGAGCGCCTTTTCCCTCTGCAAGCATTTGAATACCTTGGTCATAGGTTGTTGCATTAAAGTCTTCATTTAAATAACCCTTTTCCCCAACTTCTTGCAGTTTTTCAAATCCTTGTAGAGCAGCTTGGGATGTTGCATATTTTGCTTTACCAGCAGTGTAGTCCTTTGCGAAATTTGGTTCTTGAGCCTGCACATTATAGTAATCAGCAAGCAAAATCAGCTGTGATGTCCAACTAGTCGCATAAGACCCAATGACGGCAGTTTTACCAGATTCTTTAATCTTTTCATTATTGGCCATTAACTCATCCCAAGTCTTCGGAACTGAAAGTCCTAGCTCTTCATATATTTTTTTGTTATAAAGCCATGCACCTACTTGACTAGAAGAAGAAGGAATACCAAAAACCTTTCCATTTTCACTTACTACTTCTTTATAGGAATCCATTACTTTGTCCATAAATGGTTCATTCGTTAAATCAACGAAATGCTGTTCTGGATTAAGTGTTTTTAACAATGAACCTGAGTTGAAAATGGTTAAATCGGCCATATCTCCAGTTGCTAGACGTGTTTTCATAATATTTTCTCCTTCTGGTCCACCTGGGTGTAATTCAACTTTAGTTTTAATATTTAGCTCTTCTTCAATGGCTTTCACTACTGCTTGGAAACCAGGAGTATTGGCTGTTTCTCCCATCAACATTGTAAGTTCAATTGTCCCTTCAGAGTTAGAACTGCCGCTTGATCCACTCGTCTCTTCATTTCCACCGCTACAACCTGCAAGGATTGTTGAGAGTAACACACCAGTTGTGATAAATTTAGCTAGTTTTGATTTTATTTTCAGCATCGATATTCCCCCTTGATTCCAAAAGTTTTCACGTCTAACGAATAGTGTAGAAAATTGTTGATACTTGTTGAAACCGCTTACATTTAGTTCGTAATTGAATTATTTTCTTTTTATTCCCCCTGAATGTTCGATTAATCATCAGTACTTAAAGTCGTTATTCAACACCTCCTTTAAGCATTACTCAATTGACTTAGTATTCAGAAAATAGCAGATGTTTTTACTATGTGAAAAATGAATTTATATGAGGTTCATCCTGATAGATCATGTTTTTTGTTCTCTAACTAGATGATTAATTGAAAGTATTATTGTATAACTTCTTTTTTAACTTGAGGTACTTCTATAACAGTTCCATCCTCCAAATGCGATCGTATCGCTGCTTCAATTACTTCCTGACATGCAAGAGCATCATATCCAGAAGCATCAATTTTATCTGGGGCAACTCCTTGCTTTACTTGATTAATAAAATGATCCAGTCTATTTTTGAATGTTTCATTAAAGCTTCCAACACCTGTCATAATAGAATTCTGCAGTACTAGTTGCTCATCTCTTCCATGAGGATAAAAGGTTAATTTTTCATACACATTATCTATAGTAAATCTGCCCTTATCTCCTGCAACCTCACAATACTCTATCGGATGTCGCATAGACATGTCATAACTTCCTGTCAAATGTCCAACTGCTCCAGACACAAATTCAAGATTAATAGAAGCTGTTGACCAACTCGTCCGTCCCGGTGCCTGTGTTAAAAATGCCTGTACCCGTTTAATCTCCCCTCCAAAATAACGTATAACATCTATAGAATGAGGATGTAACGCTCGGAGATGGAACCATGGAGTCATATCCTTTTGGTTTTTAATAGTAAGCTTCATATTAATAAATAATAGAGTTCCTAACTTACCGCTATCAACTAACTCTTTGCCTTTATGTGCAGCCGGAACAAAATGATGATTGAGATTACATGCCAACCGAACATTCTTTTCAGCAGCCAAATGGACCATTTCTCTAGCTTCTTCAATATTATTAGAGATAGGTTTTTCAACGAGGACATCCTTCCCTGCTTCAATTGCCAAAATAGTTGGTGTGAAATGATGTCCTCCATTTTCTGTACCTGCTGTAGCAACACTTACAATATCAATTTCTTCATTACTTAGCATGGTCTTCATGTCCGTATAGAACCTAATTCCATACTGATCCGCAATTGCTTTTGCTCTTTCTTCAATCAAATCACATACACAAACAAGTTTAGTATCCGGATTTACCATATAGTTTTGACAATGAATTCTACCAATGTTATTAACCCCAACAACAGCAACTTTAAGCATTTTTTGCCCCCTTTTTCGTAAAATAATGGATTCCTACCCTATAAGGATGATTGTCTTTTCTTAAGTATGTTCTTTAAAGACATTTAAAGCCTTTCTTGTCTTTATATTAATACATATATTTTGGGACATCATGGTCTATCTGGCCTTCTTTTTGTTCTAAACGAAACTTTCAAAGTAGGTTACTAAATAAAATCCCTCACTCTTATTAATAGAAAAACCTAAACCTTAATATTTAAGGCTTAGGCTTTTCATGACCTTATCTCTTTGAAAGTACTTCTTCCTCATACTTCTTCACATCTTCCAACCAAGTTTCCTTTACGGGAACTCCCATTTGGTCACAATAGTAATCCCAAATGGCACCGAATGGATATGTTTTAAATTCTTCCATTAATGCTAATCTTTCTGTGAAGTTTCCTTCTTCTTGAAGTTGTTTAAGGTGAGCGTTTGGTACAAGCATTGCATATAATAATGATTTAATCATATTACGTGTTCCGATTGTCCATGCTGCAACACGGTTAATGCTTGCATCAAAGAAATCCAGACCAATCATGACTTTATCTAAAGCGTCGTTACGCACAATTTCAAGGGCGATTTCTTTTAGTTCATCATCAAGTGTGACAACGTGGTCACTGTCCCAACGAACTGGTCTTGATACGTGTAACGCAAGTTTATCGCTATAAAGGAGCATAGATGAAATTTTATTTGATACAGTTTCTGTTGGATGGTAGTGACCAGTATCTAGTAAACATAGTTTATTATTTTTTAGTGCATAACCCATATAAAATTCATGGGATCCAACTACATATGCCTCAGACCCAATTCCAAATAATTTGCTTTCTACGGCATCGATATTGTATTGCTCATCAATTTGCTCTTCGAATATTTTATCCAATGATTCTTTTAAACGTACTCTTGGGGTCATGCGATCACTTGGAACATCTTTGTAGCCATCTGGAATCCAGATATTCGTTAATGCTGGAGTTCCTAATTCTTTTCCGAAGTACTCGGCAATTTTACGGCTGGCAATACAGTGATTAATCCAAAATTCGCGGATTTCTTGATCTGGATGTGCTAATGTTAAACCATCAGCAGACTTTTCATGTGAAAACAATGTTGGGTTAAAATCAAGTCCTAAGCCGTTTTCTTTTGCCCAATTTACCCAGTTTTCAAAATGCTTTGGTTCTAATTGGTCACGTTCAACGACTTCACCATTTGTTTCTGCATAAATAGCATGCAGGTTGACACGGTGTTTCCCTGGAATTAATGATAATGCTTTTTCTAAATCGTTTCTTAGTTCTTCAGGAGTTCTGGATTTACCTGGGTAATTTCCTGTTACATCAATTCCTCCAGATAATTCACCTTTATTTACTTCAAAGCCGCCAATATCATCACCTTGCCAACAATGAATTGAAATTGGTACTTGTTTTAATTGCTCTAGCACTTGATCAACATTGATTCCCCATTTTTCATATTCCTTTTTGGCTAATTCAAAGTTTTCTTTTACTGACATCTTCATCATCCTCTCACGTATTGTTGTTTAAATGTTTTCACTTCAAAAGAGTCTTTAATTGTTGATCTTGCTTCTTGAATCGTGTTGATTTCGCCAAGAGCCATAAATTGGGCTACAATATTTCCAATAGCTGTTGCTTCTACTGGTCCTGCACAAACCTCTTTGTTTGTCACATTGGCAATCATTTGGTTTAGCATTTCGTTTTGACATCCACCGCCAATGACATTTACTTTCGGAAAGTTTTTCTCAAAAATTTCCTCAATTTCTCTAATCGCCTGTTTATAACTTTCTGCTAAACTATCATACACACATTTTGCGATTTGACCTGGTGTTTGCGGAATTGGCTGATTTGTTTGCTGACAGTATGCTTGAATTTCTTTCACCATATTGTCAGGCTTTAAGAAACGATTGTCATCAACATTAACGATTGACTCGAATTGTTGTTCTTTTTCAGCCAGTTTTACTAATTCAGCAAAAGAGTATTTGTCATCATAATTTCGCTTTACTTCTTGAATCATCCAAAGTCCCATGATATTTTTCAGAAAACGATAGCGATAATCGATGCCGCCTTCATTTGTGAAGTTGTATTCAAGCGCTTGCGGAACACAAATTGGGAAACGATTTTCGACTCCGATTAATGACCATGTACCAGAGCTAATATAAATCGTATCGTCTACCTCAGGTACTGAAATAACAGCTGATCCTGTATCATGTGTTGCTGGCAAAACCACCTTCATATCAAAGCCAAATTCCTCAACAAGCTCTTTTGATAATGTGCCTAACACTGTTTTTGGCGGTAAAATCTCATGAAACATTTCTTTATTAATCCCTAATTTGTCGAGCAGTTCATGATCCCATTTTTTTGTAAAAGCATTTACAAGCTGTGTTGATGTTGCATTTGTGTACTCATTCGCTTTTTTCTCTGTTAATAGAAAATTGAAATACTCAGGAATCATTAAGAATGATTTTGCTTTTTGTAGAATCTCTGGTGATTTTTGTTTTAACGCATATAATTGATAAATCGTATTAAATTTCTGAAATTGAATACCTGTTTCAAAATACAGCTTTTCCTTTGGAATGATAGAAAAGACCTCTTCCATCATCCCATCAGTTCTTGGATCTCTATATGCGACCGCATCTGTTAAGAGGTTATCATGCTCATCAAGTAAGACATAATCAACTGCCCAAGTATCAATCCCAATGCTATCCGGCTTGATATTCCGTTGATTGCATTTTTTTATCCCAACCTTGATTTCTTGAAATAACGCCTCAATATCCCAACAAAAATGATCATTTTTTTTCACGATCTTATTTTCAAAGCGATGAATTTCATCTAAATGTAATTTTCCATTTTTTAAATGTCCAAGAATTAACCTACCACTTGAAGCACCGATATCTACCGCTAAACTATATTTACTCAATTTTACACCTCTTCTCTGAAAACGCTTGCTTTAATTATATTTTAAGTTATATACCCGGAAGTTCCTATATCTTGATTCATTAATTTTATTGTCCTTATTTGCCTTGATAAAAATAGATAAAAAAAGTCATATCTCTACCTTTTTATAGTAGTGATATGACTATTTACTAGATAGCTGCTCTCGAAACTTTTTAGGTGTATAACCATATTTGCCTTTAAATACTCGATAAAAATAGCTAATATTTTCGTATCCTACTTCTTCTATGATCGCTGAAATCGATAGGGATGTATTCTCTAATAACTCCTTCGCAATCGTTAATCTTTTTTCTTGAACAAGCTCTTTAAAGGTAAATTTTGTTGATTTTTTTATTTCTTTACTTAAGGTGTAGTGAGGTTGATTTAGTTTTTCTGCCAATTCATATAAAGAAGCGTGACGAAAATGTTCTTCAATATATTTTAACGATTCTACAATAATATAATGCTTGTTTAAATCTTGATTATATCTCACCTTATCAGAATTCTTGATAAGTTCTACCATTAATAATCCCATATATAACTTTATTGTTGATTCAGATAACATTGAGGGATTCATAATTTCCACAATAATTTTCCTAATAAGCTCTTGAACACTTTCAACGTCTGATACAGCAAAATGTAAATGTTGTCCTTGCTGTGTTTGGTCGAATAAGCTGCTAATTAAAAAGTTTGATATCAAATTCTCTGTCGTTAAGTAAGAAAAAATAAACGAAAAAAATTCCGGTTTAATGATAAAATTTATAATAATGTCTTCTTCATCACATGCTTCAAGTTCATGTTCAATATGTTGATTAAGAAATAATAGATCCCCCTTTTTCAACTCCATACGTTCATTTCCAACCGTTTGGGTAAGGGAACCATTAAAAACATAATTGACTTCTATATAGTTATGCTTGTGCTTCGGGAAGTGCACAAATCTAGTGTGTTTTCGTACCATGATCATTGTATTTTGATTTAAAAATCGTTCTCCTTCAACAATGAAATGTTCTTGGCTTGTATAAAGCTCCTTTTGTACTTCCTTTTTTTGCTGAAGCATCAATTTTTCTTCATCATTTAGTTGTAATAGCTCTTGTAAAAGATTATCATTCATTTCGTTCCCTCATTTTTATATCAGACACTCTTACCATTTACTGCTTAGGTTACCCCAAAGAAATCATATCGTTTATAGCAAAAAACGGAATAGCCTCCACTACTCCGTTTTATCCATTTATCCCAACTGTTTTTACTTGAACGCCTTTTTCCTCTAAAGCTCTGTAATAAGATTCATCAATATGATCATCTGTGATGACAAAACCGATTTGCTGAATATCCGTAATTTGGGCAAAAGTTCTTACTCCAAACTTTGTGGAATCTGCCATCAAAATGGTTTGGTCTGCAATTGACATCATTTGGCTTTTTAGTAAGGCTTGCCACTCGTTTGAATCACTTAAACCTGCTTTAATGTGTACGCCTTTACATGATATAAACGCTTTGTTTACATGGTACATATTGAGTGATCGTTCAGCTAAAGGACCCACATAGGAAAGAGACTTTGGTTGGAGCATCCCTCCGGTTGAAATCACTTTAACCTGTTCTTTTTTACTCAGCTCTATCGCTACTTTGATTGAATTTGTTAAAACAGTTAAGGGCAGATCAGGCATTTCCTTTGCCATATACCATGCCGTTGTACTTGCATCAAGAACGATCTGATCACCTGGTTGAATAAGTTTTACTGCCTCAATAGCAATTGCTCTTTTTTCAGCCGCATTTGTAATTTCACGTTCAGCATACGATACTTCTGTTTGCTCGTCTTTTATACTGACAGCTCCACCATGACTGCGGCGAAGCAGGTTTTCTTTTTCTAATTTTTCTAAGTCACGTCGAATGGTTTCTTCCGTTACTTGAAAAATCTTACTTAATTCTGTCACGCGAACACTTAACTTTTCATTCACAACTTCAACAATTTTTTTGTGTCTTTCTGCTACAAGCATGGTTCTATACCTCCTGATACTACTTTCTAAAAAATGAGGTCGAGCTTACTTGCTAAAAGAGATAGCTCTTATGCTTGTAGGCTCTAAATATTATTATGACATAGTATTAGTTTAAACGCATAGTGTTTTACCACTAATACTATGTCATAATACTGATAAGAAAAGCGCAAGCGCCTTGGTTAGCCCAGACAGGCACATAAGGACGCTATGGGATAGAAGACGCACTTTGTCTTTTAATTCCTTAGTGGCTTATGACCCCGAGGGGCTAGGCGCTGGAGCTAGACACTAACACTAAGTACAAGTATCTGATCTTGTTACAAAACTTGGCATATCGCCAAGTCCTATGGCGAAAGCCTTAAAATTTTTATACTTACTTACAGTATAAAACAAGGTGTAAAAGAATCTCTATTCTGTTACACCTTGTTTTGAAATTTATTATCTAGTAAACGCAGCCGGAACTCCACCATCAACTGTTAACATACATCCTGTTGTACGATCTGATTTTGATGATGCAAAGAATAAAATCGATTGTGCGATATCCTTTGGATAGATATTAACAAGTAATGTTGTACGTTTACGATAGTGTTCTTCTAATTGATCTGGATGAATTCCGTATGCTGCTGCACGCTCTTCTCTCCAGCTTGATCCCCAAATTGCAGATCCTTGAAGTACGGCATCTGGAAGTACTGAGTTAACGCGGATACCAAACTCTCCACCTTCGGCTGCAATACACCTTGCAAGGTGAGTCTCCATTGCTTTAACAGAGCTGTATGCTGCTGCATTTTTCCCTGCATACACGGAATTTTTAGAACCGATGAACACCATGTTTCCGCCAGTTCCTTGTGTTTTCATTTGTTTGAACGCTTCACGAGCAACTAGGAAATAACCTGTACCAAGAACGTTCATGTTTAGATTCCACTCTTTTAAAGATGTTTCATCAAATGGGCTGGAAGTTGCTAGACCTGCATTGTTTACGATAATGTCAACACCACCGAAAGTTAAAGCTGTTTGTTTGAATGCTTCTTGAACTGCTTCTTCACTTGTTACATCCATTTTTACAGCTAATGCACGGCCCTCTCCATATTGTCCATTGATTTCTGCTGCTACCTTTTGAGCACCTTCCAGGTTAAGGTCAGCTATGACAACATGTGCACCTTCTGCAACAAATTGACGGCAAGTTTCACTGCCGATTCCACCAGCACCGCCTGTTACAAATGCTACTTGTCTTGAGAATTCTGCTTCTGCTGGAGCTAATGATAATTTGTATAGCTCTAATGGCCAGTATTCTACATTGAATGATTCATTTTCATTTAAAGAAACAAAGTTTCCTAGAGTTGTAGAGCCTTTCATAACTGCAATTGCACGGTGATATAACGCACCACTTACATTTGCCATTGCAATGTTTTTGCCAGTGTTCACCATTCCGATACCAGGAATTAAAATAACACGTGGAGCTGTTTCTGAAATTTGGTCACCTTCGTTTTTGTTTCTTTCGAAGTATGCTTTGTATTCTTCTTTAAAGCTCTCAATTCCAGATTTTACTTTTTCGATTAAACTAGCAACATCTTGTTCTTGAGGATTCCAGTCGATGAATAGTGGTGTCATTTTTGTATGAACTAAGTGATCTGGACAAGCTGCACCAACTTGTGATAATTCAGGAGCGTTGTTGCTGTTTACAAATTGTAGAACATCTTCAGCATCATCGTAAGTTAAGAGCATTTTCTTTTCTTCGCTAACAGCACCGCGAATAACAGGCATTACTTGTGCTAGAGCATTTTTACGATCTTCTTCAGAAAGTGCCTCGTATTTTTGACCACCAAATACGTTTTCTTCTACTAATCTTGCTTTGATATATTGTTCTGCTTCATTAATAACAGAAATTGTTTTTTCATAACTTTCTTCAGCTGTTTCACCCCAAACAACAAGGCCATGTTTTTCCATCAATACTAATTCTGCGTTAGGGTTGTTTTTTACACCTTCTGCGATCATTTTTGATAAAGTGAATCCAGGTCGTACATAAGGTACCCATACGAAGCGATCTCCATATATTTCCTCGGCAATTTGTCTGCCATTGTCTGCACAGCATAAGCTGATAATCGCATCCGGATGTGTATGGTCAACATGCTTGAATGGTAAAAATGCATGTAATAAAGTTTCAATAGATGCACGTGGGTGCTTGCTATCGATCATGCAGTGTGCAAGGTAAGCAACCATTTCTTCATCTGACATTTCATCACGCTCGATTAATGGGCGAATGTCTTCCATTCTTAAGCCAGTGAAGTTATGCGCCTTCATTGTTGCTAAATCTGATCCGCTTCCTTTAACATACATTACCTCTACGTCACGGCCACGGAAGTCTTTTTCAACCGTTTTCATTGATGTGTTACCGCCGCCCCAGTTACAAACGGAACGATCTGAACCTATTAGGTTAGAGCGATAAACCAGCTCTTCTACTCCTTGAGATAATGAAGCTGCTTTTTCTTTATTCCATAAACTTTGTACCACTTTGTTTCCTCCTCTATTGCGTTTATATCTGTTTTTGTTTGATTATCTGTTTTTAATTATATACTATGTTTGTTTATTTTTGAATATGTTTTTTGTTTATTTTTGAATTTATTTATCTTCCACAAGAATATATGTTGCTTTTATTGGACCGTGAACCCCTACAATAAGATTCAATTCGATGTCAGCACTATTACTAGGACCTGTTATAAAATCAATACAAGAAGAAATGCTTTTGCCTGCTTGAACCTGCTTGTTAATATACGCAGTAGCCTGCGTCATTCTTGGAACAAGCGTGCTTTTTGGTACAATAGCAATGTACGTTTTTGGTAATAAGCTAACAGATCTTCCTTTGTTTTCACTGCTGAATAAAACAACTGTTCCTGATTCAGCTAGTGTTATATCACTGAATGTAATCCCAACATCTGCTTTTTCTGCGGCTTCAATGTTTTTTTCTTTAAGAACCGGGTCCCATATATGAACATCCATTTTCTCTTCAGACAGTTTATCTAAAAGTCCTTCTTCCAGACCAAATTCTTTATGACGCTCATCTTTCCACGTGACAATACTTCCAACCTCATATTGCTTGAAAACCTCACGAATTTTTTGTGGAAGTTCTTTTGTATTTGTTTCAATGAATTGAGTATGAATGACCTCACAATGCTTTTTTAGCACCTCTACTAATTCATCTTGTGTTGCATCTTTTAACACATCATATTGAGGGGTCGTGGTCCATTGTGGTTTTGCGACTGATGTTCTTCTCTCTCTTCCCAGTTTTGCAGCAACTGTACTAAGAAATGAATCACGATTGTGTATTTGTCCTTCTGCCATCTATTATTCCCCTCCCTTCTCTCTCTTTTTATACCAGTCTCTAAATCTTTCTTTATTAGGAGCCGGGAAATCACGCACATCTGTCCAAGGCTTCATTGGGCCTGGTCCTTTTTGAATGCTATTGGATTGGGTAAAAGGTGCCATGACAGAAGATGCTGATTTCGTTCCTGCTTTGTATATGCTTGGTGAACTCGCTGCTAGCTGGTACCCTTTCATCGCAAGCTTTTCTCCAAATGGAGATTTCTTTTCATCTTCAACAATTTTCCTGCGATGCTTTATCAATAATTCATGAAGAGGGATCTTCACCGGACATGCATCTGTACAAGCTGCACATAATGATGATGCATATGGCAACTCTTTATAATCCTCATATCCACCAAGTAATGGTGTTAAAACAGCACCAATTGGTCCTGCATAGATCGATCCATAAGAATGACCGCCGATATGACGATACACCGGACATACATTCACGCATGCTGCACAACGGATACAATGAAGTGCACTTTGGAATTCTGTTCCTAATATATTTGATCGGCCATTATCAACAATAACAAGATGAAATTCTTCTGGGCCATCAACGTCGTCCTCGTCCTTTGGCCCTGTTAATCCTGTAATATAACTTGTTAGCTTTTGTCCGACAGAGCTTCTGCATAACAGACTAACAAGAATATCTAATTCTTCCCACGTCGGAACAATCCGCTCCATCCCCATGACTGTAATTTGCGTTTTTGGTAAAGCGGTTACAAGTCCTGCATTTCCTTCATTAGTAACAAGGCTAATAGACCCTGATTCAGCAACAGCGAAGTTACAGCCTGTTATCCCAAGGTCTGCACTTAAAAATTCTTGTCTTAATTGTTCCCTTGCAAAAAGAGCAAGTTCTTCAGGAATTTCGGATTTATCATAACCTCGTTTTTCTTTAAATGTGTCACGTATTTGCTCTTTATTTTTATGAAGAGCAGGGACAACGATATGGGATGGCGGATCATGATCATCAAGTTGAAGAATATATTCACCTAAATCTGTTTCGATTACCTCACAGCCTGCTTTTTCTAAGGCACTATTTAAATGAATCTCCTCTGTGACCATTGATTTTGACTTTACAACTTTCTTGGCTTGTTTTTCCTTCGCCACTTTTGTTATATATTCATTCGCCTCTTCTTTAGTCGAAGCAAAGAACACATGGCCTCCACGCTTTTTCACATTTTCACTTAATTGCTCTAGATAGTAATCAAGATTTTGAAGTGTGTGTGTGCGAATTTCTTCACCGAGCTTACGCCACTCTTCCCAGTTTCCAAGCTCTTCTGCTGCAGCAAGTCTCTTTCCTTGCATTCTTTCTTGTGCTGACACAACAGCATTTCTCATAAAGGTATTATTTACACCTTTGTCTACACGTTCAAAAAACTTTTCATCACTTATTTTCATCGCCATCTTACTTCACCTCGCTGTTCAATACTTCTGCGATATGCATCACTTTAATCGGCTTTCCTTTTCGATTAATTCTCCCGCCTATATTCATCAAGCAGCCGCAATCAGCACCAATCAATACCTCTGCACCCGTTTCTTCAATATGTTTTACTTTTTCATCAACCATTTGCTCTGATATTGGGACCATTTTCACCGAGAACGTCCCGCCAAATCCGCAGCAATCATGACTATTTGGAAGTGGTTTTACATCTAAACCCTCAACATTATCTAACAGTTTCCCTGGTGCATTTTTAACTCCGAGTAAACGAGTCATATGACATGATTTATGATATGTTGCACAAGCTGGTAAACTAGCATTCACATTTTCTATTTTTAATACTTCAACAATAAATTGTGTTAATTCAAATGATTTCTTAGCTAGTTTTTCTGCCTTTTCTTTCCATTCTGGCTCATTTTCAAAAAGATGGCCATATTCACGTAGCATGGCAACACATGAACCAGACGGTCCTACCACATAATCCGAGTTCTCAAACGTACGAATCATGTGCTTTGCCACTTCTTTTGTTTCTTTATGATATCCGCTGTTAAAAGCTGGCTGTCCACAGCATGTTTGCTGTTCAGGAAAATCAACTACACACCCAAGCTTTTCTAAAAGCTCTACAGTATGCTTTCCAACGTTTGAATAAAAGACATCTGCTAAGCATGTAATAAATAAGGATACTTTCATTTCTAAATTCCCTCCGTTCATTTAGGAGCAGTCTTTTTTTATTGATTATACTACTAAACCCACAAAATATCATCCGTTTTTATTTGTTTTTTTTGTTTTGTTTTTATTTTTATTTGAATTTAGGGGGTTTATAAGAGAGGTTCAAAAATTGGGACATCTATTTATCAGGCTGTTTTCGCAACTTTGCCGTTATAAACTTAGTGTTGCGAAAGGTTGATTTCTGCTACAGGATACTCTCTTTTCATAAGGCGAGCGGTGACTTCCTCGGAGTACAGCTCCTGCGGGGTCTCACCACCTATCTCGCTACTCCAGTTCTTGCTCCAGCACTTATCCAGCAATAAAAAAGCTGTTGAGCATAACTTAGCTCAACAGCTTTTCCAATCATTATTCAGTTTCTGTTTCGGATTCTGTTTTATCCTTTTCAATAACTGATTTTACTTTACTATAATCATACTTGGAACGATCAACAGGATTAAAACCTTGTGGTGTGTAGAAGCGTAAAAGGTCTCCTTCAACAAGTTTATCAGAGTAACTTAATTTCATCTCTGCAATCTCTTGAAGCTGTTTTACCTCTTCTGTAGCTTCTATTTCAGTTCCAGTAGCTGAATCATAGTATTTGCCACCAGTGTACACTACTTCCGGACTTACAAAGTCACCATTTCTAAATGGAACTAGCTCATCATGTTCTTCTGATAATAAGTCTGTTCCAAATTGTACATACTGTTTTGTATCGATTCCTAGTAAGTGCATTAATGTAGGAAGAAGATCAATTTGACCGCCATATTGATGCATGGTGCCTCCTTCAATTCCAGGTGCATGAATAAATAATGGAACTCGTTGAAGACCTGCACTATCAAATGGCGTTACTTCTTTTCCTAATACTTTAGACATTGCTTTATTATGGTTTTCTGAAATACCGTAATGGTCACCATACATGACAACAATCGTATTTTTATCTAAACCAGATTCCTTTAGGTAATCAAAGAATTCTTTTAATGCCTCATCAGCATAACGTGCTGTCTGGAAGTAATTATCAACTGATGTATCTCCCGTTGTATGAGGAGCAATCGTTGCTAATTCTTGATCCATTTTATAAGGATAATGGTGTGTTACTGTGATGAATTTTGTATAAAACGGTTGTGGCAATGATTCAAGTAATTCTTCAGATTGATTAAAGAATGGCTTATCCATCAATCCATATTCAGCAAGATCTTTTGGATTTAACTCATAATATCTTGAATCAAAGAAATAATCATATCCAAACGATTTATAAATTTCATCACGATTCCAGAATGAACCCTTATTACCGTGGAATACAGCTGAAGTGTATCCCTCTTGACCTAAAATAGCTGGTGCAGCTTGATAGGTATTTAAGCCTTTCGTTGAAAAAGCAGATCCTTGCGGAAGCCCAAACAACGAGTTTTCTAACATAAATTCAGCATCAGCCGTTTTCCCTTGTGCTGTTTGATGGAAAAAGTTATCAAAATACAACGTGTTAGAATCCTTTGTTAAAGAATTCAAGAACGGTGTTACTTCCTCTCCATTCAACTTATAGTCGATTAAGAAATTCTGAATCGATTCTAAATGAAGATAAATAACATTCATCCCTTTTGCAGCACCAAAATATTCTGGATTAGGGCTTGCATAGTTAGAACGAGTATAGTTCAGAACTTCTGTAATATCATTACTATCTGCCATTGCACGTTTGGCAGATGCTCTAGTACTTTGTACAGCATCATAAATCGTATAGTTGTACATTCCTAAATATTTCACGATATAGTTACGGTCAAATGTTCTTGTCAATAGTTGTGGTCGATCTTTTTCAGCTAATCCGAGATTAATACTAGTAATAAGAATAGCTGCTAATAGCACTGTTCCCACTTTTCTAAGCTTAATGTCTGGAGCATGGTTGTTTTGGCGGCGTAATAAAATTCCTAACACAAGCACAATAATTGGATCCAGGAACATTAAGATATCAGTTGGATTCAATAATGATGTCACACTCGTACTAACATCTCCAAAGTTTTGAGTCTGAGTCAATGTAGGTAATGTAATAAAATCACTAAAGAAACGATAATACACAACATTGGCAAATAATAAAAAGCTCATTAAAAAGTCAAATACAATTAACCACAGTAATTTTCTTTTTCTTGATAATAATGATAACCCAAGGAACAAAAGAGCTGATCCTAATGGATTTAAAAACAGCAAAAACTCCTGTAAACCATTTTCTAAGCCTAAATTAAATTCATTATGTTGAACGAAATATGTTTTTATCCATAATAATAAAACAGCTAAAAAGAAAAGGCTCATATAATTATTTTGGATGTTATGAAAAAACTTCCTCATTATTTCACCTCTTGTTCTAAATCAAAGTCATTCAATTATTCTATTAGATTTTTAAGATTATGTAAAGAGGAGATCATACACCTTATTATTCCAATGGGTTTAAAGATCTATTTTTAAAAGGAAATGTGAAACTTTAATCAAATTTATTATGCGGCTTTAATAGATGAAAAATAATAGGGAGATTTTAGGGGATGTATAAGAAGGATCACAGCATATGTCTGCGATCCTTCTATCAGTAAATAACTTAATATGCCGTCCATCCAGCATCAGCTGTAATAACTGTACCATTAACAAAACTAGAGTCATCACTTGCTAAGAATAAAGCAACCTTAGCAATTTCTTCCGGTTGTCCTACCCGAGGGTTTATTCCCAATCCTGGTTGGATACGCCCCATCCCAAATTGATTAACTCCCGTCATAGAAGCTGAGATATTTGTTTCTACCCCTCCTGGAGCAATTGCATTACATCTTATTCCTTGTCCAGCATACATATAACCAGTATTTTTTGTAAATCCAACAACAGCATGTTTTGAAGCGGTATATGCAGCACCTGCTCGTGCCCCGTATAAACCTCCTGCAGAAGCGATATTAATAATGACTCCATTTTCTTTTTCTAAAAATATTGGTAATACTTTACGAGTACTTCTCATTACACTATTTGTATTAATCGCAAATATTCTTTCCCATTTTTTATCTTCAATATCACCAGCAGGCTCAAAATTATCCATGATACCAGCATTATTAACAAGGACATCAACTGTCCCATAAGTTTGAACAGCTGTGTCAATAAGATTTTGAATATCATCCTCTTTAGCCACGTTTGCTAAGACAGCGGTCGCTTCTCCTCCCGCAGCTTTAATTTCTTGAACAACTGCGTTTGCTGCCTGGTCATTAATATCAGATACGATCACTTTAGCTCCTTCTTTTGCGTAGAGAATCGCTATTTCCCTTCCCATACCAGAAGCTGCACCAGTTATAACTGTTACTTTGTTTTGAAGTTTCATTATAATTCCTCCTCTCTGATATCGCTTACATACAATTAAACAACATTTGTTTATTATCTTTTCTCTTTTATAGTATGATGAATATGGTAAGCATTCAATCAGCAAATAAACCTTGATTTGTTTGTTAAGCAACATTTCTTTATCGTTTGTCTACTAATGTATGTTTTTTGGACAATAGGAGGGCATTATGTACAACAAAAATCACTCTGTAGATCGAAGAATCATCAAATCGAAACAAGCTCTAAAAAAGGCTATGATCTCACTTATGCAGGAAAAGAAATTTAAAGAAATTTCCATTAAAGATATTGTGAAGTGCGCAGACTTAAACAGAGGAACTTTTTATAAACATTACCAATATAAGGAAGATTTATTAGATGACATTATGAATGATGTGATTGATGACTTAATTGCCTCTTTCCGAGAGCCCTATATAGGGAAAAAGACATTCGAAATGGAAAAATTAACAATTGCTTCTATTAAAATTTTTGAGCACGTAGAAAAAAACAGAGATTTTTATACATTAATGGTTAGATCAAATGTCTTATCCGGGTTTCAAGTGCGTATTTGTAACGTAATAGAAAATTTAGCTTTACACGATTTACAGGCACAGCCTCTTGATTCAAAAATTAACCGTGAACTACAGGCTAGTTATCATTCCTATGCCATATTAGGTTTGATCATCGAATGGATAAATGATGGGTTTACATATAGCTCTACTTATCTCGCGGAACAATTACTTGAGATTTTAAGGTATAATAAGGTCGATACTGTTTTTGAATTAAACATCAATGAATAATAGTTGAATTTTATATAATTACTACAACCAAGAGAGGTTAAAAGATGACACCAGATCAATTTAGTCTAAAAGATTTAAAAAAAGTTAAAGTTGAATTAACAAGATTTATGATGGCCTACCAATTCGCTTTAGATGAAGTTAATACAAAAATTAATATATTGAAGGATGAATTCACATATATTCATGACTACAATCCAATTGAGCATGTGAAGTCCCGCCTAAAATCACCTGAAAGCATCTTAAACAAAATCATAAAAAAAGGTTGCTCTTTGTCATTAGATTCCATTAAGGAGAATATTCGGGACATAGCGGGGATAAGAATTAACGTTTCATTTATCTCAGATATATATGAAATTAGCAAGATGCTCTCAAGCCAAAAAGATATTCGTGTGATCGAATATAAAGATTACATCAAAAATCCTAAGCCAAATGGATACCAGAGCCTTCACATGATTTTAGAAATTCCTATTTTCATGTCAGATCGCGAGGAATTAGTAAATGTAGAAGTTCAAATCCGTACGATTGCAATGGACTTTTGGGCAAGCTTAGAACATAAAATCTACTATAAATATAATAAAGGAATTCCTAAAGAATTGAGGCAGGAGCTTAAAGAAGCTGCAGATGTCGCTGCAAAGCTTGATAAGAAAATGGAGCGCCTTAATCGTGAAATTAATGCTTATAAGGAATCGGCAAATGAACAAGAAAAAGCTGATCCAATTATTACGATTGATAAAAACCAATTTCAGCTTCCGTTAGCGTTAATTGAATCTTTTATTTCAGAGAAGTGATTATGATCATACCGTCTTCCTATTTGAAGACGGTATTTTTATATGATTTATGAATGAAGGTGGAAATTTTTCGCAATGATTTAATTACTGTTTTACCGCACTCAATAGAATTGCTTCCCCAAGAAACGATTTTATTTGGTTATCTTTTATGACAATTTGAAATTTGTGCTTTACCTTTTCTGGTGCCTGAAGGATCAATTCGGTTAAGTCATCTTTCTCTTTTTTCGTCAACTGCATCCGATCACACCAACTTTCAAATTCAAATCTTTTTTCGAAGCGTGAGATTTCTTGAATTTCGAAGCCTAATAATTCTACCTTTCGAATCCACTCTGTTTTTTTCCATGCTCGATAATGACTATAGTCTCTCATTTTTTCAATTTTATTATAAAAGTGATCAAATTCATCGTTCTCAGGAGCAACATTATCATCTAATAAAAATTGCCCGCTGCTTTTTAACACGCGATAAACCTCATTTATAAACTTATCAATGTTTGGGAAATGGTGAGGAGCAATACGACATGTAACGATGTCAAATGTTTCATCTTGGAAAGGCATTTTTTCAGCATCACCTTCAACAAACATAACATTAGTATGCCCATTTCCTTTAATGAATTTTTTAGCCGCTGTTAGCATTTCTGGTGTTAAATCCATTGCTGTTACCTTTTTCGCAAAGGGAGCAAAAGCATTAGCAGTATGTCCGCCTCCTGTTGCGACATCAAGAACCTCTTCGTTTCCTGTTAAATTAGCCATTTGTAGCAGCCTATTTAAATCCAAGCCTTTACTGTGTATCTTGCTTTTCACATAATCATCAGCACTGCGACCAAATTGCTTTTTCACATCGTTCTTGTTATTCATTTTTTCTCCTCCTTATGGTTCATCCCCTGAACATAACGTTGTAAACTCTTTACTTTAAATTATAGTGATTAGTTGATTATAAGAAAATTATATTCATTTTATGATTAATGATAAGGAAAAGTTATTAACAAAAGTTCGAAAAGTAATAAAAAATCCTTAACACTTCATTTTTAAAAGTGTTAAGGATTTTCTCGTTTCTTCTATTATAATTACTTTCAAATACGTATCGAATTATTTACTTAACAATCCAACCATTTGCAAGCCATGAACAATTCCATCTTCTTCAACAGACTTTGTTACATGCTTGGCAACAGCCTTTACTGGTTCTTCAGCATTTCCCATTGCCACACTATTTGATATCTTTGAAAGCATGTCGATATCATTTAAACCATCACCAAATGCATACTGTCGCTCTGATGGATATCCTAATTTTTCAACAATCTTTTCAATGCCTTTTGCTTTAGATCCTCCCTTAGGAAGAATATCAACAGACAACGGATGCCACCTGATAAAATCAAATTCTTCAAAGTTCTTTTCGTATTGAGTTTCTTCTCCTTCTCGGCAGAAAAGAAGTGATTGATATAACTCACGACCTTTGTAGTAGTGCGGATCATGTGTAGGAAAACGATCAATTTTCAATGTGTTAATACTTTCATTAATATATGCATGCTCTGGAACATTTGCTTTCATGTCTTCATGATCCATATACACAACAGGATGTTCATTTAAAAGGGCAGCTTCTGTTAATTTTTTAAGTGATTCAATATTCAACGGGTTTGAATACAATACTTCCCCATCTAAGACAACATACTGACCGTTGTAGCTGACATATGTATGAATGTCCAATTCCTTTCGTATATCTTCAAACATAAAAGGAGCGCGTCCTGTTGCAATGGCAACTTCATGTCCTAATTCCTTTAATTGAAAAATAGCTTCTTTCGTTGAGGCTGGTAACGTTTTATCATGTTTCAGCAATGTTCCATCTATATCAAAAAATATGACGCTTCTATTTGTCATCATAATTCCACCTTTCGTTTTTCCTACCTAAAGCCATTATATAGTAAAAAATGAAATTTTACATAAACCGACTTCAAGCTGTTCCTCTTACAATGAATTGTACCGAAAATTCTTTATGTGTAACATCCGAATTTACGGCTTGAAGAAACATGTTTTCCCCCATTTCCTCAAGGGGAAGTTCAAAAGAGGTAATATTCATCATTCTTGCTATTGGTTGGTTGTCAAATCCGATTATCGCGAGCTGTTCAGGGATCAATATTTGTGAATTTTGACAAGAAGTCACAATTCCAGCTGCCACCTGATCATTTGTCACAATTAATGCAGATGGTGGCGATTTCATTTCTCGTATTCGTTTGACCACTTTCTCTCCGTCCTCAAAATAAAGACACTGATCCATCACATAATCTTGATTGTACATTAACTGATACTTGTTCACAAAATCCCTATAAGCCATCTCTCGCTTACGACTATTTGTCCCGGATTTCCTTCCAATACAATATCCAATATTTCGATGTCCTTTTTGATACAAGTACTCTAAGGCATTAGTAAACGTACTGTAGTGATCAATAAACGTAGATGACAGCTCTTTTGCCTGCACATTTTCACATAATACGATCGGCCCATACTGTAAATGCTCTTCAATTGTTGGTACATCACAGCTTCTAGAACAAATGATCAGTGAATCGATCTGCTTATGCTTTAGCATTTGTAAAGCTTCCATTTCTCTGCTTTCTTTATAATCCGTTTGAAACAAAACCAACTTATAATTGTTTTCTAATGCTTGCTTTGCGATCCCCTTTAATAATAGTGCAAAATAGGGATGATCTGAATAAGGAAGTACGACCCCCATCAACAATGTTTTCCCTCTGCTTAGGTGAACCGCATTAATGTTCTTATGATAATTACTATCCTTAATTGCCTTTAGGACAGCATTCTTTTTTTCTTCACTAACATATGGATGGTTATTGATGACACGAGAAACTGTTGTGACCGAAACTCCAGCCATTTTTGCTAAGTCTCTAATATTTGTCATTTTCTCACCTTCATTAATTGTGCATGTTTTCTTTTGATTTCATTCTACCATTGCTTTCAATAAAATAATCGTCAAAATCTTTCATTGATTTTACATTTACCGATTGCCCGGAACCACGTAAGCACAAATAAGCTGCAGAATAGATAACAAAGCATAGTATCATTAGTCCTAACATAAGTATCTCTCCTTGCTTTCATTCTTTGGTTATGAGTGTAATGTATGAAACGCGTTCCAGGTCAATAAGAGAATAAAAATAAAAAAACTTAACTCCTTTACGTAGTTAAGGCTATGTTCTTATTCAAGATATTAATTAAAAATAATAGACGGGATCAGGTGCTTTTTATTCATAAACATAGCAGGAATCTGCTGTGTAAGATACAAAAAAAGAAGCACTAAACTTTAACAGCTAGTGCTTCTCTACCAATCACTCTATTAGCCTTCCCTTCTTTGGCTATCCTTTTTGAGCTTTTCTAGTACACTATTTAATTCATCCTCATTCGTATAGTTACGAAAGTAAGGGTCATGCTGAGCTAATGGACTCATAAACTTGTTGCAGGCTTGTACCTCAGCTTCCATTAATAATATACGTTCTTTAACACGAGCCACGCCTCTGGAAATCGTATCTGTTTGGAAGGATGCAGTAACATTTTGAATCTGTTTAATCGACTGAGCACATTAACTCTTGATGCTAAAAGTACCTTTTGGTTGATAACAGGTTTATATGGAGCAAGACAGAGGGGAGTAGCGTGTTCGGTGAGACTCATGCAGCGCATTGCGCCGAGCAGGCTCACCGAACGCCCCACGGAAAGCGAGCAACCTGGAGCTGCATCAACCATGCACAATACTTATTGCTTTAGCAACAAAGTTTGCGAGAAAAGCCCAAAAATAAAACCTTATACCGTAAAATGGTATAAGGCCTTAAAAAAGAATTTCATTAAATTTTTCAGTATGTAGATGTATAAAGGAACACCGTTCTACAAACCAAATAGATTAGGTAAAAATAAACTTATTTGCGGGATATATGTGACTAGCAACACGATCATAATGATTGCAACATAAAACGGCATTAATGGCTTTAGGACTTTTTCTATTTTTACTTTACCAATACTCGCTCCTACAAATAGCCCGGTACCAACAGGTGGTGTTATTGTTCCGATACATAAATTGAAAATAAAAAATATACCAAAGTGGACTGGATCAATACCTAGACTTGTAGCGATCGGTAAAAAAATAGGCGTGAAGATCAAGATAGCCGGTGCGATATCCATAAATGTACCAATTAATAATAATATAATGGTAATACAAGCAAGGATAACAAATTTGTTATCTGAGATGCCTAAAATAAGATTACTAATTGCTTCTGGTAACCCAGTTAATGACATAACAAAGGACATACCGGATGAAGCAGCAATTAAAAACATAATAATGCCGGTCATTTTAACTGCTTCTACTAAAACACTTGGCAGTTGTTTAAGTGAAATGGACCGATAAAAGATTAGAGCTAAAAATAATGAATAGACAACACATACTGCTGAAGCCTCTATAGCAGTGAAGATACCAGAAAGAATTCCTCCGATAATAATGACGATCAACAATAAGCTAGGAATTGCTTCAATAATGATTTTCTTTGCTTCACTAAAAGAAACCTTTGGTGCTACTGGATATTTATTCTTCTTTGCAATAATATAGGCTACTAACATAACAGCTAATCCCCATAATATACCCACAACATATCCTCCCATAAACAAGGCAGCAATAGAGGTACCTCCACTTATTAATGAGAAAATAATAAATGCGGAGCTTGGCGGGATTAACATTCCTGTTGGAGCTGATGCGATATTTACTGCAGCAGAAAATGTCTTATCATATCCTTCTTTTTGTTGCAGTGGTATTAATGTACCCCCAATTGCTGTTGATGCAGCAATCGCTGACCCGGAAATAGATCCGAAGAACATATTCCCAATAATATTTGTATGGGCTAATGAACCAGGGATTCTACCACCTATTAACTTTGCTAAATTTACAAGTTTGATAGCAATTCCACCATTATTCATAATAATTCCCGATAAGATAAAAAATGGAACAGCCAATAAGGAAAAGCTATCTAAACTAGTGATCATCTTTTGTGCAGAAGTAAATACAGATACATCGAAAGGTAAAACAATGATCACTGTAGCCAGTGAAGCGGTTGCAATACTAATTGCAATTGGTATTCCTATAAACATAAGGACAGCAAAAACACTAATTAAGATTAAACTAGCTTGTAACTCCATATGATTCACCTACTTTCATGAATGATCTTTAACTTGCATTTCTTTCTTCAATAATCGTGACTTTTTTCTTCTTATTTACTATCTCAAGGATATTGATCGTGCTGTAAACAAGAATGAAAACTCCTGATAAAGGTAGTGCCAAATAAACAAAACCCATCGGTACATGCAATGCTGGAGAAATCTGAGCCATCGTAAGGGAAACTGCCTTTATACCGCCGTATACCATAATAGTTGCAGAGAATAATAGGAAGAATGCTTGAATAACGATATCCAGCTTAAACCCGGAATCCTCATCCATTTTGTCCCTTAAGAATGAAATTGCAATATGCTCACTTTTTCCAACAACATATGCTGTTGCCAGCATGGCAAGCCAAATTAAACTATACCTTAATAGTTCTTCTGTAAATGTACTTGGATTTTTTAAGATAAAGCGACTTAATACCTGCCAACTTGCAACCGCTATCATTATTAAGAATAAAGTACAAGTAAGAAATTCAATGACTCTATCGATACTTTTCTTTACATGCTTCATGTTATCGACCCCGATTATTTATTTTCCTTCATATTTATAATGTCATCATAAATTTGTTTAAACTCTTCGTTATTAGCAAACTCATCATGCAATGGCTGCACAGCTTCTTGGAATGGTTTTTTATCAACTTCATTAAAGACCACATTAAATTCATTTTCTGATCTCTCTTTTGCTTGATTTACAGCATCTTTCCAAACTAATTTTTCAAATTCTGTTGATTCCTTCGCCGCCTCATATACAGCTTCTCTTTGAGCTTCTGTTAAACGATCTAGTGTTTCTGTATTGATGACCATAATGTCTGGAACTCTTGTGTGTTCATCATATGAATAATATTTTGCTACCTCACCATGTCCGGCTTCTGTGATCGCAAACTCATTATTTTCTGCACCATCTAAAATACCTTGCTGTAAGGAAGTATACACTTCACCGCTATCCATAGGAGTTGGTGAACCTCCTAACAATTGAATCATTTTAATTGCTGTTTGACTCTGCATAACCCTAATTTTTTTTCCTTTTAAATCACTAGGTTTTTCAATAGGACCCTCTGTCATATAAAAGCTTCTTTGACCAGAATCATAGTATGTTAACCCAACAAAACCTAATTTTTCAGTTGATTGATAAATCGGTTTTACAAGATCACTATCCATTACCCGATAAAAATGTTCCTCATCCTCAAACAAGTAAGGAAGGCCAAAAATTGAATATTTATCTGAAAAACTTTCTAATGCTGAACCGCTAACCTTTGTTATATCGACTGCCCCTGTTTGCGTTAATTCAATTAATTCTCTTTCTCCACCTAATTGTCCATCTGGATAATATTCAACTGTCACTTCACCATTTGTTTTTTCTGATAATAACTTCCCGAATTCAGCCATCGAATCTTTTACTGGTTGACTATTACTCGCATAAGCAAATCGTAAAACTATGGAATCGTTCTCATTTTTACTATAGCCGGAGATTAAGATAATAGACAATAAGCCTATTATGATAATAGGAATGATCTTCTTCAATTTGTTTACCCCCTTGTACCTATGTTGTTTAATAGACTTGGTAAATAATGAACCAAGTCTATTAAACTTCTGAATGATATTTGTTTAGATATATTCGTATAAAAATTCAGCTAAACATAAAACAGCTAAAGACTGGCCGTATGGCATTGTCGTAATTTTGATTTCTTTATAAAACTCCAATGTATCACCCATGCCTGTTCCTACAGACACTTTTTGTAAGGCACCCTCATCATTGATTTCCTCAACAATTCCTTTGATCGCTTTGAAAGCCACCTCTTTGTATTCCTGACTAATATAACGTTTATGGACTGATTTTAAGATGCCATAGGCAAAGCCAGCTGTTGCAGATGCCTCTAAATAAGATGTTTTATCATTGATCAATGTATGCCATAATCCGCTTTCATTTTGATATTCAGCCAATGCTTCGATCTGTCTTTGTAATGTTTCGATTAGAAATTCCCGTAAGAAATCTCCTTGTTTTAAATCTAGTATTTCTATAATTTCCGGAATGGCTATTGTAATCCAACAATTGCCTCTTCCCCATAAAGCTTCTGCGTAATTGTGATTTTCTTCAAATGTCCAGCCATGAAACCATAATCCAGTTTTTCGGTCACTTAAGTATTTAATATGGATTAAAAATTGTCTTTTTGCTTCTTCAATATATTCTTGTTTATTGAAAAGTCTTCCAATTTTCGCTAAAGGTAATACAGTCATCATTAATGTATCATCCCAAAGCTGATTTTTATTTTCAGGCCCGTAAGTCATATGCTGTAAACCATTTTCATTTGTGCGCGGCATTTCATACATGACCCATTCTGCCCAGCTTTCTAGGTATGGAACAAATGTCTGGTCCTTTGTTTCTTCATACAAAAAAGCTAATGTTAGTAGCGGCGCCATTGTGTTTACATTTTTTGGCGGAACACCTTCATCAAATCTAGCGTTAAACCAATCTGTTATAATCTTTAATGCCTTCTGATTGTTCGTTAGTTTCCAATATTTAAATATCCCATATAATCCAACACCTTGGGGCCAATTCCAAACATTCCAACTCTTATCATCAACTACTAAACCATCAAAGTTTAATAAAAATTCCCCTGTATCATCTTTAATTTGTGAAAGGTTATCCATTAATAGATCTATATAATTTATGATGTCATTCTTTTTAAGAGATGCTTGCTTTTGTACCATTATTTATACCCTCCCATTTAGTTTCCACATTCATTTCCAGCAATCCTAAAATTAAACGTTTTCATTTTTCCTTTTATTGTTTGATTTTTCTTATCTTCTACTACACTAAGATGTACATTCTCTTCTCGGTATGTTTATTTACTTCTGTTTTTGTTTATTTATTTCCACTTTGATTATAAAGAAATTATTTTATCAGGTCAATGGAATTTTAGATAAATTTATAAATAATCAGAAAAATAAAAGTGATTTTTTTCCCGTATTAAGGCTATATCATTAGCATTCTAGCCTTCACTTAGTATTTTCAGTAAATATAAATACTATTTTCCTAATTTTTTAAACAGGCCTAAACATCTCATTTCCTCTTGCGTACATCAAAGGAGCTTGAATCCAACCAACAAAATTCACTATCTTATTGTTTGATATTATCTGTTTATGTTTGTTTATGTTTGGTATGGTTTTATTATAGCACAAACAAAAAAGATGACAACGATTAAATGATCGGTATCATCTTTTTTATCTCTAATATCTGCTTACTTTAACAATTATTATATCTTTGCAAGATGCAGATCAATATTCTTTTCTTGGAATTTTTCTTGTACCTGTTGATCAAGCCGAGAATCTGTTACAATCTCATCCACTTCTTGTAATGTAGCAAATTGAATAAGGGCCACTTTTTCAAATTTTGTTGAATCTGCTAACAGAGTAATTTGGTCTGCACAACTAATAATCTGTTTTTTCCAGTCTGCGTGAATACTATTAAAAACAGTTAATCCATGTTCTATCGACACACCTGTCGTACCAAAAAATAGCCTATTTACTCTCATACGGCTAAGCATTTCTGTAGCTTGTGCCCCCATTAAAGAAGATGATTTATCGATTCTCATTCCTCCTAAAACCATTAATTGCACATTCGTTTTATTTAATAATACATTCGCAATCTTTAAATCGTTTGTAATAACAGTGATTGGAAAATCACCTAATAGCTCGGCAATCGCAAGGGTTGTACTTCCACCGTCCATTAAAATTGTTTCATTTGGTTTAATAAGTTTAACTGCTTCTCTTGCAATCGCGAGCTTTACATCACTATGCCCAGATTGACGTTCGGCAATAGGGAGCATTTTTCCAGCATCCTCTGCTATCACTGCTCCGCCATGTATACGATTTAACAATCCTTTATTTTCTAAGAGCTCAAGGTCTCCACGTATTGTTTTTTCAGTAACACCTAAAAGAGTACTAAGCTCTGATACTTTTACAATTTTATTTTTATCTAGCTGATCTAAAATCCTTTCATGCCTTTCTAATGCAAGCATCATTGTTCCCCCGTAATTTATTCGTTTTTTATATCATTATAGGATAAAATCATACAAAAACAAACCTCACATCGCCTTAAAGTATAATGAGGAATAGCTTTCTAAAATTTTATTCTGTACAAAAAGGCAACCCTCAAAATGATTGGTTGCCTTTTTCAAACCTATTTCTCCCTTGCTTCCTTCACTGCGTTTATAAATAATGATGCTGTTGTTGTGATTTCGCTTAAGTAAGCAGACGTCAGCTCTTTTTTCGTATTCACTAGTGAGCTGCCTACCCCAACACCAGATGCACCTGCTTTAATATATTCACCTGCATTATCTACCGAGATGCCACCAGTTGTAATAAGCGGAACTTGCGGAAGAGGTCCATGAATATCCTTAATATAGCTTGGGCCGAACACATTTGCCGGAAACACTTTAATTAAATCCGCCCCGTTTTCATAGGCAGTGAGTATTTCTGTTGGTGTTAACGCTCCTGGAATGCTCGCAACTCCATATCTTTTGGCCATTTCAATAGTTTTTGGGTTTGTCGTAGGGGAAAAAATAAATTTAGCCCCCGACATAATAGCAACCCGTGCTGTTTCAGGGTCTAAAACAGTTCCAGCCCCTACTAAGACATCGTCGAGTTCTAATGATGCTTTTTCAATTGCTGCACATGCGCCTGGTGTTTCAACTGTTATTTCTAATACCTTTACTCCACCTGCTTTTAGTGCTTCTGCAATGGCGATAATATTGTCAGTTGTTGCCCCGCGAATAACTGCTGCTACTCCAGTTTCCTTAATAATATTAATAGGATTCATTTTTCCCTCTCCTTATCGAACGATATCTTCACTATTTTTATTTAGTAATTGCTCTACTTCATCTCTTTCAGGTAAACCATCAACATCTCCATTTACCATTGTAACTAATGCCCCAACAGCGTTAGCTCTTTCAACCGCTTTGCCCAATTCTAAACCATCAAGTAGCCCTGATAGAAAACCAGCAGCAAAGCCATCTCCTGCACCGACTGGATCTACTACCTGCTTGACAGGGAATCCCGGAATTAAAGCGCTCTCTTTTCCAGTGAAATAATAAGCGCCATCGGCCCCCATTTTCATCACAACAACTTTCGCACCTTGCTCTAAAAATAATTGTCCGAGCTTATCGGGATCCGTTTCTCCAAATAAAAATTCTCCCTCAGCCACACCAGGTAACACAATATCGGCTTCTTGCGCCATTTTTAACAGTGTGTCTCTTGCTGTTTCCTCATCCCAAAGCTTTGTACGGAGGTTTGGGTCGAAAACAATTGTACATCCATTTTGTTTTGCTAACCTTATTGCTTCAAAAACCGTTTCCTTACAGCTTTCACTTAAGGCAGGTGTAATACCAGTTATATGGAGGTATTTAGCCTTACCAAGATAGGTAGAATTAAGATTATTTGGTGAAAGCTTACTTGCTGCAGAGCCTTTTCTATAATAATACACTCTTGTACTATTCTGTCTTCTTGGCTCTTTAAAATAAATACCTGTCGGTGCCTCTGTATCAAAGGTTACTTGACTAACATCAACATTTTCTCCTTTTAAAAAGGCAAGGATCGCTTTTCCAAATTCATCATCACCAAGCTTGCTAACCCATCCCGCTTGATGTCCTAATCTAGCAAGGCCAACAGCAACGTTTGATTCTGCTCCGCCAATCTTTTTTGTAAATTGAGAAGCATTTCTCATAAAACCGTCACTCGTTGGTGTAAAAACAACCATTGATTCTCCAATCGTTACAACATCCATAAAATCCCCCCGCAAACTATGTTTATTTTTGTTTACAAATTATCTTTTTTGTTCACTTATGTATAGTATATAATTAGTTCATGAATTTCTCTATACTTTGTTATAAATAATATAAATGTTTTTATTCGTTGCTAGGATTTTCAATATGAAGATAGAATGAGAGGATATTAAGAGTATAAAAGGATAGCGTTAGGACCAGATTTAAGAAGCTTATGATCCATAGATACTGGTTTATCAACAATTAATGCTCACGCTTCATAAAAAACCGCTCAAATTGATCTATTACTTGAGCGGTTTAAAAGATTAATCTATTATTATTAAATTTAAAAGTTTAAAAAGTTAAATAAATAGATGTGCATATTAAATTTACCTTATTAAAGTAGAGAGTAACAGATATAATCACATAGTCTATTACCACTCTGCAATACTGCTGTCCTTATGCCTCCATATTGGATTTCTCCAATTGTGTCCTATCTCAGCCATCTTTCTTACATGTTCCTCATTTACTTCAATTCCAAGACCCGGACCATTCGGTATCTTTACGAAACCGCTCTCATAATGAAATACACTTTTATCTACAATATAGTCCAATAGATCACTTCCTTGATTATAATGAATACCAAGGCTTTGTTCTTGAATAAAAGCATTATGACAAGTAGCGTCAACTTGCAAACACGCTGCTAACGCTATCGGCCCTAATGGACAATGAGGTGCTGCTGCTACATCATAGGCCTCGGCCATTGAAATAATTTTTTTACATTCTGTAATACCGCCTGCGTGGGATAAATCCGGTTGAATAATGTCTACATAACCATCTGCTAAAAGATTTTTATATTCCCATCTTGAAAACATTCTTTCACCTGTTGCGATAGGTATGTTTGTCGCCCTAGCAATCTCCCTTAATGCCTCATTGTTCTCTGGCAGAACCGGCTCTTCAATGAACATTGGTCGATATGGCTCAAGTTCTTTTGCTAGTACTTTCGCCATTGGTTTATGAACTCGCCCATGAAAATCAATACCTATCCCAACATATGGACCAACAGCTTCTCTCACGGCAGCAATCCTTTCTACCGCTTGGTCGATTTTTTCATAGGAATCAATTATTTGTAATTCCTCAGTTCCATTCATTTTCACAGCCGTAAACCCAGCATCAACAGTTGCTTGCGCAGCAGCCCCAACTTCCGACGGGCGATCTCCACCTATCCATGAATATACCCGAATGGAATCTCTACATGCTCCCCCTAATAACTGGTAAACCGGAGCATTAAAATATTTTCCTTTTATATCCCAAAGTGCTTGATCAATTCCTGCAATTGCACTCATCAAAATAGGACCGCCTCTATAAAAACCTCCTCGATACATCGTATTCCAATGATCCTCAATTCTTAACGGATCTTGACCTATCAAATTTTCCATTAATTCCTTTACCGCTGTTCCAACTGTTTCCGCTTTTCCCTCAATAACAGGCTCTCCCCATCCGACAATCCCCTCATCTGTTTCAATCTTCAAAAATAACCAACGAGGTGGTACTTGAAATAATTCAAATCCTGTAATTTTCATAGATAACTCTCCCCATTTAGTGTTTATTGGTTACTGCAAGAACAAATTGTTTTGCCCTTTCAGTTAGTTGTAACAAATATTGATCTGAAATTTCTTTCCGTGTATCAACAAGAGCGCTTCCAATTCCACACCCTACAGCACCCGCTCTCATAAACTCTTGAATATTGTTTAAATGAACACCACCTGTCGGGAGTAACGGGATTTGAGGAAGCGGCCCTTGAATATTCTTTATGTAGCTAACACCCAAATTAGCTGGAAAAACCTTAACAATATCACCGCCATTTTCATAGGCTGATAGAATTTCAGTCGGTGTAAACGCTCCCGGAATACTTACAGCCCCATACCTTTTTGTCATTTTAATCGTTTCACAATTAACTGTAGGTGATAATATGAATTTAGCTCCTGCTAAAAGAGCAGCACGGGCAGTTTCAGCATCTAATACAGTACCGGCACCAACTGTCACTTTATGACCAAATTCATTTGAAACTTCTTCAATGACTGATAGGATATTTGGTGAATTCATCGTTATTTCTATAACTTTTACCCCGCCATCGTAAAGTGCTTTTACAATCGGTAAAACATCTTTAGGTTTTGCACCGCGAATAATAGCTACAATTTTGTTATCTAGAATTTGGGACATTGTACTCATATGAAAGATACGCTCCTCCTCTACTTTTAACGTGAAATATCCTCATCTCTAGAAGATTGAATAAAAGAATTTAACATCTCTCGATTAGGTAAGCCTTCAATATCACCGCTAACCGTTGTCACCATCGCACCAACTGCACAACCTCTCTGCACAGACTCGCTTATTGTTTTTTCATCTAAAAAACCTGAAAGTAATCCAGCTGCAAAGCCATCACCTGCACCGACTGGGTCAACTACTCTTTCAACTTTAAAACCTTCAATATAATCTGTTTCAACCGGTGTTGAAAAATAGGCACCTTTTTCTCCAAGCTTTACGATAACGCTTTCAACGCCAATCTGATGAAATAATGCTGAAATTTTTTCACACTTGTCAGTGCCAAACAAAAACCTCCCTTCATTTATTCCTGGTAACACAATGTCCGATCTCTCTGCAATGGCAAGCAGCGTATTTCTCGCTTCTTCGTCATTCCACAATTTACGGCGTATATTAGGATCAAACACAACTTTTTTATCATGCTTTTTCGCAAGTTCAATAGCATAAAAAATACTCTCGCGACATGTTTCACTTAACGCAGGGGTAATCCCTGTTACATATAAGTATTTAGAGTTAGCAATATAATCTTCGTCAATGTGGGAAGGTGCTAAATTACTTGCAGCTGAAAGTTTACGATAATAATACATTCGAATATTTTTCTCATTCATCATCTCTTTAAAAAAGATACCTGTCTGTGCCTCATTATCAATCGTCACCTGACTAACATCCACACCTTCACCACGAACAGTTGAAATGATAAACTCCCCAAATTCATCCTTACCTACACGGCTTATCCAACCGACTTTATGACCTAGCTTTGCCAATCCAATTAATGTATTGGTTTCAGCACCGGCGATCCTTGAGGAATAATTTCTTGAGTACCTCATTTGTCCTTGTGTATGAGGAGTAAATAGCACCATTGTTTCTCCAATACTAACTATGTCCATGTTTTCCTCCATTCTCAATAAGACCTTTATCTATATCCAATCGTTTTAGAAATTTTCTTTGCACTCTGAAGAAGCTTTTCTAAAATATAATCCTTTCGGTTTACCATTCTCTCCCTCGGCCCAGCTACACTAATTGCAGCTTGAATTGTTTGATCTGCTCCAAAAACAGGAGCTGATAAACAATATAGACCTTCTTCATTTTCCTCATCATCAATTGAATATCCATTTTTAGCAAATATTTTTAAATTCGCCTCTAATTCTTCCCTATTTATAATCGTTTTTGGGGTAAAAGGAATAAACTCTGTATGATCCAGAATGTCGTTTTTTTTCTCCTCTGACAAAAAGGCTAAAAAAGCTTTTCCTAATCCGGTACAATATAAGGGTTTTCGATAACCTGGTTGTGCTGTTGTACGTATAGATCGGTTGTTGTCTATTTTTAAAACATAGACTAATTCCCTTTCAGACAAAACAGCCATAAATACTGTTTCTTGCACATCTTCCATTAATTGTTTAAGATACGGTTTCCCTTGAGAAGAAATATCTAAAGATTCCATAGCAAATGTTCCAATTTGTATTAATTTAGGTCCTAACTTATATTGTTTAAACGTATCTTGGCTTAAATAGCCTTCGTTTAAAAGAGTACCGATAAGATTTGATGTGCTGCTTTGGGGGAATGAAAGTTTTTCACTAATCTCTTTAATTGTTAAACCTTCTTTGTATAAAGCTAATAGTTCAAATACTCTTAATACACGTTCTGCTGATTTTACTGACATATTACCACTCCTTAAATCACGTATGTGATTTTCAATCCTATATGTGATTTTGCAACTTCATCATATCACATAACATTTACAACGTAAAATATTTTTCAGAAAATTAAATCAATAAAAAAGGAGCAACAAAAAATACTCTGTTTGCTCCTAAAAATGACCTATTAAATTTAATAAAAGCTCAAGTTGATAGATAACTGAGCGATTAAATATATAAACCTAATAAAACTGAAGGTACAGGTGTTGTAAAAAAACCAGTCTACTCAAGTTGTTTCCAAACTTGTTCGTACACTTTTTTCAAAGGAACTTTATATGTGTTCGCAATTTTTTTACATTCCTCAAATTCCGGGGCCCTTTGGATAACTTGTCCATTATATATCCCTTCCTTAACAGTTACAGGTCCCCACTCAGTTTGAACTCGTCTAAACGTCCTTTCGGCCCTATACACGGTCAAAGGGTAATATCTTATTCCAAGAGTTGTTGTTTCATTAAGCAATATTTCTTTTATAGTTGCAAGTTTCTCTTGATTACATAGGAGCTGAAGTAACACACCTGGTCTATTTTTCTTCATATAAATGGGTGTATAAAAGACATCATTTGCACCTGCTTCAAAAAGCAAATCCATCACATAACCAAGCCATTCACCTGAAATATCATCAAGATTCACTTCTACTTTGAGCATTTGATCATCAATATGTTCCTCGTTTGGAGGAGGCTGAGAAATCATATAATTCCCCCTATCCGTTATCTATTCCCCTATCACTACTCTTAGTACATTTGGTCGATCTTTAAAGGTTTTGGTTCCTGCCCCATATCCGATTGCTTTTACCTCCATAGATGGAAGCGTACAAAACTCTTCAGCTAAGACGGATACTATGGCTGCTCCAGTTGGTGTCGTTAATTCAAATCGAACATTACTTTGTTCAATCGGAATACCTTTTAACATTTCTAACGTTGCAGGAGCCGGAACAGGATAAATCCCATGATCGATGTGAATTCTTCCCGATCCTACTGGAATTGCAGACGATTTTACTTTTTTTATACCTAACTGATGAAGTAAAATGGCTGCTCCTACAATATCTATAATTGAATCGACGGCACCAACTTCATGGAAATGAACTTTATCGAGAGGTAAACCATGTATATGACCCTCTGCTTCACCGATTTTTCTAAAAACATTTAATGCCGTTTCTGTTACTTCACTCGAAAAACCTGCTGACTCTATTAAATGAACAATGTCTTTGTATGTTCTGTGATGGTGTGCATGATGCTGATGGTCGTTATGATCATGGCCGTGATGGTGACCATGTTCATGATGATGGTCATGCTCATGGTGGTGATCGTGTTCATGATGGTGATCGTGTTCATGATGGTGACCATGTTCGTGTTCTTGTTCATGGTGATGATCATGTTGTTTTTTTAATATCACATCAAATTTCGTGCTTGTAATACCATTTTTCACAACTTTTTTCCATTGTAGTTCATACTCTTCTTCTATTTTAAGCTTCTTTAATTCTTCTTCAAGATAAACCGGGTCTCCTCCTACATCAATAAGAGCACCAATCATCATGTCACCGCTAATTCCAGAAAAACAGTCTAGATAAAGTGTTTTCATTGTTGTTCTTCCCCTTTTTGAGCTAGTTGATCAATTAAAACTGCATTATATGCTGCTCCAAAGCCATTATCAATATTTACAACGCTAATGCCTGATGCACATGAATTTAGCATGGTTAATAAGGCAGACAATCCATTGAAATTTGCCCCATAACCAACACTTGTTGGTACGGCAAGGATGGGATGACTTACGAGCCCTCCAACGACACTCGGTAAGGCTCCCTCCATTCCAGCAACCACAACGGAAACAGTAGCATTTTGGATCTCTTCTATATGGTCAAATAACCGATGTATTCCTGCTACTCCTACATCATAAAATCTCCTCACATTGCTTCCCAATGCCTCAGCTGTTATTGCCGCTTCCTCTGCAACCTTTAAATCAGATGTTCCTGCACAAACAATAGCAATATAACCTTTGGATCTCACACTTTCCTTTTCATCTTTCCAAAAAAGAATTTGTGCAATCTCATTATAAGTAAATTCAGGATACTCTTTTAAAATGTGTGCTGCTTTTTCTTCAGAAATCCGTGTAACAAGTACATTATTGTCCTTTGAACGTATAGCTTTTATAATAGCTAAAATATGTTCTTTCGTTTTTCCTTCACCATAAACGACTTCCGGGAAACCTTGTCGCTTCTTTCGATGGTGATCAACCTTTGCAAATCCTAAATTTTCATATGTTGAAAGCTTTTCCTTTGCTTCATTGATACTTAATGATCCTGTCTGAACTTGCTTTAAAATATCTTCAAGCATTATTTTCCCTCACCTTAGTTTAAGCTCTTTCCCTAATTATGCTTTATTTAAAAATGCTTTGCTATATCTTTGGCCAATGCCTCATATTTTTTATAGATTTCTAAATAGATATTATGACTATTTTCATTTGGTAAAATTGGAGAACTCATTGGAATATTGTCTTTTATTGTTTCAAAAGAAGGAACTTTTCCAAGAGCGACTAATCCTGTCCACGCTGCACCCCATGCTGCACTATGATGACTCTTGGACACATAAACTTTTTTACCAAATATATCAGCCAGCATTTGAAGCCACAACTTTGATCTGGACAATCCACCGTTCACATAGATCTTCTCAGGTGCACCTGCTTGGCTTTCTAAACTTTGTCCAATTTGATAGAGATTAAATGTAATTCCTTCTAAAACAGCGCGGACGAAATGGTCTTTCTTATGAGTCATATTCATACCAAAAAAATTACCTTTTGCCTGCTGGTTCCATAATGGTGCTCTTTCACCATTGATATATGGAAGAAAAATTAATCCTTCAGCACCTGGAGCTATTTTCTCCGCTAGTTTTGTAAAATCATCAAAACTTCCTTCATAATTTAAAAGTTCCTTCAACCATTGTAATGCTATTCCGCCATTATTTGTTGGACCGCCAATTATTGAATAATCCTCTGTAAAAGCATAGCAAAATGTTTCACGCTTATCGGTTATGCTGAAGCCGCTTGTAAATTGTCTGATGGCTCCACTTGTTCCAGCTGTGATGGCTACTTCCCCTGAAGAAATTGCTCCTATACCTAAGTTAGCTAATTGTCCATCTGCTGCTCCTAATACAAATGGTAAATCCTCTGTGATTCCGATTTCTTCTGCAACTTCTTTTTTCATTCCCCGTAAGACCATTGTAGGTGAAGCTACTTCCGAAAGCTGCTCCTTCCTAACACCAATCATCTCTAATAGTTCACGATCCCAATCAAGTGTATGTGCATTCAATAAACCAGTTGCAGCAGCCATTGAATAATCAACTACACGATTGTTAAACCATTTTATAAGGATATATTCCTTAATTGAAACAAAATAGCTTGCCTTCTCATAAGGCTCATATCCTACCTCTTTCATCCATAGTAACTTTGATAGTGGAGTCATTGGATGAATAGGAACACCCGTTTTTTGAAAAACCTCTATTCCATCTTGTTGCTTCAACTTATCTGCCTGCTCAGTACTTCTCCCGTCTGCCCAAATAAGTGCATTCGATAAAGGTTGATCATCATCATTCATACACACTAATGAATGCATAGCAGACGAAAATCCAATTGTAACTAGCTCATTCTTTTGGATATTTGCTTTCTCTATCACATCTCGCACTGCTTTTCTTGCAAAACTCTCAATTTCGATTGGGTCTTGCTCCACCCAACCTTGTTGTGGGTAAAAAGATGTAATGAGTTCTTCTGCTTCTGAGATTACTTTTCCATTCAAATCGAATACAACGGCTTTAACACTTGTCGTTCCAATATCAAGTCCAATAACAAACTCTCTTAACATATCATCATCTTCCTTCAACAATATTCTTTTCCATAGAAAAGGCCTTGGACTAATTCCAAAGCCTGTTTGATTATAAAAGAACCTTATTCATACTACCGCTCTTATATCCAATTAAATCTAAGGTTATATATTTATAACCGTATTTTGTTAGCTCACTAGCGATCATTTCATGATTTTCAAGAACAAGCTTCATATCATTTGGTTCTACTTCAATTCTCGCCATTTCTTGGTGTGTTCGAACACGAACTTGACGAATATTAAGTGTTTTTAGATATGCCTCTGCTTTTTCAACTTTTGTCAGCTTCTCTATTGTAATCTTTTCCCCATAAGCAATTCTGGAAGAAAGACAAGCAAAGGAAGGCTTATTCCATGTAGGTAAATCAAATTCTCTTGAAAGCTCTCTTATTTCATCTTTAAATAAGTTTGCCTCCTGCAATGGACCACGAATTCCCTTTTCCTTGGCAGCTTTCATCCCTGGTCGAAATTCATTTAGGTCATCTGCAATAACACCGTAAACGATATTTTTAAATCCCTCTTTCTCCATGACAGGGATTAAATGTTCAAATAAGCTGTTTTTGCAAAAATAACATCGATTTCGATCATTTTCTGTGTACCCTGGAATCGCAAGTTCTGACGTTTCGATCACTCTATGATTTGCCCCAATTAATTCTGCTAATTGTTTTGCCTCTTCTAGTTCACTAGAAGGATACGTTTCAGAATCTGCAGTTACAGCCAGGACGTGTTCAGTTCCTAATGTATCAACTGCTACCTTTAACAGAAACGTACTATCTACACCACCTGAAAAAGCGACAACAACTGATTTCATCTCCCGGAGAATTGACACTAAGTTAAGTAGTTTCTCATTCATCGCTGCCTTCTCCTCTCTTTCTATAAAACTAATTATCTCTATTTTAAATTGTCATGCTTCCGAATCCGCCATCTACACGAATAAGGGCTCCTGTTACAAAGCTTGATGCATTTTCTGAAGAAAGCCAAACGGCTGCACCTTGAAGCTCATCCGGGCTGCCAAATCGTTTCATTGGCGTATGATTCATAATAGATTCCACTCGTTCTTCACTTAATATTTTACGATTCTGTTCAGCAGGGAAGAATCCAGGGATAATGGCATTCACGCGAATGCCGTGAGGAGCAAATTCCCTTGCAAGGAATTGTGTCATGCTATTTACTCCTGCTTTTGATACCGAATACGTAAACACTTTCGAAAGCGGTGTTGTTGAAGAAACAGAAGAAATATTGATGATACTTCCTTTTCTTCCTTGTTCAATCATTTTCTTAGCGAAAATCTGACAAGTAATCATCATCCCTTTTAAGTTTACGTCCATAATATCATCCCATTCTTCATCACTTATTTCAAAAAATGGGGTTGAGCTATTTTTACCAGGTGCATTTAGGAGAATATCAAAACCGCCAGACCATTCTTCAATTTCTTTAACTACCTTTTCTAAAGATTCACGGGAGCTAACATCTGCTTGAAAAGCTTTTGCCGTTCCTCCAGCTTCTTCGATTTCTTCTACAACTTGATTTGCTTTTTCAAGATTACGTCCAACAATGGCTATAGATGCTCCATGTTCTGACAGCCCTTTAGCAATTGAAGAGCCCAATACGCTGTTACCACCTATTGCAACAGCTGTTTTCCCTGTTAAATCAAATAAATTAGACATTTTAAAAGTCCCCCTCATTTTATTCAAAAATCAAATGGTATATGTGAAGATCAACGTTTATGTTAAGTTTCCGTCCTCATTAAATGGAAGTTCATAAAGATCTGATATTTGTTCCATACTTGGATGTTTAGCAACATGATCAATCAAAGCTTCTGAAACTTCAATTTCAGCGATCTCTAATGTGTTCTTAATACGAACCATTTTCACCTTTGTAAAATCTAAAATATTACATGTTTTAATGGCAGCTTTAATCGCATCCTTATCATTTGCTAATGTTGTTGCAATTTTCGTCGGTGCACAAACTGTTGAAGTTAATCCGTTAGCATATGTGACTTCCCGATCCATTTTGTCTACAAGGCGTTGAGTGGTAAAATCAGCTGTCCCTACGCCATTGGCATTTCCTTCTGTTTGATGAGTTAAATCAAGAACGACCATTTTATTTACATCTGGTCCCCCCTTAGCATATGGGGTTGGATAACGACCTGTAATATTCGGATCCATTCCATCACCACTAATATTTTTCCCAATCTCATCTATAACAAGAACATCAATTTGTTCAAAAAATAACTTCGGCAATAGTTGTTTTGCTAATGCTTGTAGAGCAGGCTCCTTTTCCTCGATCTCCTCTACTGGTAAAACCTCAACCCTTGCTACTTTATCAAAGGCATTTTCAAGAGTTGCGACACCGAATAAAATTGGTGTTTTTTCCATCATCATTTTCGCCATCGCAGGCACATTCTCTGCCATATATTTAAACCCTAATTGGTGTGTTGCTTCCGCACCTTTTTGCTTTCCTAAACCGATACTTATCATTTTCATAATACCGCTCTCAACAGGACCTCGAAAGGCTGTGTGCGGTTTGATACGGTTGATGACAACAATGCCATCTGCTTGTGAAGCATATTTATCAATATAAACGGGTAATCCATTAGGTAATTCCCCAAGCTTAATTACATCCATGGAGGAACGGATTTCGGCTTTTACACTTTCTTCTGTTACGCCTAGATGAGCTAAAACATCACGCTGGCCTTCTGCAGTCGCTCCACCATGACTGCCCATACTTGGAACAATAAATGGAATCGCACCTAAATCCTTTAGAAATTGTACGGTATGTGCAGTGATCTCTACAAGTCGATCCATTCCACGGCTACCAACAGCTATCGCAATTTCCATTCCCGGCTTTATTTTTGAACGAATCGACTCTTGTTGAAATTTTTCATTTAACGCTTGTTCTAAATCCTCTATTTTCGTATTGTCAAAATGTTGTTTCACTTTTGCCATCTTTGGAACTGGAATGTCTTTTAATAAATCCTGAAGAATACCCATTATTATCTGCTCCTTTAAATATTAACGTTCTGAAAAATATTTTTTTGCATTATTGAAGCCAATATTTTCAACCATTTGCTTTAGAATGTTTTCATCATTTGGTACTTTTCCTTCTTCAACCCACTCACCAATGATATTGCAGACAATTCTTCTGAAGTACTCGTGGCGTACATATGATAAAAGACTGCGGGAATCAGTTGTCATCCCGATAAAATGACTTAAAATACCTAAATTCGCTAAGTCTGTCATTTGGTTGACCATTCCATCATATTGATCATTAAACCACCAGCCGGAGCCGAATTGTACTTTACCTGGAACTCCTTCTTCAAAGAAGTTGCCAATCATCGTTCCTAACACATAATTATCTCGCGGATTTAAATTATAAAGAACGGTTCTAGGTAAGCTTCTAGCTTGGTCCAGCGTATCTAAGAAGCGTGATAACCCTTCTGCTAACAATTGATCTCCGATGGAATCAAATCCACCATCAGCACCAATTTGTTCTTTCATATACGTATTATTATTTCGTAATGCACCCATATGCAGCTGCATGACCCATTGTTTATTTGCGTACATTTTTCCTAATTCAACAAGTACAAATGAACGATAGCCAATTAGCTCCTCACTTGTAAGTTCTTCATTATTCATACGCTTTGTAAAAATTTGATCTGCTTCATTTTTCGATAATTGTTTATATGCCATTAGTTGAATATCATGATCTGATGCATAACATCCATGCTCAGCAAAATAATCCACTCTTTGTTGTAAAGCTTCTATTAATCCATCAAGAGATTGAATTGTTACACCTGAAACATTCTCTAATTTTTTTAGCCAATCTGAAAAACTGTCTCTTTCAAGATAAAGGGCTTGATCAGGACGAAACGTTGGGGCTACTTCCACTTCAAAAGCTGAATCTTCTTTTAGTAACTTATGGAATTCAAGCGTATCTGTAGGATCATCTGTTGTACCGATAAATTGTACATTTGATCTTTCAATAAAACGGCGAGGTGTAAACTCCTCTTTTTGAAGTTTCTCATTACATTCTTCCCAAATTTCTTGAGCGGTATCAGGAGAAAGAAGCTTTGTAATACCGAAGAATGTTCTTAGTTCCATATGTGTCCAGTGATATAAAGGGTTTCCAAATAAATGCGGTACTGTTTCTGCCCAAGCCTCGAATTTTTCCCAATCACTTGCATCACCTGTAATTAAGGCTTCTTTTACACCGTGGATACGCATCGCACGCCATTTATAATGGTCTCCTGCAAGCCAAAGCTGTGTAATATTTTCAAATGATTTATTTTCAAACATTTCTTTTGGACTTAAATGACAATGGTAGTCAAAAATCGGTAACTCCTTCATGGTGTTATGATAAAGTTTCTCTGCAGTAGAATTTGTTAATAAGAAAGCATCACTTAAAAACGTTTTCATTTTATCTCCTCCGTACCTTTTATTTATGATTTTCCAGGCTGTTTCAGCAAACTTTGTGGTTCTGTAATTAGCATTGGGAGTGGTTGATTTCCGCTCCAGAATGCTCGCTTCCGCGGGGCGGGCGGTGAGCCTCCTCAGCGCACAGCCCCTGCGGGATCTCACCTGTCCCGCTACACCAGCAGGAGTCTCGCACCTTTTGCTCCAATCAACAAAAACAGTTTTGTTCATTGAACTTAATAAAACACCTTTTTCGATTGTGCCTTTATTAAAATTTCCTGTTAGTCATGATTATTTGTGCTATAATTAGGTTATTCTTATTAATTAGTTTACAAAACAAATTAATATGTTATGTGTAGAATATCATTTCTACTTTTACTCGTCAATATTTTATCACTCACTTCTTAAAGGGTTGTTTTTCAACTGAAGTGGCAGAATGTATAATAATTTTTATTGATGTTTAAAGTGATAATTTTTAATAAATTTTAAGGGTGATTTACATGGCAATAGGTGATGCTGCTTTTATAAAAAGTATTAATAGACGTTTAATTATAAGTAAAATTATTGAACAAGGAATGATCTCAAGGGCAGACTTATCAAAAATTACGAAATTAACAAGAGCAACCATTTCTGTACAGGTAGCTGATTTAATAGAAGAAGAGTTAATTGTTGAATCTCAACTAGAACATAATAGTGTCGGAAGAAAACCAATTATGCTTTCAATAAACAAAAAAGCAGGTTATGCATTAGGGATTGATTTGGACCACAAACATATTACATTTACTCTTTCCGACCTAGGGGGAAACCATGTAACGACAGATGTAATTGAGTTAAAAAACTCAAATTATGAGGAGATTCTCATATTATTAGTGAACAAAATCAAACAATATGATGATCTATATTCTGATAGCCGCTTCGGAATTGTAGGTGTCGTAATCGGAATACATGGAACTGTATCCAATGACGAAATAATTAATTTTATTCCTCAGCATAAATGGAAAGATACGGACTTAAAAGGGGATTTAGAAAAAGAACTCGATATGGAAATCCATATCGAAAATAACGCAAACTTATGCTCATTTGCAGAAAGAGTATTCAAACATCATCAAAGTGAGAATTTAATCAGTATCAGCATGTACTCAGGCATTGGATTAGGTGTATTAATAAATGGAGAGCTTCTTAAGGGATACCATGGTTACGCTGGAGAAATGGGACATATGATCATCGTACCCGATGGAAAGCCCTGTAACTGTGGAAATTCAGGTTGTTGGGAATTATATGCTTCTGAAGCTAGTATCTTAAACCAACTAAAAGAATTACATTCAAATCAACATCTAACATATCAGGATATCCAAAAGCTTATCAAGGATCAAGATAAAGAAACATGCGTTATACTAGATCAATTTATTAAATATGTTGCCATTGGTTTAAACAATATTATTAATTTACTAAATCCGGAAACAATCGTTTTAAATAGTGAATTATTGAAGATATATCCTGAGGCAATTCAAAAAATTGAATCAAACCTTACTTCATCAATAAGCAACTATAATGAAATATTCATTTCTGATCTAGGAAAACATGCAGCAGCAATGGGCGCCTGCTCTCTGGCCATTAAAAACTTTTTAGATGTTCCTGATATTCGTTTAAACATAGAAGACCTAGATCTTTAAATATAATAAAAACCTACTCTTTGGAAGCTAAAGGGTTTAAGTTTTGAGGTGCTTTTCTGAAATATAAAGCAGAAATAACAAAATTTTAGACAGAGCAGTTGGTAGATTAAAATGTAAAAACTCACCGCATATGGTGAGTTTTCTTTATAAGGCTTATGAAACCTAGTCCGTTCGGAAAATCAGAGAAAATGGGCTTCATTAAGGTGATGATGACTATATCCCTTTGAAAAATCAAAGAAAGTGATCTTCATTAAAACGAAATAGGTCAAATCTCTTTGAAAAAATAGAAGAAATAGTTTTATAGCAAATGCATTTGTTCCATCAACCTTAACCATTTAGGAATAAAAAACTTTAACATATACAGTTAATTTGGCCGTTTTTCTTATTTGTACAATGATTGTTTTCCATCATAAAAAAAATGATGTCAATTGTCATGTCAGAACGATCAAAAATGTTCATTACCCTTGATAAATAAAGAAAATGACGTGTACCAAATTACACGTCATTTCTTATGTCATTTATTAAGAATGCACCCGAAAACGGAACCCTTTGTTTGAAAGCAAAGTTAGGTTTTTTAATACAATGTTTGAAATTAAGACATCCAGTTTGTATGAAAAACTCCTTCTTTATCAATACGTTGATACGTATGAGCACCGAAATAATCACGTTGTGCTTGTAATAGATTAGCAGGCAATGTTTCACTACGATAACTATCATAATAGGCAATTGCACTTGAGAAAGCAGGAACTGGAATTCCATTTTCTACGGCTAAAGAAATAACTTTACGCAATGCTCCTTGATAGTTTGCAGCAATTTCGTTGAAATACGGATCTAGTAACAAGTTTGCCAATTGAGGATCACGATCATAAGCATCTTTAATTTTTTGAAGGAATTGCGCACGAATAATACATCCGCCTCTGAAAATCATCGCGATATCCCCATAACTAAGATTCCAATCGTATTCTTCGGAAGCAGCTCTCATTTGAGCAAAACCTTGAGCATATGAGACAATTTTACTTAAATATAAAGCTTCACGAACCGCTTCAATTAATTCATCTTTATTAGCTTTAAATGAAGCTACTTCAGGACCTTTTAATAGTTTGCTAGCTTTTACACGTTCATCCTTCATGGCAGAAAGAAAGCGAGCAAAAACTGATTCTGTAATAATTGGAAGCGGGGTACCTAAATCAAGAGCATTCTGACTTGTCCATTTCCCTGTTCCTTTTTGACCTGCTGTATCAAGAATCACATCTACTAATGGCTTTCCTGTCTCTTCATCAACTTTTGTAAAGATGTCAGCTGTAATCTCAATTAAATAGCTATCTAATTCACCTTTATTCCACTCAGAAAATACATGGTGAAGCTCATCTGCACTTAATCCAAGTACATTTTTCAGAATAAAATAGGCCTCACATATTAATTGCATATCGCCATATTCAATACCATTGTGAACCATTTTCACATAATGCCCAGCACCATTAGGACCTATATACGTAACACAAGGGTCTTGATCCACTTTTGCCGAAATCGCTTTAAAAATTGGCTCTACTAGTGTATATGCTTCTTTTTGACCGCCAGGCATAATAGAAGGACCTTTAAGCGCTCCCTCTTCCCCGCCTGATACACCTGTTCCTATAAAGTGTATACCTGTTGATTCCAATTCTTTGTTACGTCTAATTGTATCTTGAAAGAACGTATTTCCGCCATCTATTAAAATATCGCCTATTTCTAGATATGGCTTTAAAGAATCAATTGTTGCATCAGTAGCACTACCTGCCTTAACCATCAACAATATTTTGCGTGGCGTTTCCAACGAATCAACAAACTCTTTAATCGTTTTTAAGCCAACAAAATTCTTTCCTTCAGCTTCGTTCTTTAAAAATTCCTTTGTTTTATCAAAAGACCGGTTAAAAACAGAAACGGAATAACCTCTACTTTCAATATTTAAAGCAAGATTTTTTCCCATTACAGCTAATCCAATAACACCGATTTGTTGTTTTGACATCGTTATTTTCCTTTCTGAATAAATTCACATTTGATTATCAGTTAAAAAAGATGACTTAAATAAGATTTGTTAATTAATTTGTTTTGTAAACTAATTAATAATAAAAAGATACCATTTAATATGTTATTGTGTCAATATGACAAGAAGAAAGGATATTAATTGTGGTGTTTATATAAGATCTAATAGTAACGAGAGACCGCCTCTCTCAGCATAGCTGCATTACAGGAAGCTGAATGTCAGTTAGGACTTACAAAAGCTTGATCACTGTATAGCTGAACACTTTTAAAACCAATGGATGATCGGTTTAATAGTTGGAGAAAATACACTTGAAAGGAGTGTATTTGATGAGAAAGCAAAAAAACGCAGCAGCTGATAAACCAACAATTGCAGAGGGAATGAATACTGAGGATGAATTGCAAAAAGATGCCACCCCTGAGGAAATTTCTAAAGGGGAATATACGAATGTAACAACTCTCTCTTTAGATGAAAATGATCCAAGCTAATTTATTTCTTACAAATTCTTTTACACCGTTATTTTTAAACGGTGTTTTTATTATTTTCTTTCTAATAATTTTTAATATAGTTTAGCATTTATCGGAGGAAAAAATGTACAAAATTCTATTTGGGCTGTTGAACTTCACTATAAAAGAAAAAACGTCTTAAATCCTATAATAAAAAGGATTTAAGACGTTCATCGTTCATGATTCTTACAAAGCTACAGTATATCCTTTAGCTCCCTTTTTCAGTTCCTGCCCATTTACATACAATTTACGTTCTTCATTTTCAGGTAAATAGAAGCTAAATGATTCATACGGAAGCTTGTATTCCCCTTCAATTTTATAGCTTACTTCTATTTTTTCAGAATCTGAATTCATTTGAATCGAAACAATTGTATGGTTTTCTTGGTAGTTAGCTGAAATACCATCATCCTCATACAGCTCATAAGAAGTATGGCCGGATTCTTTAACTGGAAATAACAAGAATCCTCGCTCATCTTTTTCTTTATTCAAGAACGTAGTATCTGCATCATTAATTGGAATAATGCTGCCTCCTTTAATTAATAAAGGATTATATTCTAATGGTGCCGGGATCGTCACAGTTTGACCACCTTCATACCATTCAGCTGTATGGTAATCATACCAACCGCCTTCATATGTTGGTAAATAGACTGTTCTTTCTCTTTGTCCTTCTTCAACAACTGAAGCAACAAGCATAGATTCACCTAACATGAAGTCATCATTTTCTTCAAATGTTTTTACATCTGATTCAAACTCATAAAAAGTAGGACGCAGGATTGGCTCGTACTTTTCATGTGCTTTGTATAAAGCCGTATAAAGATACGGGATGATGCGCTGACGGAACTTGATTAAATTTCGAATAGTATCAGTTGTCTCTTCATACATCCAAGGTACATTCACTGATTTGTCGTCATTCCATGAATGAATCGTAAAACGAGGATGGAAAATCCCGTTCTGTACCCATCTGACTAATAATTCTGGCTCTGGAGCCGGGCCTGAGAATCCGCCAATATCATGTCCAATATTATATATACCTGACATGCTTAATCCAAGCCCCATTTTAATATTGTATTTTAAAGATTTCCAGCTTGTATAGTTGTCACCAGACCATGTTTGCACATAACGCTGCATCCCTGGGCTTCCTGATCTTGAAATCAAGTATGGTCTGATCTCAGGAGCGTATTCTTTTTGTGCTTCATAAGAAGCTTTCATCATTAATAGCGGTTGGAGAGCACGTACAGCTTCAAAGTTAATTTTCTCTCCAAAACCATTACATTGTGCATCTTTTGACCAAATTTCGAATTCATTATTATCATTCCATGTGGAATCGATCCCATATTCCAGCAACTGTTCTGTTACTTTTTGTTTCCACCAATTAACAGACTCTTCATTTGTAAAATCAACATATGCACCGACTTCATCCCAGAATTGAGACATTTCTGTGTTTCCATCACCATTTTTAATAAACATCTCTTTTTCCTTCAACTCACTGAAAAGCGGGTGATCTTTTAATAAAGCAGGTTTAATATTCGCACAAAGTTTTACACCTTTTTCATGATATTCATTTATAAATCCTTTAGGATCCGGAAACTTATCTGTGTTCCAGTTAAAAACGTAACGCTTATCTCCTATTGATGTATACCCTGAAGATAACTGAAAAGAATCACAGATGATATCATGTTCTTCACATTCTTCAATAAACTTTTTCAACTGATCCTGTGCATCAGGGGCATCGGTATAGGTCATTGTCGAACCAGAGTATCCAAAACTCCATTTTGGAGCAAAGATTGTTTTACCAGTAAGCCAAGAATATTTTTTCACAACATCTTTCACTTCTGGCCCTAAAATAATATAATAGTCCAAATCCCCATCCATTGATTGATAATAACGATACCAACCATGATAATTATCCATTTCATTTCCCATATCAAAAATGCTTTGTGCCATATTATCATAGAAAATCCCAAACGAAATACCTGTTTGTTTATTTCTAGTAATATAGAATGGAATATGTTTATACAATGGATCTGTATATTGAGCATCATAGCCCATTGGATCAATACTTAACATTCGATAACGTTTACCATATCGATCCATTTCTCCGCTTTTTTCACCCAATCCATAATACTGTTCATCTTTCGTACGTTGGAGATAGTGAAAAATTCCTTCTCCTAATGAACCGTCAAAATTATAGGATTGTGTGTTACGGTCAGCAGCAATTTGCTTCACATTTCCTTCACTGTCTTTTGCATACCAGGTAATTTTAAATCCATCTAAATTAATATTCAGCTTTAACAATTCCGTCTCAACTGTGCAATATCTTCCATCTTTTTGGAACGTGTATTCCGGTAGTGAATATGGGGATAAATCAAGTCGGTCTCTTCCCTTAAGAGGCACGTCATCCATTCCTGGAGCGACTAGCCATGTATTTTTCACCTCTAACTTCTCACTTTTGGTCATCAATACTCGTATCATATCTTGTTCTAACACCATAATTCGGGCTAGCACATCTGAATTTTCTAATTTGAATGTTAACACATTACTCTTTTCATCTAAAAACTGAAATTGATAATTTTCTCTTAAAGACATTCGATTCACCCTTTTTCTGTAAGTTATCTGTTTATAAGAGTTTCGTCATTTATTTTTAGAAAAACTTGGCGAAAGCCCTAGTTTTTCTTTTACTATTATCCATAAAATTTTTATACAAAGCAGATAGCAGGTTACTAACCTGCATCTCTACTTTTAATAACCGAGCATTCTTGGCAGAACCATACTGATTTCTGGTATATACGTAACCAGAAGCAAGACAATAATTATACAAATATAAAATGGAATTAGCGGCTTTATCACATCTTCTAAATCTAAATTAGCAACACTTGCACCAACAAATAGAGCACTTCCAACTGGAGGTGTAATATTACCAATACTTAAATTCAAAATTAGCATAATTCCAAAATGAATCGGATCCATTCCAAAACTCGTTACAATCGGTAAAAAGATTGGTGTAAAGATAAGAACAGCTGGAGTAATATCCATGAATGTTCCAATAATTAACAAGAATATATTGATAATGAGAAGAATAATAATTGGATTATCTGAAATCCCCATTATCATTTCACTAATCGCAGTTGGAATACCTGTGAAAGCCATTACCCATGACATAATAGATGAAGCAGCTACAAGAAGCATAATGACAGAGGTAATCTCCACTGTTTCCATAATTATTCTAGGTAAATCTGATAATTTAACCGTACGATAAATCATTGCCAAAATAAATGTATATGCTACAGCTACTGCAGCAGCTTCAGTGGCGGTAAAAATCCCGCCTAAAATCCCGCCGATCACGATAACAATCAACATTAAGCTTGGGATAGCATCGAAAAACGTCTTAAGTGCTACTTTAAAAGGTACTCTTTCTGAAACAGGATACTTTCTGCGTTTGGCAATAATAAAACCAACAACAATACAAGCTAATCCCCATAAAATCCCTGGTAAATAACCTGCAATAAATAAAGCAGCTACAGACGTTCCTCCACTAACTAGTGAATAAAGAATCAAGGCTCCACTTGGTGGAATAATTAATCCTGTTGGTGCAGAAGCAATATTCACTGCAGCTGAAAATTTTGGATCATAGCCTTCTTTCTTTTGTAACGGCCCCATTGTACCGCCAATTGCTGCAGCAGCTGCAACAGATGAACCAGAAAGAGAGCCAAAAAGCATATTACCAAGTACATTTGCATGAGCTAAAGAGCCTGGCATTTTTCCAACAAGCACCTTTGCAAAATTTATGAGACGCTCAGCAATACCGCCATTATTCATCAAGATCCCTGAAAGAATAAAAAACGGTACAGCTAACAACGTAAAACTATCAAGTCCAGTTACAATTTTTTGTGATGCTGTAAAGATTGCCATATCCATTGGCAAAATGGTAAGAATCGTAACCATAGAAGCAATCACAATACTAACCGAGATAGGCACACTTAGAACAAGCATGAGAATAAATACAACAACTAAAACAAGTCCCGCCTGTAATGCCATAATGCTCACTCCTTTATTCTAGATACCCCTAGAGTTAAAAATTAATCAATCTGAAATTGGCTTTTGTTTTGTGAAATACTCCTTTACATGGAGTATTAAGTAAAATAGAAATAAAATCCCCGAAACGATTAGACTCAAATATAAATACTCCATTGGCATTCCTAATGCTGATGAAACCTGACCTACTGCATTTTGGTAAGCTTTTGTTCCACCAAAAAGAAGGATCACTGCAATAAACACCAAGACAATTGCCTCAACGAGTAATTGCACAAACACTTGATATTTTGCAGGTATTTTTCTAGCAACAAAAATAACTGCTAAATGTTTCTTTCTTCCGTACGCATAGGCTGAACCAACCATTGTCAGCCAAATAAGAGAATATCGTAAAAACTCCTCTGATACAGTACTAGGAGAATTTAGAACGAAACGAGTAAACACTTGCCAACAAGCAATTAAGACCATAACGATCATTAAGGAGCATGTTAAAAACGCTGTAACCCTATCCACTATTTTTCTCATAGGATCGTCACCTTCTCTCATATTTTTTAGGCCTCTCTTTCTGAAATGAACCAATCAGAAAATAGAGGCCTAATATTCCTATCACTTATTTTAGATGGCTTTGGAAGTCATCGAAGTATTTTGCATTGGTTTCATTTTCTGCTTTAAATGTCTCATGAAGTGGTGCTGCTGCATCAATAAATGCCTGTTTATCTATTGTATAGAACGTTACTCCCATTTCTTCTGAAGCTTTAATAGATTCTTCAACTGCTTTATTCCATACATCTTTGTGACTTTCAGATGAAGCTGTTGCTGCATCTTGAATTGCTTTTTGCTGATCTTCTGATAATTTATCCCACATGTTAGTGCTTACAATCAGCACATCAGGTACATATTGGTGTTCAGTATAGGTATACGCCTTAGCAACCTCACCATGTTTACTATTCGTTAAAGCTGTCTCATTATTTTCTGCACCGTCAATTACTCCTTGTTGAAGAGACGTATAAACCTCGCCATAAGACATAGGCGTTGGCGCTCCACCCATTGCTTCAATCATTGAGATAGATGTTGGGCTTTCTTGTACACGAATTTTTAAACCTTTCATATCAGCAGGAGATTCTACTTGTTTGTCAGCTGTGTAAATACTGCGCTGACCTGCATCATACCAGCCGATAGCAACGAAGCCTTGATCTTTTGTTCCTTGGAAAATTTCTTGAACAGCTTCACTATTATCCATTACTTCATGGTAATGCTCTTTGCTTTGGAATACATATGGAAGTGAGAAAATAGCATAGTTTGAATCAAACGCTTCCAATGCACTCGCACTTACCTTTGCCATATCAAGTGTTCCTGATTTTACAAGCTCAATTACATCACGCTCTTGACCAAGCTGTCCATTTGGAAAAACTTCAACCTTAACATTTCCTTCTGAGTTTTCTTCACTTAGTTTTGAAAACTCCACTAATGATGTATGAACTGGATGATCTTCCGGCTGATTGTGTGCTAATCGTAAAGAAACTGCTTTTTCACTACCGCCTTCTGCATTATTTCCTCCAGCACTATTTGATCCACATGCAGCTAATAATGATAAAGATAGAATACTAGTTGCAGCAATTGAAAATATTTTTTTCATTTTCATAAGATATTTCCCCCTAGCTTTTGTTTAATGTTTTAAAATATTCTAACTGTAATCCCTTTCAACACTACTCAAAAAAATATTTGTTATGAAGGAATGACCTTTAACTTCAAAAAACGTTTTCATTATTTAATGATAAAGGGTTTCCATTCCTGTTCCAACAAATATAACAACGTTGTTATTACATTTCCTATCCTACATGATGAAAGCCCTTTTTTCAAGTAGTTTTCGACAAAAAATTTATGAAAATACCATTGAAAGCGTTTGACATTTCTCTTTTGACCTGTAAAAATATGAATATATATTTTAAATACGTGATTATTATTAACAACGTTATCAAACGTTGTTATTCGAATATAAAAATAAATGTTTAGTTGGTGAATTCTCATGACAATAACGATAAAGGATATTGCAAAACAAGTTGGCGTTAGTTATTCAACTGTTTCTAAAGCTCTAAATGATAGCCCGCTTGTAAAACAGGAAACAAAGAATAAGATTATAAAATTAGCAAAAGAGATGGGTTATGAACCAAATTATGCGGCTCAAAGACTTGTCTCCAAACAATCAAAAGTTATTGGTTTAATTTGGCCAACATTAGAGCGAGTTGCCCCTTCTACTTTAATAACAAAAATTAATGAAGAAATTAGTAAACATAACTATTCAATGATCCTCTCCATTAACTCAATTGAGGAATCAATTGAAATGTTTAAACGATTCCAAGTAGATGGAGTCATCATATTTAATAGAGATAACTTTGAAATGCCAAAAACATTTCCAATGCCTGTTGTGTCCTATGGTGTTAATAGAAATAAGTCTATCCCTGTTATTGATGTAAATTATAAGGAAGCCATGCATACTGCTGTAGAATACTTACATCATCTTGGCCATGAAAACATTGCTTTTCTTGGAGACTTTTCTTTTATCGATGAAAGACAGGTCGAAAAATATTATGGATTCCAGCAAGCAATGGAAAAATTCGGTTTAAAAATTAGCAGTCAAAACTTGGTCAATACCGGTGGACTTGATTGGTATGATGGTTATATGGCAACGAATCGCCTTTTAAGCTCACCATTTCAACCTACAGCAATTATCGGAACGAGTTATGATATTAGTGCCGGAATTGTCCGCGCTTTAAGACAGGCGAATTATATTCTACCTAAGGATATGTCAGTTATTAGCTATGATAATATTCCTCAAATGGAAAATTTAGAGGTTCCATTAACAAGCGTCGGAGTTCCTGTTGAAGAAATTGCTCAAAATATGGTGCAAACGTTGTTAAATTATATTAAAGAACCGGATTCAGTTCCACTTAGTCAAACGTTAATACCTAAAATTAATGAAAGAACTTCCTGTGCCAGAGCTGGTAAATTACCATTAGAACAATAAACACAACTTTGTAAATCTGTCTTTAATGACATATATATCTTTTAAGAAGATTCCTGCATAATCAGGAATCTTCTCTTTTTATTTTTATTTTTCCTCGAACTTAATTCAAAATTGGTATATCTGATGTGCTAGAGTTCTGACCAGTTGCAGCTTCTATCGCAACCTCAAGTTCAGCTATAAACCGATGTTTTTCGATGTCAGACCAACCAAATTGGGCTCCCATATATTCGCATACATTAAATTTCCATTTTCTAACGGAATCAATATCAAACAAGAGACTTCCGGTTCTTCTAAAGTAAAAATCTACTGGGGTAGCTGCCATCTCATATTCAATTGCATAAAGTAACTTAGCAAAAATAACTAATGGAATGTCATACTTTTTCGCTTCTTCTTTCTTTTCATTTAGCAATCCAAATACAACCGGAGCATTTGACCCATAAAATGAAGCAAGATGAATAGCATCTTCTTTCGATAACCCTGCTTCTACTCCTTTTCCTGCTGTATCTTGGACAAACTTTGCGTAATTTTTTGAACCTCCAACATCTCCTCCAGAAATAGGAAGTTTCAATGTTTGGCATCCTTTAAAAGTTCTGCCTTCTTCTGATTGGAATTTCTGTGCAACAACATTCACAATTGTTTCAGCCATTTTTCGATATCCTGTTAGTTTTCCACCAGCAATTGTAATCAAGCCTGATTCAGATTCCCAAATTTCATCCTTACGTGAGATCTCTGAAGGATCTTTCCCTTCTTCCAGGATAAGCGGACGAACTCCAGCCCAAGATGATTCCACATCATTTCTCGTAGCCTTTACTTCAGGGAACATAAAATTAATTGCATCAATAATGTAATCAACATCCCCTTGAGTAATTTCCGGAGACACGGGATCATCATGATAAAATGTATCTGTTGTCCCTACGTAAGTTTTTCCATTTCGCGGGATCGCGAATATCATCCTTTTGTCCTCTTTTGTATCAAAATAAATGGCTTGTTTTAACGGAAAGCGAGACTGATCAATAACGATATGAACACCTTTTGATAAGATCAAGCCTTTCCCTTTTTTAGATCCATCTTTTTCCCTTAACCCGTCTACCCATGGACCAGTTGCATTAATGACTTTTTTTGCTCTTACTTCAAACGTTTCACCTGTTAACTGGTCTTCAACAATGACTCCAACTACCTTGCCGTTTTCATATAGAAAATCCTGGACTTTGGCATAATTTATCGCCTTTGTTCCTTTCTCAACTGCAGCCTTTAACACTTCTATTGTTAACCTTGCATCATCTGTACGATATTCAACATAGTATCCTCCGCCCTTTAAACCATCTTTTTTAATTAATGGTTCTCGTTTCAGCGTTTCTTCTACATTAAACATAACTCTACGTTCGCTTTTTTTCACTCCTGCTAAGAAGTCATACACTCTTAGTCCAATAGAAGTCATAAATTTCCCAAAAGTTCCTCCTTCATAAAACGGAAGCAGCATCCACTCTGGTGTTGTAACATGCGGGCCATTTTCATATACGATGGCTCTTTCCTTTCCGACTTCTGCAACTACCTTAAAATCTAACTGCTTTAAATACCTTAATCCTCCGTGTACTAACTTTGTAGAACGACTAGATGTACCTGCTGCGAAGTCCTGCATTTCAACTAATGCTGTATTCATACCTCTTGTTGTCGCATCAAGAGCGATTCCTGCTCCTGTAATCCCCCCGCCAATGACTAATAAATCAAATGAATTCCCTGATAAGTCAGAGATCATACTGTTTCGCTTCAAATTGGTTAACATATGTTTTTCCTCCTTATATACGTAAAAAAAGAGACCACGAACAGCATTATCCAAAAATAGATAATGTGTCGTGGTCTCTCCGTTTCTCAATACCGTTTATTAACTTATCTGTATTATACCAAATTTCGTTCAATTTGGGTATAGCAAATTTAAAATATAATCATTTAAATGCCATAGCTGCATGAACCGCCTTTTTCCAGCCATCATATAGCTGATCACGTTTATCTTTCGTCATATTAGGCTCGAATTGTTGATCAATAGCCCACTGTGACTCAATTTCCTTCTGACTTTCCCAATATCCAACAGCTAATCCAGCAAGGTATGCTGCTCCAAGTGCCGTAGTTTCATTAATCACTGGTCTTTCCACTTGAACGTCTAATATGTCACTTTGGAATTCTAATAAGAAGTTATTCTTGACTGCCCCGCCGTCGACTCGAAGTGTTTTTAGCTTGATCCCTGAGTCAATCTCCATTACAGATAATACATCTTTTGTTTGATAAGCAAGTGATTCAATCGTTGCACGTATAAAATGCTCTTTGCTCGTTCCGCGAGTTAAACCAAAAACAGCCCCTCGTACCTCACTATCCCAATAAGGTGTACCAAGGCCAACGAAGGCTGGAACTACATAAACACCGTCTGTTGAGTCTACTCTTTTTGCATATTTTTCACTATCACTAGCTTGATTCAACATTCTCATTCCGTCTTTAAGCCATTGAATGGCAGCACCTGCAATAAAAATACTTCCTTCAAGTGCATACTCAACTTTTCCATTTATTCCCCAAGCAATAGTCGTTAATAAACCATGCTCAGATTCAACTGCTTTTTCACCAGTGTTCATTAGCATAAAGCATCCTGTTCCATAGGTGCTTTTCCCCATCCCTTTTTCAAAGCAAGCTTGTCCAAACATGGCAGCTTGCTGATCACCCGCTGCTCCTGCAATTGGAACTTCCTCACCAAAGAAATGATATCCAACCGTATGAGCATAAATTTCAGAAGATGATCTCACTTCTGGTAACATCGAAGCTGGGATATTTAAGATTTTTAATAATTCTTCATCCCATTTCAGCTCATGTATATTAAACATCATCGTTCTGGAAGCATTACTATAATCAGTAACATGCGCTTTACCACCGGAAAGCTTCCAAATAAGCCATGTGTCAATTGTTCCAAACAACAATTTTCCCTCTTCAGCCTTGCTCCTTGCCCCGTCAACATTGTCTAATATCCATTTTACTTTTGTACCTGAGAAATAAGGATCAATTAATAAACCAGTTTTTTTACGAATCGTATTTTCATATCCTTCTTGCTTCAGCTCTTCACAAATATCACTAGTCTGCCTTGACTGCCAAACAATGGCATTATAAACAGGAGCACCTGTCTCTTTATCCCACACGACCGTTGTTTCTCGTTGGTTCGTAATTCCAATTCCAACAATTTGTTCAGCGCTGATATTTGTTTCTGATAAAACAGTTGCAATGACAGCAAGAACAGATCCCCAGATCTCATTTGCATTATGTTCAACCCATCCGGCATGCGGAAAATATTGAGTAAATTCTTTTTGGGCAATATGGACAATCTCACCTTTTCTATTAAAAATAATGGCTCTTGAACTAGTTGTCCCTTGATCTAATGATAAAATGTATGTTTCCATCTATAGTCCTCCTACAATAAAAGCTGCCAGTGTAATTGTTATTTTTAGAAAAACTTGACTTATCGCTATAGCATTACTTAGCAAGAGTATTTTGCTTGCATAGAATGGCTTATACTCTATGAGTGCAAGTCCAAATGGCAAAAGCCTTTGTTTTTCTACTATCATCCATAAAATCTTATGTTTTCTGATAGTACAAAAAAAGAAGATTCGACAGAAAACACCCTATGTTTGGCATTTGTCTGTGAATCTCCTAATCTCCGTCACACTCATTAACTTGTATTAAATTATATCCCGATTATGGAAACGATGTCAAATGGTTTTAAAATTTAAAATAACACCGATCACTTCTGGAGAGTTCCGTTTTTAGGTGCTTTCCTTAATATAATCGCCGAATGACGAACGATTAGACATAGTGATTGGTTTTATTAAAGCTTTAAAAAATCGCGGCATAGGGGGATGATGACATAGTCCCTTTGGAAAAACAGAGAAAGTGGTCTTCATTACGGCGATGATGACCTAATCCTCTTGGAAAACCAAAGAAAATGGTCTTCATTACGGCGATGATGACCTAATCCCTTTAGAAAACCAAAGAAAATAGTCTTCATTACGGCGATGACGACCTAATCCCTTTGGAAAACCAAAGAAAATGATCTTCATTACGACGATGATGACCCATCCCTTTAGAAAACCAAAGAAAATGGTCTTCATTACGGCGATGACGACCTAATCCCTTTGGAAAACCAAAGAAAATGGTCTTCATTACGGCGATGACGACCTAATCCCTTTAGAAAACTAGAAAAAAAAGTTTTGATAGCAACAACCTTGATAAACAGAACGCTTTCTTATCACTTTCGGTGTTTTTCTACTTAAATTTTCTTTCCTACCTCATGGTCTGGTGAGGTTTTGTTACCGGTTGATGCTTCGTATCCAACCATATACTTTCCTTTTTTAGCATTTTTTACAGCATCCGGCATCTTGTATTGATCTAAATCATCCTGAAATTGCTTCTCTTTCATACTATACCCCTTTTATTAAAGTTATTGTTATTTCTGTAACATTATCTCCAAACTGGTTATAACGATGAATGGTAATTTTCTACAATAACGACATATCAATAAAAAATACAAAAGGGTATAGGAATCCAAACATTGGCATAACCATGATTGATTTTTCTTTTACTCTTCCTTCCTCATCCTTGCTGCCGCCTGAGTTAATATGAGTAGAATTAAGATTACATTTTTAATTGCAGGCAATGGAAAAAACAATAGTAAGTTTAGAACGCTAATCGCTAACGTATTTCGAAAAATTAACAAGAAGTCCGGGCAAACAAGTTGAAAGTGTTTAAAACCAACCCACAACTCTCTGCAACCCCCAGATGAGGTGGATAATCCTGAAAGGCAATCGCAATTCCCAACATTGGTACGTATTTAAATACTAGGAAATACATAGTTCCTGGTAATGCAAGAAGGTATAAATACTTATCTTTTTACAATTAGTCTATAGAGGCTTTTTAATTTCGCCTCCTTTTTTTGTAAATGGTTACTTTTTGTTGTATATCAATTTCTCTTTCCAGTTTGGCACCTTCCTTTTTTAATAAAATTCATTCTGCATTTACTTCTTTGATTAATTCAAAAGTATTACACCCTTGCATTTCCTGCAATGATATCTTTTATTTTAAATGTTTATTTCTTTCCCGGATCAATCGCTACTCCGTCACCGACTGGCAAGCCAAACTGATCATTAACCAACCCGCACAATAAATTATAGAGGCTATAGCAAGTGATGACACTGATGGTGCAAAATTATTACTTAAAAAACATATTGAAAATACAAATCATCAGTAATAATGGTTTGGAGACCTTTTTAAAAATCGTAAACACCCATTCACAATATCAATATAGGTTTTTATTAATTATGAAACATTGTATTGTGTACATAAAAATATGTTTTATAGTAATCGCAGAGAACCTCGAAGTTTATCACCATTAAATGAAATGCAACCCGAATGATAGAGACAACTAACATTCGGGTTGCATTTTTTTAAGGTGATCATTCATTTACTTAATTCGTTTTTATTTTTATAAACTTTCTTTTTCCCACTTGTACAATTAATTCACCTGTAATTGAGACTTGTAATTGCGGATCTACTACTTTTTCTCCATCAAGCTTCACTCCACTATTACCAATCATTCTTCGAGCTTCACTTTTAGAGCTTAGTAATTTTAATTCAACAAGTAGATCTAAGATAGGTAATTTCTTTTCCCCTTCCCAAATAACAACTGGAATCTCATCGGGCATCGTTCCTTTTTGGAAGACAGAAACGAAATGACTTTCTGCCTTTTCTGCTGCTTCATCTCCGTGGTACATTCGAACAATCGTTTTAGCAAGCAGCATTTTTGCATCTCTTGGATGTAAAATACTGTTCTGTACCTCTTCCTTTATTTTTTTGATCATGTCTGGTGTAAAATCAGTCACTAGCTCAAAGTATTTACTCATTAATTCATCTGGAATTGACATCACCTTTCCATACATTTCTTGAGGGCTTTCATCAATCCCAATGTAGTTGTTCTTCGATTTAGACATTTTCTCAACACCGTCTAGCCCCTCTAACAATGGCATTAATAGGGCGACTTGCTTTTCTTTTCCAAACTTTTCTTGGAAATGTCTTCCCATTAAAATATTAAAATGCTGGTCAGTCCCACCTAGTTCAATGTCATTTTCTAAAACAACGGAATCGTATCCTTGCATTAATGGGTAAAAGAATTCGTGCAATGATATTGGCTTATTAAAAGCGATTCTTTCCTCAAAATCATCTCTTTCTAAAAGTCTTGCAACCGTTATTTTTCCGGCTAATTGAATCACATCCTCGAAATTCATTTTAGATAACCATTTAGAATTGTAGTGCAATTCAACCTTTTCCATATCGATAACCTTTGCAAATTGGTCAAAGTATGTTTTCGCATTGTGCTTTACTTCTTCATCTGTTAGCTGTTTTCTAGCAATAGATTTTCCAGTTGGATCACCAATTTTCCCTGTAAAATCACCAATAATGAGCTGAATAATATGGCCATTTTCTTGGAATTGTCTCATTTTATTTAAGACAACGGTATGACCAAGGTGAACATCTGGAGCTGATGGATCTAACCCTAATTTGATTTTTAAGGGACGATTCTCAACAATTGATTTTGCAATTTTAGCTTCTAATTCTTCAGTCGGGATAATCTCCTGTACACCTTGACTGTATAGTTCAAGTTGCCTTTTTACTTCTAATAATTGTTCTTCAGTTAATTTCATATTTATTTCCCCCATCTTTAACTCCTCCTAGTAAAAAATATAAAAAACCACATCCCTAAAAAGGGACGTGGTTTAACTTTTGCACGCGGTACCACCCTTATTGAAGAATCATGATTCTTCCGCTCAATAGTTAACGGCTTTCAACCGTTCTTTGCTGCAAATTACTGCAACAAAGAAAGCTCAAGGAGTGTAATTCGTGCTATCTATGTATCGATTCACACCACCCATCGACTCTCTGTTTACATGGAGATAGCTACTACTTCTTTTCCTATCATCACTTATTAATATTTCATTTTTTGTTAGAACCCATTATCTCTTATGACTTTTCTAAGTAGTTTTGCAAGCGTTACTTGTTCTGATACTTCTAAACCAGAAACAATGCCAACTTCACCTTCATGAAAACGCGGATACAGCTCCTCTATCACTTGCTTGCCTTTTTCGGTCAATAAAACAAAGGTATTTCTTCGATCTTTTTCATCAACTTTACGGTAGCAAAGCTCTTTTCGTTCTAATGTGTTTGTTATATTACTTATTGTGGCTTTTGACACACCAGCTGATTCTGCCAGTTTTTTTGTTTCGAGTGAGTCCCATATCCACAGATCATACAGGATAGAAAAGGAAGTCCAAGAAAGACCATATTCTGCGAGTACCTCTTGCTCCATTTTATTCCTTAACCCTTGTGTTGCCCTATATATATTCGTTACAACTGCTATGGCTTCTAAATTAAGTGAATCCAATGGTAACTTTGTCAATTGACTGATTGTATCTACTTCTTCTGGGAGTAATTCTCCATCACCATTATAGATATGAATAATAGCCCACCTACTTTTTTGATAATCGTTAGCTATGAAATGATTTTAAAGGAAAATGAATGGATATGCAATAGAATGGAATGGAAAATTTCATTTTTTCTATAGGGCTGTTTTCGCAAACTTTGCAGCTAAAGTATAAGTATTGTCCTTGGAGCAGATTATTTAACTCTATGAACCACTTAAGAAGTTACCTCTTTTAAATTATATAAAATAACACCTCCCATACTTATTTTATGGGAGGTTGTTTTCAACTACTTTTCACTTAATTTACCTGAATGGTATTCTCTGAGATGACAATGGCTTGCTCTTGTGCACGCAGACATAATTCAGCAGCTTTAAAGGCATGAGCTTGGGTCATCGCTGTTTCTGCTCGGTTCATACAATCCAGGATTAATTGTCCAAAGAACGGAAAACCTACTTTGCCAGATACATTAAAATACTGTTCTCCGTCTTTATTAACTAAGTAGACGTGATCTCCCTTTTTGTCTCTTGCAAGATCAACGTATTTGCGAATTTCAATCGTTCCTTCCGTTCCAATAATAAAGGTTCTTCCGTCTCCCCATGTACTTAACCCGTCAGGTGTAAACCAATCAACACGGAAATAATTCGTTGCACCATTATCTCCAACAAGTGTTGCATCTCCATAATCATCTAACTCAGGATAATCTCCATGATGATAGTTTGCTATTTTACTATGCAATACTTCTGCATCCTTACAGCCAGCATAAAATAAAAATTGTTCAATCTGATGGCTTCCTATATCACATAAGATACCACCGTATTGCTCTTTCTGAAAAAACCAGTCCGGTCTGCTCGGTGCATTTAAACGATGTGGGCCAAATCCAGTAACTTGAATAACTCGACCGATGGCACCGCTCTCAATTAGCTCCCCAGCAAAAACAGCTCCTTCAACATGGAGACGCTCACTATAATACACCATGTACTTCTGTCCGGTTTGTTTTACCGCTTCCTTTGCTTCCTCTAATTGTTTCATCGACGTAAAAGGTGCCTTATCTGTAAAATAATCCTTACCTGATTTCATCACTTGAATTCCTAGCTCACTGCGTTTAGAAGGAATCGCAGCTCCTGCTACAAGCTTAATTTTCGGATCAAATAATATTTGATCTAGAGACTCAGCAGGCATGACTTCTGGAAATACTTTAACAAACTGAGCTACTTTTTGAGGGTCAGGATCATAAACCCATTTCAGAGTGGCACCTGCTTCTACTAACCCATTACACATTCCATAAATATGTCCATGATCAAGACAGGCTGCTGCAAACTGAAATTCTCCTTTTTCCACGACAGGATTTGGTTTTCCTTTCGGAGCATAGTTCATACCATCCTTTGACATTAATCATTCTCCTCCTTTAATGTGTGCCTGTCACATCTAAATTCATTTTCGTTACATTCTTTTTTTGAAAAGTAGATTGGTTTATTTTTTCTTGCAGCTTTTCATAAAAAAGCTCTGCATCAATTGGCAATTCAACCGGTTCATTTATCCATGAGGATAAATAGATCGCATTTGAAATTTCAAGGCCTTTAATTCCTTCTTCACCTGGTGCTAATAATGGAATTCCTTTCGTAATCGCATCAATCCAGTTTTGAATAATTCCCTGGTGACCTGTCCCTTCCCCCTCTATAGGCACATCAATTGTCCAACATTCCGGACTCCCAAAACCACCTTTATAAGTTGCGTTAAATTCACGTTCTGATTGGGTTAGGCGATAAAAGGATAGTTTATTATTTTCGACAACCATTTTCCCGCGATCACCGGCAATTTCAAAACGATTTGTGCCAGGTGCTTCACCTGTTGATGTAATGAATACTCCTGTTGCACCATTTTCATATTCTACATATGCAGTAATATCATCCTCGACTTCAATATCATGATATTTTCCATTATGGCAAAAGGCATGGACTCGCTTTGGCATCTGCCCTGTTGTCCACTGCCATAAATCCAGCTGGTGTGGGGCCTGATTTAATAACACTCCTCCTCCTTCACCTTGCCAAGTTGCTCGCCATTCGCTTGAGTCATAATAGCTTTGAGAGCGGTACCAATCTGTAATAATCCAATTCGTCCGTTTAATCTCACCTAATTCACCAGCCTGAATAAGACTTCGCAGCTTTTGATAAATCGGATTTGTCCGCTGATTATACATAATGCTAAAAACTTTTCCGCTTTCCTTTGCTGCAATGTTCATCTCTGCTACATCTTTGGTATATACTCCTGCTGGTTTCTCAATAAGGACATGCATCCCTTTAGCAAACGCCTTTATTGCTAGTTTCGGATGATCATAATGAGGTGTTGAAATAAGGATAGCATCAATACCAGATTCATTTAAAAAAGTATCCTCATCAAGAAAAGTCTTTACCTTGGATGAGGCGTAATTGGATATCGCATCAAGCTGATCTTGATTTGGATCACAAATTGCCGAAAGAATAGCTCCTTCAATTTTTCCATCCGCTAAAAACTTTGCGTGTGATGTCCCCATATTTCCAATGCCAATAACACCTACTTTAATCAACGTCATTTACTTCACCTCAAATACATTCATTTTATTTTTTCAGTAATTTTCTGTAAGTATCTTAAGCTCATTTCTAAGCTTTCTAATGGAGGCCTTTCACAAATGTCCTGCTCAACTGCATACCATTCGATTCCATTTGCTTCTCCCCATTGCAGAATTGGAATAAAGTCAATAACACCTGTTCCTACTTCCGCAAAAGTTCGACGTTCATCTTTTGTCATATCCTTCAAATGGATAATCGGCATCCGATTGGCATAGGGAGTGATATATTCCAACGGATCCAAACCAGCTTTTTTTATCCAATACACATCAATTTCTGCAAGAATATGATTATCATTTGCAGGGTCAAGCAGATAGCGAAGTCCGTCCTGTCCTTCAATGTCTATGTCAAATTCGAATGCATGATTGTGATAAGAAATACGATATTCAGGTGCTTTATTCTTGATCTCGTTTAAGCGTTTCTTAATTTCTTTAAATCCTTCGGCATGATGTAAATCTTTAGGAATCGATGGCAGGATAATATCCTTCGTTCCGTATAAATCTGCTTCGATTAATACACCTTCCAGATCATTTGTTAAGCGATCTAATGATATATGCATTCCGGCTGCCTGCAAGTTATTTTCTTTTAAAGCCAAGGCGACTTCATGTTGATCATAATCTTTAGGCAAAGCTGAAATTTGCACGCCAGCCCAGCCCATTTCCTTAAGCGCTTTAAATAACGGATGAATACCTTCCTTTATCTCTTCACGTAATGTATATAATTGTGCTGCAAATTTATGATCCATACTAAACCCATCCTTCATTGATGATTTAATCGTATTTTTCGGTATTCCTTCGCCGTTACACCTACCTTTTCGCGAAAATAACGGCTAAAATGTGTGGGGCTTTCAAAACCAGATTCATACGCGACATCTTTTAACGATTTAAGCGGTTTCATTTCAAGTAAATATTTTGCCTGTGTGAGTCTGCATTCCATTACATATTCCATGATTGTATAGCCAGTCATCAATTTAAATACTTTAGCAGCATAGGATCTGCTTAAATTCAGCTTTTCAGCAATACTTTGCAAGGTTAATTTGTTCATAAAATGCTGTTGGATATAATCTGCAATGTTTTCAGCATGCCGTGTTTTCTCTTCTTTTTGATTCGGAATTTCAATCGAATTCATTTCTCCAAGCCTATAAACAAGTATCAATGCTTGAAGCAGCAATACTTTCATTTCAGTCTCAACCTGTAGGCTCGGCATATTAGCTGACTTATTTAATGTAGCTAAACGGAAAAAAACCTTTTCTAATTCCTTTGATTCTTCATTTTCATTTGTACGAATTAAACAATTATGCAGCTTTTGAAAGGTTTCCAGCAAATACATACTGCCCATTTCCATAAGCAGACCTTTAATCCAAATAGGAGAAAATTGAATGACACTCCGAACATATTCCTTTGTTGGCCTTACATATGGTTTATGCAATGTTAAACCATCCATTACAATAATGTCACCAGGTACTAAGTCATAAATTTGATTATGAATTAAATATCTGCATTCCCCTCCATGGAAAAAATAAATTTCATAATCTTGATGAGAATGATAAGAAAAGGAATGTTCCCCATTCCATTTGTTTCGATAGCTAGCTGACAACATTTCATTCAAATCAATAAAACTTCCAATGGATTACCCTTATTATAGTGAAAACACTTGGTTCATTCATCGTCTCATATTATCTTGTTTTCTATTAAAATTATCTGAGAGTCTTTTATTACTTCTTTATTATTTAAACGTTTACAGGTTAAGTCCTCTTTTTAATAAATAAAAACTTGGCAGCCATAGGGCATACCAAGTTCAAACATTTCCATATTTAATACTAATTTATTAAGTTTGAATTTCCTTTAATGCTTCCGCAAATCGCACAATCCCTTCTCGAATGATGTGCGTTTCCCCCCGACCAAACGTAAAGCGTACAAACCCTTTCTTCGATCCAAATATACTGCCCGGAACAAAAGCTAGTCCCCTTTTCATCGATACCTCGAGCAAGTGATATTCATTAACAGTTTCATTTAACTTACACCACATATGGATACCACCCTTTGGTACAAAAAACTCGGTCTGATTCCCCAATAATGTATGCAAACTATCCACGATCTCATCACTTTGCCGCTTCAATTCTTTTCGAAGTCGTGATATATGTGAATCAAAATGAGATGAACTTAAAAATTCATTGGCAATCCATTGCGGAAAAATACTATGTCCAAAATCAACCTGTTGCTTGGCATCAGCTAAACGTTGAATTACTTGAGGCGGTCCAATGATCCATCCAATTCTTAAGCCTGACGCAACGATTTTTGATAGAGAACTAATATATAATACATTTCCATTTTGGTCCATCGATTTTAATGTTGAATTTACACTCCCATCAAAGGTTGTTAAACTGTAGGGATCATCCTCAATAATCGGAATACCAAATTCGGCAGATAATTCTAAAACACGCTGTCGACGTGCTAAAGAAAGTACGGTTCCTGTTGGGTTATGATGATCAGGATTTAAAAACACCATACGTATTCGATGCTTTTTATGTAAAGATACAAGATCATCAGGATTCATACCATGCTCATCCACAGGCAAAAGGAACGTCCTTAGTCCTGCAGACTGGAAAATGGGGAGAGAAAAACAATAAGATGGATCCTCAATTGCAACAGCATCTCCAGGTTTTAACAGACATTGAACAATAAGGTGAAGTGCCTGCTGAGCGCCTGATGTAATTAGAATTGAAGAAGAATTCGTATCAATATTTTTATACTCTCTTACGTGAGAAGAAATCGTGTCTCTCAAGATCGTATTTCCTTGTGGATGATCATAACCTAGATATCCGGTGAATCGCTGCTTTGAAAGAATTTTTTGAAACTGATCGGTCGGGAACAAACTTGCATTTAATTCACCGCTAGCCAGATTAATTAGCTCATCTTTTTCAGTTTCCTGACGAATTCGTTGTACTAAAGGAAGATTTGGCAAAAATGAGCCATCTTCTACATATCTCCCCCAATTTGGGATACGCTTTTGAGTAATTCCCCATATGTCAGTACTAACTCGTGTCCCGCTGCCTTTTTTTCGTACAACGATCCCTAACGATTGCAGCTCTTCATAAGCAGCTACCACTGTACTTCGATTTACTTGCAATTCTGTTGCAAGTGCCCGTTCTGAAGGTAACAAACTGGCTGGTGGAAACATCCCCGAAGAAATTCCCTGTTCAATATAAGCTGCAATCTGTTTGTAAATAGGTTTCTTATCTGCACGATTTGGTTTCCAATCCATACCATTCTCATACCTTCCAATGTTTCTTTATGCATTATTATAATGAATTAGATGAACACAGTAAAATCTCTAGTAACCTTCATAGTATTTTTTACTGCTTATTAATTTCAAAATATTTAACTATAAAAAACGAAAAAGCCTTGGTTTTATAACCAAGGGTCATGCTTTCAATTAATTTCTTAATATGATACCTGCGTTTGAGACTTTAGGTGATAAGCTAATGTTTTGTAGATTTTCAGATCTAAGACTATAAGACACTACTTTTTTCTTAATCTGTTTGACCACATCAACTCGGTCTTCATAGCTAAAAACAAATATTTTAACATTTTTATTACCTTTTACTACGTTTATAACAAATGGGATAACATCAGTTTCTGGATTCAAAAACAACTCTTCATTACCTGGAAATATAAAGTATTTTTCCAAAAACATTGCTTCATTAAAATCAGCAGTAAAACGAGCTTTTTCAGTTTCCTCTAAGTATGTGCCCTTAAATGTTACCGTGACATCTTTTGAATCAAGCTTCTGATGTAGCGAGAATTTATTAATAATCCAATCTACTCCATCTGATGGAATACATGTTACGGCAATTTTAAAAACTGCAAGTAAAAACGAAATAATAAAAGCCCATGTCATAATAGTCACTCCCTCTAACATGATTTGCATGTTTTACATAGTAATGATTCCATTCATTAATAGAAAATATCATAATATAATTTCCAAAATAAAAAACCATCCAATTATCGAGAACTTTTACCAACCACTTATTCACTAGCATTCTATTAGAATGGATAAGTGGATGGTAAAATTACTTCCGAATTGGATGGTTTAATATTTGATCAAATACATTAATATATGTATTTGATCAACACCTTCACTTTTTAAACAAAGGAGCATATTCAATGTCAGTAGCTGTTTTTCTTATCATTACTCTTGCCCTGCTTGCATTAATAGGAACAATTTTCGCGGCAAATGATCATGATCATCAATACAGTAAAAAAACGAAAGGAAATGTAACGAGATTAACATCCATTTACGCGATTGTCATTGTTATATCTATTATCGCAGTTGGTATTTATATTGTTCTGAGGTAACGTTTGCTTTCATAAACTATTATTCATGATTAATGTAATAACCGATTTTCTTCCTCTAAAAAACGCTGAAAGGTTATGAATGTTTTCTTAGGCTGAGTATTAAGCAGCTCAATATAATGATGCTGACGACCTGGATCAAGTACTCTGCTTTTTTCTACCCTTTCCTTCATATAAGCAATGCTAATCTTATGAATTTCCTTAACGGAATACCTTACTTCTTTTTGAAATGCAAATCCTAACGCTCCAATGGCTGCAAATATAATTGTAGAAATAAACACTTCTTCGCTCCAAGGTGTGAAAAAAACTAAACTAAGCAAATTCATAATCGAAATAGGAATAATCAGAATAGCTAGGAACGAGTATTTCCTTGTTTTTCTAATAATTGGCTGTGTTCGTTTTTGAATTTCTTCCATTTCCTTCTCTACATATCTAGGTATATTTGTAAACATATTCAACTTTATTCCTCCTTAACATAAGAAAAGCACAAGCGCCTTGGTCATCGCCGTACAAACTGGAGGAGCATCGACTAAAGATTTAGGAAACACGGTAAGCGAAGCGAACCGATGTTGACTTATCTTAGGGAGATGATCTGAAGTTTGATAGGCGATAGGCGCTGGAGCTAGACACCTACACTAAGTACAAAATTTTATACTTTCTTATCTGTGTACAAAAGCGCAAGCGCCTTGATCAGCCTCGGGCAAATAAGACGATTTAGAATAGAAGGCGTTCTTTGCCTTCCATTCTAAATTGGCTAGACCCTAGAGAGTCTAGGCGCTGGCAGTCAAAACGCGACGTCCTGTCGCAAAGACTGCACTTGCACATCCTGTGCTTCGAAGCTGGATGCCAAAGCGCTTATCCACAGTTCAATAATTTTTTATTATTTCCCGGTACATAAAAATGGCCTTATACACTTGGTGTAGGCCAATTTTTATGTACACAAATAGACCTATACCAAATTGGTAAGGTCTCGCTAACAACAACTGTTGCCAACAAAGCCGAGAGATAGCACTCCGTAATGACGACTTTGCTGTAAAAGCTACTCCCCTTAAAGAGGATCTTCAATTTTAGTTAAACTAGTGAACTATATGTATATCTTATAACAAATTAAATTTTTGGTCAATAAAAAAAGTGAATTCCTATTCACTTATTTGGTTATTAGGGCAAATCATTCAAAATTTAGATATTGTTTTTGTCGGGCAAGCTTTAATCAATACAATAAACCTAAAAACTTATTACTAATAAGACTAATTGACGGTTGCTGGAAAAGAAAAATCGAAGAACAGCGGAAGAAAAGAGGAAAATCTAGATAGTGTTTGAAGAGCTTATAGATTCAAATCATCTCGGTACATTTTCAACATATATTCGATTTCAGCTTTACTGCAAGGTTTAAAAGCCATAGAAAAAGCATATAAGTACTTCCCATAGGTATTTAAAAAATTCGTTATTTTTTTCATTTGAACCCCTCCTTCTTAAGGATAATCCTATTATCAAATCAATGTTTCATTTTGACAAAGTCTTAGAAAACGATAACATCCCTTTTGAAAACGTATAATCACTCCCCTTTCATACATTTCCATATATTTCTCCTTCTTGTACAAATAAAAAGCCTTCAACTCCTTATAATCAAGAAATTGAAAGCTTTACTCCCATATCTTTTTTCCCCTTTATTTCACCATTTTTTTATATTTATACGTGTTGAAGTGGAAAATATTCACATCAACCTCCACATCGGATAATGCTTCTTTATTTAGATAAAAATTCTTGGAGTTTTTTAATTCACTATATTCCTTCGGATGCGTTAGATACCATTTCCTACCAATATTTAATACATCTATTTCATTATCCACCCCTTCTTGGTAAAGGGCTGTTATTCTCTTTTTTATGTCATCCTCAATTAGTTTTGTTAATTCTTCTAATGGAATATCTTTTATTTTTTCCAGCAAATCTCCTTTAACTGAAAGGTTTATAGAGAAGCTTGGCTTCTTCGTTCCTTTATTATATTGTACTTTCATCCTTGGTTTAGTGAGCTCAACAGCCGCTACAAGTTCTCCCCCTTTTTCTACTTTTTGATCTAATGTGACATTCTTTTCAAGCAGCCAATTAATAAATACTGAGTCATGAAAAGGAAGATCTTTTTTAAATTTTTGCGTCTGAAACATTGAATATCCATCGATATATAGAATTGGAAATTCTTTATCTGCCTTCCATTGATTTTGATCAATTTTTAATGAGGTCAATTTCGCCGCACCCATTGGTTCATAATAAGATCTTAGAAAATTCATTAATGTCGAAGGTCTAATTTCATCTTGAGATAATTCAACACCGCCTTTTTTAAAAAGAACAGTATATATAGCCGGGTAATGAAATAAAGCTTTGATAGTAAAAACATCTAAAATATTTTCTTCCGTTGTCATGACATTAAGTGTTGGCCGAAGGGATCGATTTCTACTAACCTCTTCTATCACTTCTTCAAAACGATGAGTAACGATATTTTTACTAAGCACAAGAGTACGGACATGACCGAAAAATAATGGAGGCTCTGACTTTTTATATAATTTACTTACAGCTAAATTGAGGGTTTCCCCTGTTTCAGTGGCAACAAAAATTGGAACCGGTTCAGTCGGCCTCCCTCCCTCTTGCTTTGCTACGTTTGCAAAATTCAACCCCTGAAGATAAACTGTGTACTCATCTTTTCCCTGATCATAATCCATGCCAATTGCTACAATATAGGTTAAGTCCTGAATGTTTTTTAATCCTGTACACCCCGATAAGAACATACTGCTAGTAAAGACGAAAGTAATTATCAAGAATTGTTTCATTCATTATCACCTCTTGTAGGGTCATTAGGACTAGTTAAAGCTGTTCTTGATTTATAGTATTGTTGCGGGACCTTTAAAAATGCTTTCATCACTTCTTTTAAATTAATCGGAGCAACTGAACCAAGATATGGTGCCCCAAAAGAAGTAAGGCTCGACAAGTATAAGATCGATAAAATAAAACCTATGATAACGCCAAATAACCCAAAAAATGTGCTCAATAAGATAACCGAAAATCTAATGACAGCTAAAGAAGTACTTAATGATGGATTGACTAAAGTAAAGGAAGATATATATGTTATAGCAGCTACAACTAACATAGTTGGGGATGTTAGTCCGGCACGAATCGCAGCATCACCAACGATTAAGCCTCCTAAGACAGCTACAGTTTGGCCAATAGCTCGGGGCAGCCTAATCCCAGCTTCATTAAAGAGCTCAAATAAGAATAATATGACAAACATCTCAATCGGGGCTGATAAAGGTAGTCCGAAACGGGAAACGGAGATAGTAGCTACTAGCAAATAGGGAATCTGTTCAATATTATAGGAAGAAAAAGCGATCCAGATTCCAGGTAAAAACCCTGATATAAAAGCCCCAAGCAACCTTATCATACGCTCCATTGAAACAAAGAAATAGCTGATATAGGAATCCTCGGGAGATTTTGTTTCTAAAAGAAAATTGGTTGGTGCATAAACAACAGATGGATTTCCATCAACCAAAAGAGCAAACCTGCCTTGATTTAACGACTGAACAATAAAGTCAGGCCTACCAGAATAAGACATAGTCGGAAAAGCAGAATAGGGTCTGTCTCGTACACTTGATTCGAGCTCATAAATACTTGTTAATATATCTAATTCCACTTTGTTTAAACGTGTTTTTATTTCCTTAAGGACACTTTTGTCAATGATATCATCGAGATACATCAAAGCGACCTTAGTTTTGCTTCTTTTCCCAATCGTATAATGTTCTAGACATAAAGAAGAGGTATTTAATCTTCTTCTAATTAAGGAGATGTTTGTTTTGATATCCTCTACAAACCCATCCCTAGGGCCCCTTATTGATGTTTCAAGTGATGATTCTTCCGGATCCCGTTTAGGAAACTCTCCAGCTTGTATACTTAGAACTTTGTCCTCTGTTAGGAAAAAAATATTTCCTTGGAAAAGCAAATCTGAAAGCTGATCTTTTGACTTTAACGAAACATCTTCTGCTTGAAAAAAGGATGTAAGCTTATGATCTATTGGCTTATCTGTATGTATACTTAGCGTAGGTAAAATGTTCTTATCTAAATACTGCGTGTCGATTAAACTTTCAAAAAACATAATGTCAAAAGATTCATTTTCAATACAATGCTTTTTATAAATTAAATCCTGACTTAGCTTAAATTGATCTTTTAACTTGTCAACTATCCCAGTTTTACTTTCATTAGCTTGAGGATTCGAACTTGTTGTTTTTGTCATGTTGTTCATCCCTTTTCTTTAAAATAAATAAAAGTAATGCTGATAGTATGATTTGAATAGAGAAAAATAAAAAGCTTAATGGTAAATAATATAAGTACAAGTATTTAAAAAAATAATGTGATTCAACATTTATTAACATAGAGGTAAATAATATGAGATACACAAATATAACTACCTTTGGATTTAAAATATAACTGTGTTTCTTGGATGAAAATAATGCGCATAGTAGATACATTAATAATCCAACTCTTATCAACGCCCCGCTAAGCCACTGATATAATGCGAAAAAATCTAAATGTGATATATATTCACCAATGCTTAATATTCGCCATTGTTCATGGGCTGGATAACGAAAGTTGATAGACTCTAACCCAAATTCCATTAACGATGCTGTAAGAGGTCCAAGTATAAGACCAGTAAAAATAGTCATGACAATTAATAGATGCTTAAATTTAATAGGTTCCTGTAAAAATGGCTGTAGCAAAATCATGACATAGATTTCAAGAAGTCCTGATAACACATAGATGCTCCCTTTTAAAACTTTAGGAAACCCATCAGAGAAAATAGGAAGCAATAAACTCGGGTCCTTATAGGTACTATTGGTTAAAGAGATAAAAATCCCCAATAAAATAACAATAGGTAATAAAACTCCGCTAGCAATCGCCATGTTTTTTACACCAGCAAGTGTGACGATAAAGCATGAAATAATTAAAACAAGGTTATCAACAGAATAGATGAATCTGAAAGAAAGTAGGCACTTAACCAAATCATTAAATCCCGAATCGTGACATAAGAACTTGTGAATAAAAACAAAATCGGAGGTATAGATAACATAATTGAAATGTTTCTTCCCAACCTCCGCCTAATGAATGAGAAGAATCCTTCTTGAGGGGAATTTTTTACAATATAATAAATTAGCCAAAGAAATAATAAGGATATTGGGTAACTAATGATTACACTTACCCAACTATCTCTTCCTGCTGCAGTAAGTAAATTCGGGATTAGTATGACATGATTCAATAATCCAGTTGATAAGATTAGCAATAATACCAATTGTCTAGGAAGTAACACTTTTACTATGCTTTGCATACACTCACCATACTTCTATAGGATAGTACGTATTATTTCCAATTAATTTACAAATATCAGGAAGGATTTTGCATAAATCTTGTCTAAAATCTGGGCAATTTAATAAAGTCTCTTTTTTGGCTGTTTTTGCTAAAGTAATACGTATTGTGCATGGTTGATTACAGCTCTTAGGATGCTCGCCTTCCGTGGGGCGTGCAGGTGTGCTACCTCAACGCAAGCGCCTGTCACGCTGCTCCCACAAGGGTCTCATACCTTTCGCTTCAATCCACCGAATTATTTTTTGTACATAGAACATCGTTAAACAACAAACATTTTATAGAAAAGAGCTTTCTTTTTTAACACATATTAGTATCAAAGTTATTTCCTTTGACTCAAAGGATGAAAGGTATCACTATTAACTAAATAATGGGCAATTAAATAAATAACCAAATAAATAGGAAAAGAAGCCCAATAGTGCCATCCCGGATAATCTATAAACCCTAACCAATTAAAAAAAGGTTCTGCAAGAAATGCCGTTATCGCAGCAAAGATAAGTCCCTTAATAATTGGGTTTTTCTCTGTTTTTATTTGTAAAAAGAACATAATTGTTACAGGCATTAGAGAGAAATCCCATGCGATAAAATCCGGAATGGAGGGAATTGTTTTCACATTGTATCTCCAAAGCCCTAGCGTGACACCTAGGTAATCCAAATAAGTAGAAATAAACATTACCCAAAAGCCGCCAAGTAGCAATCGTTTAGTGCTGTCCTTTTTTCTAAACCAGAGCCAAATAACCCAAGGCATAATACTTAATGCAACAGTAACCCACCAACTAGTCGAGAACAGGATATGATCAACCCAAATACTAGCAACATGATTATTAGCCTCATCTATTACTTTATACTCTTTATCAAACATATCATTAATTTTAATTGGCGGTTGAAACATGTCATTTGACTCCCTACCTATAAAATATAGATGTAGTATTTAACTTTTAGTTAATTGTCATGTATCTGCTTTTTTCACCCTTTTCTTTCATATATGAATAAAATATCCCAAATTCCTTACATTACTTATGAAATGAAATTTTCATTCATTTTAAATGAGAAAGGAATCATAATATGAAATGGAACACACTCTTTAGTAAATGTTTAATTCTCGTGTTAATATTTAGCTTATTTTTTATTTTTGAAAGTGCACATTCAGCACCGCTAAAATGGTCTTACTCAGGAAAGACAGGACCGGAATACTGGGGATCATTAGACCCTGCTTATGTAAAATGTTCGAAAGGATTTGAACAATCACCAATAAATATCAATACGGCAAATTTAGTAGAAGCGACTGATTTGGATCCATTAAAATTTCGTTATACAACAACTCCTTTTAAGGTATTAAATACAGGACACACGATAGAGGTCATCCCGCGTAATCAAGAAAATAGTTTATGGATTGACAATGAAAGATATATTCTTAAGCAATTGCATTTTCATCATCAAAGTGAACATGAAATAAACAATAAGGAGTTCCCTATCGAAATTCATTTGGTCCATCAACATTCAAACGGGAAATTGGCCGTAGTGGGGATCTTTGTTAAAGAGGGATTGCAGAACAATGTTTTGAAAAATGTTTTTGAACATCTCCCAAGAACCATTAGTTCTGAGGAAATCGTGGAAAAGCCAATAAATCTAACAGCTCTCTTGCCTAAAGATAAGTCATTCTTTACTTATGATGGTTCATTAACAACACCCCCGTGTACAGAAGATGTGACATGGTTCATACTTAAAGAACCTATAGAAATGGAACAAAGACAAATTAGATCGTTTGCAGAATTATATCCTTCAAATGATAGACCTTTACAGCCACTTAACAATCGAGTCGTTTTTAAAAGGATACATTAAGCTAAAGATGTGCTAAATCCTCAGCTATTTTTGACAAGAAAAACAGTAGTACCTTCTTAACAAGTTTAATGTTCAAAATAGAAGGCGTTCTTTGCCTTCTATTTCGAATGATGAGACCTATTGACGGAAGTAAAGTTCTTTATAAAACAATCGTTCATTTTTCATTTCATATTTTAAAGATTCATACACCTTTATTGCTTTGTCATTTGTTTTTCCCGTCAAAACTTTTATTTCTCTAACTCCACGGTTATAGAGTTTTTCTTCCAATAAAGTTATCATAGCGGTGGCTAACCCCTGCCTTCTAGCTGATGCTCTGACATATACTTCTGTTATTTCTCCTTGTAGCTCATCGTAACAAAACGAAGAAAAACTTTGTGCACATGCAAATCCCATAGTCTCGCCGTTTAGCACCGCAATTGCAACCAATTCGTTACTGTGGTTAAGACTATGAAGGATTTCAGATACAGCTCTTCTATCACCACCGTTAAATTCATGATTGAGTCGAGAAAGATCCTCTGCATCCGCTTTAGTTGCTAACCTTATATTTATTTTCATTATTCTAAACCACCTCTTATAAACACGTATTTATGGTTTTATATACAATTTCTCTCTCAATCATTCCTGCTCTGATCAGCACCTTTTCAATGGAAAAAGGGATATATGGAGAATAAGACTTGATTGTGGAGGGATTGCGTAGTCAAATTCTATGAGTGTAATGAGATTCATTTTATCAATTTAATAGAAAGGAACACTAGAATCAATAACTTTATTAATGACTCTAGTGTTTCTCTCAACTTAATCGTTTTTAGTTACTATTATGATTTAAGTTCTTAATCTGAATCTTTGTACTTTACCTGTTGTAGTTTTTGGTAATTCCTCTAAAAATTCTATTTCCCTTGGATATTTAAAAGGGGCCAGGTTATTTTTTACAAAAGCCTTCAATTCATCAGCCAGTTCTTCAGATGGCAATACTCCCTCTTTTAAGACAATATAAGCTTTAGGGTATACGAGGTTATTCTCGTTTTTCTTTCCAATAACTGCTACCTCCATTACTTTTTCATGTTGATAAAGTACTGTTTCAATCTCGATAGGAGAGACCCATATGCCTCCGACTTTTAACATATCATCCGAACGGCCTGAGTACCAAAAGTAGCCATTTTCATCACGATAATACTTATCTCCTGTGTACATCCATTCGCCGTAAAATTTACGATGATTTTCCTCGATATTACACCAGTAGCCGCCAGTTAGGCTTTCACCCTTAATAACCAAATCGCCGGTCACATTAGGTCCAACCTCTTGTGAGTTTTCATCGAGAATTCTTGCCTCATATCCAGGAACCACTTTTCCTGTACTGCCGCTTTTTACATCACCAATACGATTAGACAGGAAAATGTGTAAGGCCTCAGTGGAACCAATTCCATCAAGGATATCCAAATTAAAAATTTCTCTCCACTTTTCTATGAAGGCTGATGGCAGTGCTTCTCCAGCAGATACACAGATTCTTACAGAAGAAAGATCCGGGATCTTACCGGTTTTTTCAACATAATTAATCATTGCTCCATAAAGCGTTGGAACACCGAAAAAGACTGTTGGCTTTGCGGCTACTATTTTATTAAAGGTGTTTTCAGGAGTTGGTCTATCCTTCATTAGAGCGGTTGTCCCGCCTGCTCCCAGCGGGAAATACATTCCATTTCCTAACCCGTAAGCAAAAAATAGTTTTGAGGCAGAAAACGTAATATCCTTGTCGGTAATTTGCAATACTTGTTTAGCATAATTATCAAAAGCAGCTTCCATATTTCTATGATAATGGATAACGCCTTTGGGATTGCCTGTACTTCCTGAACTATAAAGCCAAAAGCATGGATCTTCAGCAGTTGTATAAATAGATTGTATATCAGAAGATGCACGATTTGTGATTTCAAAAAAATCTAAAACATCCGTACTTTTTAAAGTTTGATTAGAAATGACAATAACATGTTTAAGGAAGACAAAGCGTTCTCTATACTCTTGTAACTTGTTCCATATGTTCTCATGAACAACAAGAACCTTTGCACGACTATTATTTAACATATACTCATAATCTTGGGGCTGCAACATTGTGCTAATAGGAATTGGGATGGCACCTATTTTCATTGCACCAAAAAAAGTAGCAATAAACTCGGAAGAATCATATGTTAATAGAATAATTCTATTTTCACTTTCAATATCAAGATTCTTTAAAGCGCTTCCAAATTTATTCACCCGTTGAAGAAGTTCGTTGTATGTTACCTGTTCATCATCATCAATAATTGCTACTTTTTCACCTAATCCTCTTCGTACATTTTCTTCTATAAACCGATTAGCTGCATTATAACGCTCCTTTAATCCCTTAAAGCTTATTGCTGATTCGATCACATTTTTCCCCCCAATGAAAAACGTATTTTATGAACTTGATTCACATGTAAGAATGAAAATTTTCTTCCTTATTAGTCAAGTCAAAAAAACACTAATTAGAAAAACTTGGCTTATCGCCAAATCCTATGGCGAAAGCCTTAGCTTTTCTTATTTTATCTTCCATAAAAACTTATACATTATGATAAAACATGAATCAAAAGGCAAAGGCAGAACCTTTCCCTTTTGATTTAATATTCTCCTAACTGGTGTGTAATCCTCTTATTTCCCAGACCAATTAGCTTCACGCTTCTCAATGAATGCGCTTAGCCCTTCTTGAGCATCTTGTGAACGGAATAGTAGATTTTGAAGCTCACCTTCGTAACGAACAGCTACATTTAATGGCATTTCTTTTCCATTCATAATGGATAGTTTAATATTTGATGCTGCATATGTTGCACTGCTGGCAATTTTCTCTGCGTATTCCAATGTTTTTGCTCTTGTTTCAGCTTGAGGGAAAACACGATCAACTAATTGAATATCTAAAGCTTCTTGTGGTGTTAGTGTTTCACCAGTTAAATTAAGGTCAAGTGCTTTAGAATTGCCTACTTGACGAGCTAAACGTTGTGTTCCTCCAGTTCCAGCTAATACCCCTAATGTAATTTCAGGTAATCCGATTTTACCTGCTTCATCTCCCATAAAGCGTAAGTCACAAGCCAGTGCCATTTCCAATCCGCCGCCAACTGTATGTCCTTCTAAACAAGCAATCCAAATTTGTGGTGAGCGGGCGATTTTATCTAGTGTTTCATTACAGAATAAGCAAAACTGTGTTTTAAAACGAGGCTCTGCTGCTTTTAAGAAATTAATATTTGCTCCAGCTGAGAAAAACTTCGGCATATCACTCATTAAAACAGCGACTTTAATATCATTATCAAAGCGTATATCATCAATTGCCGCATTTAATTCTCTGTAATATTCAAGATCATAAGCATTTGTTTTGTTTACATGTATGTGTACTTCTGCGATTCCCTCGTTTTTAACCACTGTTAAATTTTTTGTTTTTGTTTCTGCTGTAGACATTTTAATTCCTCCCATTTGTTTAACTAATTTTTTTGGTTTAACAAACTATGAATCTAACATCAAATTCCAAATAGATTTAATGGACGCTCTCCTATATAAGAGACAACGCTTTTTGTTTCTGTATATAAATCCAAAGTCTCGATGCTCAGCTCTCTTCCGAACCCTGATTGTTTATAGCCGCCAAATGGTGTTCCAGGGAATGCTGAAATTGGATTATTCACCATCACAATACCAGCCCGCAAACCTGCTGCAATTCGATGAGCTTTTCCATGATCTTTCGTCCATACAGCTGATCCAAGGCCAAAAATTGTGTCGTTAGCTAATTTAAGTACTTCTTTTTCATCGCTGAATTTCATCACAACGACGACTGGACCAAATACTTCCTCTTGTGCAATCCTCATATCATTAGTGACATTGCCGATAATGGTTGGCATATACCAATAGCCTTTTTCAAATTCAGGGCCTTCCGGACGTTTGCCTCCGTATAAAACCTCGCCTCCTTCTTGGATTGCTAGCTTCACATAGCCATCCACCACCTCTTCATGGCTTTTTGAAATTAATGCTCCCATATGGGTTTCTTTGTTGAAGGGATCACCTACTTTTAACCGCTTTGCCTTTTCTATGAACTTTTCTAAAAATTCATCATAGATGTTTTCGTGTACAAAAAGTCGTGATCGCGCTTCACAAGATTGACCTGTATTATAAAAAATCCCATAAAGTGAACCCACAACTGCTCCATCTATATCACAGTCATCGAACACAATGTTTGGTGATTTACCACCCAATTCAAGTGTCACTCGTTTTAATGTTTCAGAGGCTCTCGCCATTATGTCCTTGCCTGTTTCCGTTTCCCCTGTGAACGCAACTTTATCGACACCAGGATGTTCTGTAAGATATGGTCCAATTTCAGAGCCGCTACCCGTGATGACATTTACAACACCCTCAGGTACGCCAGCCTCGTGGCATATGTCCGCGAGCATGTATGCGGTAATTGGTGTATTTGATGCAGGTTTTAAAATAATGGTACATCCCGCAGCTAGTGCAGGAGCGACTTTCCAAGCAGCCATCATTAATGGATAATTCCAAGGGATAATTTGTGCACAAACACCGACTGGTTCCTTTAGTGTGTAATTAAAGAATCCGTTCGGCATAGGGTTTGTACGGCCTCCAAAAGTTGAAATAGCTCCAGCATAAAATTCAAAATCTTCGATAGCTTGAGTTATTTGACCTTGTGCTGCAGCAACTGTTTTACCAGTATCCAAAACTTCTGCTTCTACCAATTCGTTAAAACGCTTTCTCATAATCGCTGCAATATTATTTAATAATCTTGCGCGTTTTGTATGAGTTTGTCTTGGCCATTTTCCAGTCTCAAATGCATTTCTTGCCGCTTCAACTGTTCGATCAACGTCATCTTTTGTTGCTTTTGCAACCTTTGCTAACACTTCTCCGGTTGCCGGATTATACGTTTCGAAGAATTCATTGTTACTACTGTTTGAATAGTCACCGTTAATAAATAATTGATAGCTGTCTTTTAATACACGAGTTTGATTGCTCACATTTATCACATCGATCACTCCTTAAAGTTTTTCAATAATTGTGCTGATTCCCTGACCAACCCCTATACACATTGTGGCTAATCCATAGCGGACATCCCGTTTTTGCATTTCATGAACAAGTGTTGTGACTATTCGGGCTCCACTACAGCCAAGGGGGTGTCCTAAAGCAATGGCTCCACCATTTACATTGACCTTTTCCAACGGAAGTCCAAGCTCTTTTATACATGCAACAGATTGAGCGGCAAATGCCTCGTTGATTTCGATGAGATCCAGATCTTGTATCGTCAGATTTGCTCTTTTTAATGCTTTTTGTGTTGCAGGGACTGGACCTATGCCCATATAACCGGGATCTACACCACTTACAGCCGATGTAACAATTTTTGCGATTGGTTTTAAGCCAAGTTGTTGAGCGATCTCTTTTTCCATAATTAATAACGCACTTGCACCGTCATTAATCCCCGAGGAGTTACCAGCTGTAACGGTTCCTCCATCCCGGAAAACAGGGTGAAGCTTAGATAACGCTTCCAACGTTGTGTCTGGTCTTACATGCTCATCTGTTTGAAACGAAACAGCCGCACCCTTCTTTTGAGAAATCTCAATTGGAACAATTTCCTCTTTAAATCTGCCTGTTTTTATCGCATGTGCTGCTTTCTTTTGACTAAGAAATGCTAATTCATCTTGTTCTTCTCTTGAAATCTTGTATTTTTCAGCTACATTTTCAGCTGTTTCTCCTAGACTAATAGGAGGGTAGATTTCTGCAAGCTTAGGATTAACAAGGCGCCAGCCTATTGTTGTGTCATATAAAGTTTGATTTCCTCGAGGATTTGCTACATGCGGCTTCATCATGACATATGGAGCTCTTGTCATACTTTCTGTACCACCTGCAATAAATACATCACCTAAACCTGCTTTTATCGCTGAGGATGCTTGATTGACCGCATCTAGTCCAGAACCGCATAATCGATTGACAGTTACACCTGACACGGTTTCAGGTACTCCCGCTAAAAGCAGCCCCATTCTTGCGACATTCCGATTATCTTCACCACCTTGGTTTGCACACCCAAAGTAGACATCTTCAATGAGATTTTTTTCTATTGGGACTCTATTAAGTAATTCTTTTATCACATGTGCCGCAAGATCATCAGGTCTTACACTGGTTAAAGCGCCATTCAACTTGCCTATTGGTGTTCGAACAGCATCAATGATGACCGCTTCTTTCATAGTGAAAACTCCTTCAAATTACGATTTTGATAGTGATAAAAACACTTATCTTTTTCGCCGCCAATCCATCCTGCATAAACAAGCTTTTTGATAAGAGGTGCTGGTCTATAACGCTCTTCACCAAATTGTTTATATAATCCTTGCAAAACAGCGTAAACATCATCTAATCCAATCTTTTCACACCATTCAAAAGGTCCAAGCGGATAATTTGTTCCTTTTTTCATAGCTTGATCAATATCATGAACAGATGCCGTGCCTTCTGTTAGGGCAAAGGCAGCTTCATTAATAATGAGTGAAAGAATACGCGGAAATACTAAGCCGACCTCATCCTCCACAACTTCTGTCTCTAAATCTAGTAATCGAAACATAGAGTTCACAATTTGAAGAAAATGCGGTTCAGCCTGCAAAGGAAGCGCCACTTCAACAAGTTCATTGTCGTGGAAATCCGCAAAAGCAGCGAACCCTACAAGTCTTTCTGGATGGTGCAACCATGATGCTGCTTCTGTTGCAGATACTTGAAGAATAGATGTTAAAAGACAAGTATTAGACGATACGATAGACTCTATTTCTTGGAGCTTTCTTTTTTTCTCCTGTACATGAAGATTCGTTGTTTCGATGACGATATCAGCATGCTCCAACAAAGAAAACTCATTAAAGAGAATATCTCCCTTTGTGTTTTTCTTTAGATCCTCTACTAAGTTTTTAGCTAGTAAATTTTCACCTATAACGGCGATTGTTTTATTCATCATAATGAAAGTATCCTCCATTAGACTTCCTTCCTAACGTACCTGCTTGAACCATTCGTTCCTGGTAAAAATGCGGCCTAAATCGAGTTTCTCCATAAAAGCTAGCGTGAACTGATTTCGTTGTAGCAAGATTCACATCAATACCTATTAAATCCTGTAATTCAAAAGGGCCCATTTTGAATTTCCCTGCCCGTTTCATAATGCGATCAATTTGCTCAACATCTGCCACTTGATCATTCATTATTCTTATTGCTTCATTATAAAAAGGGCGCGCAACACGGTTCACAATAAATCCAGGGGTATCCTTACAGGTGACAGGCGTTTTGTTCATGCCTTTTGCAAAGTCAACTAATGTTTCAACTGTTTCAGGCTCTGTTTTTAATCCTTGGATCACTTCCACCAAAGGCATCAATGGTGCTGGATTAAAAAAATGAAATCCTACGACACGTTCCGGATGTGATAGATGGCCTGAAATTTCTGTAATGGATAGTGACGATGTGTTTGTTGCTAAGATTGCATCTTGTGAACAAATTTCTTCTAATTCTTTAAAAAGAGATCGTTTAATTTCAATTTTTTCTGGGGCTGCTTCAATGACTAGCTGACAGTTTTTGAAGTCCTGTAAGTCTGTTGTAATGTCTAAGAGGTCTATGGCTGAGGTCTTTTCTTCATTTGTTATTTTCTTCTTTTCGACTAAACGGTTTAACTTTGCTTCAATCGTTACTTTCGCTTTTTTTAAAAGATCATGATGGATATCATAAATAATTGTTCTGTAGCCGTTTTGAATCATTAATTGTGCGATACCGGCACCCATTGTTCCAGATCCGATTACACCAATTTGTTTTATTTGCCCCATTGTTTGTCGACACCTTTCATTCTTTCGTTTGATCATCTTGCCAACGAATATATTCGAAAACACAGCGGCAATTGTTACAATAATATTGCCTTACTAATTGTGCTGTCCCAAATGATGATATCTTTTCTACTTCACTTGACGAACAAAATGCACATTTTACTTCAGCACATTGTTCAAGCATTGGAAACCGCTCCAACATTTAGTAACTCATTTACAACTTCTTTACACTTAGCAACTAAGTTTTCATTTTGATTAATAATATTTTCTGAGATTAAGAAAGAATCTGATTCAACTGTCTTTAACCAGTCAACAACTTCAATCATCACTTTCTCCAATGAGATTTTGAAGCGTGTAGGAATAGATCCCTGATCATTTAGTAATTGCTTACACCAAACCTTTGAATATACGAGGTGGTCGTTTTGTTCTTTTAGCATTTTACTAAATGGATGATTAATCTCCGTATTTCTTCCTTCAATAATTGCTCGCATGACTAAATCTACTGCTACATTTACTGCATAAAGTCCAGCAATTAGCTCAATCCAATTGCTTATTTCTACATTTCGTGCAAATGCCTTCCCTGTTTGATCTTTAATCTCCACTCTGCTGCCATTAGCACCCTTTAAATCATTTGCCCATCTATAAATGAGTCTGGAATGACCTAATTCCTGTTGTGCCATTGCAATTGCTGAAAGTGTTGCTTCAAGTGTCGGTCCGCTTACACCAATTTCAACAAGCCGGTCTCCTAAAATATATTTATTATCCGCTATCGTTTCAGCAAGATTAATTAATGAGCTGTAATTTTGTTCTGTCATTTAGTTCACCCCTTCCTTTTTGAACAATGGTTCCGGACTGCGCAAGCATATCAATGACTCTTTCGGCACAACATACATTTCTACCCAATCTTCCTCATCATAAATATGTTCAGCGTATATTTTCGCTAAATCGTCACAGGTTGCTTTAAATGACCCTACCTGGATAAGATCATCTCCTCGCTTAATTCGGGTAAAAAGCAAGTAATCAATCTGTTTTGTTTCTGTCATGAACTTACCCCCCAATGCTTTAATTTCTTTTTTCCTTCTTCACTTAGGTTATTAACTGTCCAAGGGGGATCCCATACAACCTTAATATCTACTTCATCAATTCCTTCTTCCTTAAGCAAGCGCTCTCTGATATCGCTTTCAATCCACTGCATACAGGCACACCCTGTTGACGTATATGTCATAACCACTTCTAATTGATTTTCATTTTTCATAATTTCATAGATTAAGCCCATATCAACAACACTGATAGGAAATTCAGGATCCATTACTTCCTTGAGAGCATTCCAATATGTTGCTGTTGCTTGTTCATTCATAGTTGTTCCGTCCAACACTTAAACCACCTCTTCTCTCATTTCTTGTAACTCCTTAAAACCCTTTTGAATTCTATTAACAAATTCTTCATTTTCCGGGCCGCGGGCTTTGAAGCGTTTAATCACGTTTTCCCATGTATCAGGTTGATCGAATAACCATTTTTTATTTTCTACATCAAACTTACAAGGGAACGGTACGTCCAAGACATATTTGCCTTCCTCTTCATCATAATGAGCTGGAACTTTTACTCCGATCGACTCACAGAATGGAACAGCTGTTGATAACCACTTTTGACGAAGCTCATCATTTGTTCTTCCTTTTAATCTATAATCAAGTTGTGCCGAACGGCTTTTCAACCCATCTGTTACTCCAAAAAATTCCAATGCCATTAAGAACATCCAATCGACAGCCTCTTGGACTTGCTTTGCTGTTTCTGGTTTTTTCATACCAGCTTTCATGATGATTTCGCCATTTCTTAAATGGAATAATTCTTCTTTATCCACTTTTACTAGTGCACGTTTCCAAGGCCCGTATGATGTATGCTCATGTGCATCTCCCAATAAGGTATATCCTGCCCGGTCAAATAACCCGTTAAAGACACCTAATTCAATCCAATTTTCTAATTTAAAATCAAAGGCATAAGGATTTTTCCAACGGTTCGGCTGGCGCTCATACAACAGGCTGTTAACATCCTCACCTAAATCCTCCAATAACCTGTAAGCAATATGAGCATGACCAATTTCATCCTGCATGACTGCTAGTGCAGTAATTTTATAGTTAAGGTTCGGTGCTTGATTATAGACAGTTAAAAGCGGGGGAACACTTAGAAGCTCAGTATCTCCAACGATCGTCAACGTTTGCCTTAATGCCTTTAAATACTCTTCATTCATATCATCAATATTTTCTACCTTAAAGCCATTCTGGACTTTCTCTAATAAAACCTCAGCTTGATTTGTACTCATTGTTACACCTCATTTTCATTACGTTTTTATTTTCTTCGTCTATATTTAATAATATAGATCATCCGCAATATTCTGTCAATGATTTTATTATGTTTTATTTACGAACGTTAAATAAAAAAACACATGAATTCTATGAACTAGAACTCATGTGTTTTTTAATCTAGTATTTTGTTAAACTTGCGAATTTACTTTTGTCCCAGGACATTCACTCTTTTTTTATAAACAATTGGCCTAGTACCTTCCCATTCAATTCTATTTTCTTGTTCTAAATAGTTTAAATGGGCAATTGTTTCCGCAATAGCAAATCGCCATTGATGAGGAGTTAAGTTTTTATGTAAAAATAAAACCTCTGCTATTTCAAAGGCCGTTTTTCCTTGAGCTAGCTCCTCGATTTTCAACAAACGCTCATAATGATGGGCAATAAGTTCATCAATCCTCTGGTTTATGTTTTCAATTGATGAATGATGTGAAGTGTAGGCAATACTAATCGTTAGAGTTTTCAACATCCTTAAGGATTCCATATATTCGTGCAAAGGGTTTTGACTAGCACCGGGCCACACACTTATGTTCGGAGTAATTCTGTCCAAAATCATATCACCGGCAATCATAACTCCCTCATCTTGTTGATAGAAACACACGTGACCACTACTGTGTCCCGGAGTATGAATTACCTTCCAATTCCTTTGGGCAAATTGAACTTCTGAGCCAATTGTTTTCATCTTTGGCAATGGAAGAACGTTTGTCCTTAGCTTCTCCATATGCAAAATAATCTTTTCACTTAGTTGTTCCGGAACACCATGGTCAAGGATCATGTCTTTCATTTTTAATGTTTGGACGCTGTTTTCTCCCCATACTCTTACCATCATTTCAGCATCGATATCATGCATATAAACGTCTGCACCTGTTAATTCTTGCATCCAACCAGACAGTCCCGTATGGTCAGGGTGAAAATGTGTTAAATAAATTGTCTTTATATCTGAAAATTGAATGTTCAAATAATCAAACACTTTTCCCCAAGCTTCTCTTGCTTCACTATAATTGAAACCAACATCAATCAAGGCATATCCGTCATTCTGTTTAAAAAGATAGCAGTAAACATACTTCATTGGAAACGGAACCGGAATCCCGATTCGATATCCATCGTACTTTATCTTCTCAATATTCACCTGCTTCACCCCCATTTAATCCATCACAACAAAAGATATATTACAATTACAGCCATTCAATCCCCTGGGACGAGGACACATATGACGACGCTTACTTTTTAATAGTTACGATGATATCATTCCCCTTTAAAGGTCGGCGGCCGCTTATCTCTAAAAGCTTCTAAAGCTTCTATTCTATCCTTTGAAGGAATTATGACTTCATAGGCTTTAGATTCAATAGCGAGACCTGTATGCATATCAACACTTGATCCATAATGAATCGCATATTTAGCTTGAGTAACAGCGAGAGGCCCATTCTTCATGATTTCTTCAGCCAATGATATAGAGCTTCTCGATAACTCATCCATCTGATCAACGACTTTATTGATGATTCCTAATTCAAAAGCCTGTTGAGCATCTATTTTTCTGGCAGTAAGAATAAATTCCTTTGCTTTTGACGTACCAATTAAACGGCTTAAACGCTGGGTTCCGCCTGCACCGGGAATAATCCCCCAGCTAACTTCAGTTAAGCCCATTTGAGCGGTATTGATCGCATAGCGAAAATCACAAACAAGAGCAAGCTCAAAACCCCCGCCTAGCGCGTATCCGTTTATCGCAGCAATTGTTGGCTGCGGCAGTTCTTCAATCATTGTGAAAACATCTCGAATTTTGTTTACATTTCTTCTTACTTCTTTTTCCGTTAAAGTACGTCTTTCTTTTAAATCAGCCCCGGCACTAAAAGCCTTTTCACCTGCTCCTGTGATTATTACAACTCGGATTTCCTTATTTAACTTGATGTCTTCTACAATGTTTTCCAACTCTACTAATGTTTCATAATCAAAACAATTTAATTGTTCTTCACGGTTAATCGTAACGAACGCAAGATGATCCCTGATTTCCATTAACACTTTCCTCATGTAAACCCCTCAATTCTCTGAGATCTGTAGATTAATCATTGACAAGAAACCTTAATAGACTAAACAAATCCGTCCTTTATCATTTCCTAGCAATCAGAAACGGTATCGCAGATGGAGTTAGACAAAAAAACAAATCAACAACGTTAATTGAACTTATACACGTACATCTCTAAATGGATTTATTGCTTTGTCACGCTTTGGCTGGATATCACGATCAGGGGCAGCTTCATAAAGAGTTTCAAAAAAGCGGACTGCAGGTATTGAAATTAGCTGATGGATATTCCAAAATAATTCCCTTGCCTTTGTACCTGACCATTTAGCAGGCAGCAAATCGCGCGGGAAACCCGGGTCCTGAAAGAGAAACTTTCGATATTCATGGACAAGTTTTGTTCTTTCAATAAAACACTCAACATCTGTCATGCTGTTATCTAGTGCTTTGTCACATAAAGTTTCATATATCGAGGTATATTTGTTTATAAAAATATCATACTCACTTGATATTGCATCAAGATCCCAGCCTTTGTTAATAATACTTTGGTTGTCATGTGAAACAATCGAAGAAGAACTAAACAAGAAGGTATTCTCTTCAATTTGATACGTTTGAATCATTTCTAACACTTGTTCTTCCAATGCATTTGGACTAACCCATGTGCTGTTTGAGATAGCTCCAAATCCTGTCCAGTTTAATTCTTTTCTGATCTCATTGCGAAGTTCCCGTTTTTCTTCTGGAAATGAATAGGTTAGAATTCGCCACATACCATCCCATTTTTCACTCTGTGTTGTATAAACCCTTTTTACTCCATCTTCCATTCTACGTTTTCCTTGATCCGTTAATGAATAATAGCTTTTATTTCCTATTTTTCGGACTTTTAATAAGTTTTTTTGCACCATTCGTAAGATAGCACCTCTTACAGAAGATTCTGAAACTCCAAAATGGCTCATTAATTGAATTAAGCTTCCAACCCAAACTTCTCCTCCATAATATTCAATGTACTCACCGTACAAGGTAAACATCAAAGACCTTGGCTTCAACTTCCTCACCATCCAAATTGATATATGTTATTTTAATTCGAGACATCTTTTAATTATAGAGGATAGCTTGTGATTATGCATTAAATACCGTTTTTTCTGCCATGTCTTTTGAATGAATATCTTCTTTTAATATGTCTATAACATCAAAAGGAATTGGCACAGCTTTTATTTCATTTTCTTTTTGACTTACCCAGCCTCTTAGCTCATATCCGTGACCTGTTCGAACATTTCCTTTAAAAACTTCATGACTTAATTTAATTGTCTTATTATTTATTTCCTGTACTACAGTATGAATCGTAATAATATCTTCATATAATAAAGGTTTTTCAAAACTGCATCTTGCGTCTAATAGTGGAAGAATGATATTTCTTTCCTCCTCCAGCTTTTGCGGAGACAAGTTACAGCTGCGGAAGAATTGATGACCTGCTATATCAAACCATTTAAAATAATTTGGATAATAGACAATACCTGCTTTATCAGTATCTCCCCAATTGACCATGATGTTTATTTCATTTGAACGCATATTAATCCCCCTTTTTCTTTCCTGTCCAGAATCCTTCAGGATCAATCTTCCGAATAACATGAAGTTCTTCAGCAGAAGGTGGAACTGTTTCAATTAAGTTAGCAGATATTTTTATATCCCAGCCTGTATTTTCCTTTACATCCGCCACAGTGATACCAGGATGAACACTAATGAGTTCCAATTCCTTCGTCACAGGGTCAGGTTTCATGAGTCCAAGTGTAGTAATTAATGTTCCAACGCCGCCACGCGGAAGACCTTGCTCCTCTCTCCAATTTCCTCCGCTGCCATATCCTGGGGAAGTAACATAATCAACCTTCTCTCTAAACCTTCTTTTCTCGTGATTCATAATGACAAGAAGCCTTTTCGATAGTGATGCAATATCTGCTGCTCCACCGCTGCCTGGGAGTTTGATTTTCGGTTCTTTGTAATCCCCGATGTATGAGGTGTTTACATTTCCGTATTTATCTATTTCTGCTCCACCGATAAACCCGCAATCGACGTTACCTTGCTGCATTAAAAACATTAAATGATTTGTTGTCGTACACCACTGTGCACCAATCACGTTAGGAGTATCACCCATTGTATATAGCAACGTTTTAGAAGGTTCATCACGGACTATTCCACACTCATAAAATCCAACGGCATTTGGGGCATGCAGTTTTTTCGCAACTGCAAAGGCAAGCATTGGTAAACGCATGCCAACAAAAACAACTTCTTGATCTTTTATTTCTCTTGCAGCAGCAACAACCATTAACTCTTCTGTTGTAAAGGTCAACTTCTTCACTCCCTTTTATTCAGAGGCATAATTAACCGGTGCGGCTAAATGATGACTCTTTACTCTTAATGATTCAACCCTTGATTGACCGACTAACTCTAAATAGTTTTCATGTGTTTGGATATCTTTTACCCACTTATTGATCCAATTGATAAACCCTTCTCTTGTCTTTGTTTCTGTATGATACGTATGGAAAAACGCATGATCCCTGCCATAATGCCCTTGCATTGGCGAAGGATGGCAAAATGCCGGACAATGAACGACAGATGTAACTTTAAATCCTGGTACAAAGACTCGATTAGGATCACTTTCTATCACACTCGTATCCACTATTTCTTCCGCTAATAAAATGACCTTCTTACTTGCAAGTGCAGCATCTTGAGCCACGCCAATATTCCCCCAAAGATGGGCATTTCCGTTTTTGTCTGCACGTTGTACCCCAATGACGGCCACATCAGGATTTAAAGCAGGAACATGGACAAGCTTTTCTCCGTTATATTCATCCACCTTAAAGTTTCGATTACTTGATAAAAGTCCGGTTCCTAAGAGGGTTTTCGTTGGTAAATACGGCACCCCCATCGCACCGGCTAAAAGTGCTAATCCTATTGAAAAATTGCTGTGATCTTCAACTTCTATCTTAAAAGGGATACTTTTTTCAATTGAACGACGATAATTATGGCCAAGACCTGCACTTACATTCCCTGCCCAAGCAGCAATGATTTTTTTCACTCTTCCATCACCAATTAACATATCAAACAAAATATCTGAAATTGGAGCAATGACCGTTAACTCGCTTTTTTCCTGGCGAATCATTTCATGTGCAGCTGCAAAGGGAATCATCGGTTCCAGGCAAGCACCAAGCACAACAGAATCACCATGTTGAATATGCTCATCAATTGACTCTGACAAGGTTTGAAGCTTATTCCTCATTTAACACTCACTTCCATTCTTTTATTCTTATAAAGTGAAACTTCCATCAGTGGAAGTCTTACTGCCCGAAGAGAGGGATAAAAACGGCGATATCGGTTATCCGATATCGCCATTTATCATCTTTGTTCACTGTCCAGACCAATTAGCTTCACGTTTCTCAATGAATGCGCTTAGCCCTTCTTGAGCATCTTGTGAACGGAATAGTAGATTTTGAAGCTCACCTTCGTAGCGAACAGCTACATTTAATGGCATTTCTTTTCCATTCATAATGGATAGTTTAATATTTGATGCTGCATATGTTGCACTGCTGGCAATTTTCTCTGCGTATTCCAATGTTTTTGCTCTTGTTTCAGCTTGAGGGAAAACACGATCAACTAATTGAATTTCTAAAGCTTCTTGTGGGGTTAGTGTTTCACCAGTTAAATTTAGGTCAAGTGCTTTAGAATGTCCTACTTGACGGGCTAAACGTTGTGTTCCTCCTGTACCAGCTAATACTCCCAGTGTAATTTCAGGTAATCCGATTTTACCTGCTTCATCTCCCATAAAGCGTAAGTCACAAGCCAGTGCCATTTCCAATCCGCCGCCAACTGTATGTCCTTCTAAACAAGCAATCCAAATTTGTGGAGAGCGGGCGATTTTATCAAGTGTTTCGTTACAGAATAGGCAAAACTGTGTTTTGAAGCGTGGCTCTGCTGCTTTTAAGAAATTAATATTTGCTCCAGCTGAGAAAAACTTCGGCATATCACTCATTAAAACAGCGACTTTAATATCATTATCAAAGCGAATATCATCAATTGCCGCATTTAATTCTCTGTAATATTCAAGATCATAAGCATTTGTTTTGTTCACATGTATGTGTACCTCTGCAATTCCATTAGTTTTCTTCACTGTAAGCGTTTTCGTTTCAGATAGTGTGATTGACATGATAAAACCTCCTAAATTGTTATGGATTAATTTCTTTCGTAACTAATTCATAATATACAGAATGCTTTTCCAATTTTCAAAGTTAATGACATCCTATTTTCAGGAGAAAATTACACTTAATCTAACTTTTTCTCAAGGATACTCCAGAATACTGATTATTTCACGAACGTTATAAAAACATAATCTTTAACTTGTTGATCACATGCCTTAAAGATCATACTTTAATAAGTACAACTATTCATAATAGATAAAATAAGTAAATTATTTATTTCCACAACACCTTGACAGACTTTTTAGAATACTTTATATTACTAATAATTAACGATAGTTAAATAAACGTAATAATAGCCATTAGGAGGTTTTTTATGTCAAATCAATCTGTTCATGAGATAACCATTATAGGAGGAGGACCCACAGGCTTATTTGCTGCATTTTATGCTGGAATGAGAAACTCTTCAGTTAAGATTATTGAGAGTTTACCCCAATTAGGGGGGCAACTATCTGCTCTATACCCGGAAAAATATATTTACGATATCGCTGGATTTCCTAAAGTTCGTGCACAGGAATTAATTGATCGCTTAACAGAGCAAGCACTACATTTCAGCCCAACCATCTGTCTAGAACAAATGGTTGAGAACCTGGAGGTGCTGGAGGATGGTCTTATTCGACTTACGACAAATAAGGAAGTTCATCTAACAAAATCCGTGATTCTCACCGCTGGAAACGGTGCCTTTCAGCCTCGCAAACTTGAGTTAGACAATGCTGAAATCTATGAATCAAGTAATCTTCACTACTTTATTGACAATCTTGAAAAGTTTAGAAAGAAACGGGTCCTTGTTTGCGGCGGAGGTGACTCTGCTGTTGACTGGTCCTTAATGCTTGAGCCCATCGCTGATCATGTAACTCTTGTTCACCGTCGTGACAAGTTTCGTGCCCATGAATCAAGCGTTACCAGCTTAATGGAAAGCAACGTTAACATAAAAACACCGTATATCCCTAAAAGTTTAAATGGCGATGGAAAGACAATTCATTCCGTTTGCCTGGAGCATGCAAAAACTGGTAAGGAAGAAATATTGGAAGTGGATGATGTCATTATTAACTATGGATTCTTATCATCACTTGGTCCAATGAAAAACTGGGGACTCACCATTGAAAAAAATTCAATTGTTGTGAATTCTAAAATGGAGACAAATATCCCAGGCGTTTACGCTGCTGGAGACATCTGTACGTACGAAGGAAAAGTAAAACTAATCGCCACAGGTTTTGGTGAAGCGCCAACTGCTGTTAATAATGCAAAGGCTTTTATCGATCCAAAAGCTAAAGTGCAACCGCTTCATAGCACAAGTTTATTTGCGTAACCCCTATAATTTCATTGGAGGCGATATCGATGGCTAAATATACAATGGTTGATAAGGAAACATGTATAGCATGTGGGGCATGCGGGGCTACGGCTCCTGACATTTTTGATTATGATGATGAAGGAATAGCAGAAGCGATTTTAGATCATAACCAGGGAGTCACAGCAGTTAGCGAAGACTTAGAAGATGACTTAATTGATGCACAAGAAGGGTGTCCAACCGAATCGATAAAGGTTTCTAATCAGCCTTTTCATACACACGCTAATGTATAAAAGAACAATAGCGCAAGTGCCTTGATCAGCCTAGGGCAAATAAGGCTATTTGGAATAGAAGGTGTTCTTTGCCTTCAATTCCAAATTGACTTACGACCTCGAGGGGCTAGGCGCTGGCAGTCTAAAACCGCAACGTCCTGTGCTCCGGAGCTGGATACCGCGCGCTTATCCACAGTACAAGAATATTTCCTAGACTACTATAGAAAAGCAGGTTCAATTCACCTGCTTTATTTTTTATTCTTACCAAAAAAATAGCCAGCTTTCAACTGGCCATTTAAACTACGAACTTAATGATAAATATTTATTTTTTACATCTAAATTAAATTCCTCTGGTGTTCCCTCAAAGACAATAGACCCTTTGTTTATAATGTAAATATAATCTGCTAACTCCATCGCCATGGCTAAATTCTGTTCAACTAGCAGCATAGACATGCCATTATCTTTTAGCTGTCTTATAATTTTCATCACTTCTCTAACCATTAACGGAGAGAGACCTTCTGATGGCTCATCGAGTAAGAGCAACTCTGGATTCGTCATAAGTGCTCTTCCAATTGATAGCATTTGCTGCTCCCCGCCGCTAAGCGTTCCTCCCATTGATGTTTCTCTCTCTTTAAGCCTCGGAAACAAATCATATATTTTGTTTAAATTCCAGCCATTTGTTATTGGTCGAAAAGTAGTTAATAAATTTTCTTTCACTGTTAAATCACTAAAAATTCTTCTCCCTTGAGGCACAATCCCAATTCCATGCTTGGAAATTTGATAGCTTGGCTTTCCATCTATTTGTGTGCTTTTCATCGACACCTTTCCACTTTTAGGCGGTACAATTCCCATTATGGAATGGAGAGTTGTTGTCTTTCCCATCCCATTACGACCGAGAAGGACAGAAACTGTGCCTTTTTTCACTTTTAGTGATACATCGTGGAGGATATGGCTTTCTCCATAGTAAGTATGAAGATTTTGAACATCTAACATTCGACTTCATCTCCACTTCCAATATAGATTTTGTTCACTCTCTCATCTTTTCTTACTACTTCAGGATCACCGTCTATTAATATTTCCCCCTCAAATAACACAACCATACGGTCTGCTAATCCAAAAACGATATCAAGATCATGCTCAATAATCATAACTGTTAAATCCTTTGGCAGCTTATAAAGCAGATCAACGATGTAGTTCGTTTCAGACTGAGACATTCCAGCCGTTGGTTCATCAAGTAATAGAATAGCAGGCTCTGTTGCAACACCAAGTAATATTTCAATTTGCCTTTGTTCACCATAGGATAAATTTTTCACAATAGCATTTCGTTGATGAAATAACCCCCATTTTTCAAGCAGTTCATCTGCCTTTTCAAAAAGCCCATGATATTGCTTTGCCTCTCTCTGCTTGAACCATATATGACCAATCCCTTGTTTCCTCTGTAAAACAAGCAGCAAATTATCAATCACAGACAGATCATTTAGAAGATTATTTTTTTGAAAGGTTCTAACGATACCATTACGGGCACGTTTATAATTCGGGTGTTTTGAAATATTTGTTTTTCCGTAATAAATTTCACCAAAGCTTGGCTCCAAATCTCCCGTTAATAAATTAAAAAACGTTGTTTTACCAGCACCATTGGGACCTATAATTCCAATTCTTTCTCCTTTTTCCACTTCAAGAGAAATATTTTTTAATATGTGTAACCCGCCAAAACTCTTACCTATTCCACTTATTGTTAAGATTTTGTCTCTATCCAAGCAACTCACCTCTTATCTTATTTACATTAAGTAGCATGAGATTTTTTTTGCTCATATGCTTGTTGCTTTCTCGTCTTTATGAATTGGACGACACTTTCCCCAATCCCAACGATTCCTTTCGGGAAGAAGATCACGAAAATAATAAAGACTGATCCGACAATCAACATCCATGAATTTGTGTACGAGCTGATCAATGTTTCAAGTGTGACAAATAAGGCTGCCCCGAAAACCGGGCCGTTCATTGTTCCCGCTCCACCGATTAATACCATGATGAGTGCAGCACCTGACATGGTCCAATACACATCACTAGGTGCAACAAATCCATTAAAATATGTGTATAATGATCCTGCGAGCCCCCCAAAGCATCCTGCTATTAAAAAAGCCGAGTACTTATAAATGTAAGTGTTATATCCCATAGACTTAATTCTAGTTTCGTTTTCACGGATCCCAATTAACACCTGACCAAATGGAGATTTCACGACAAGTCTAAGAGCAAAATAAGTGAGTAAAAAGAAAAGCAAGATTAGATAGAAAATGTAGACGGGATTAGCAAACTGAAACGATCCTACTACTGCCTTTGGTATTCCTGATAATCCGTTAGATCCCCCGGTCAAATTTGTAGATTGATAGATATAGGAATAAATCATCTGAGAGAATGCCAGTGTTAACATTAAAAAGTAAAACCCACTTACTTTTAAACAAAATAAACCAATCAAAGCAGCTACAAGAACAGATATCAACACAGTCATACCTACTGTCATAAATAGGTTACTAGTCAGATTTTTAGCGACTAATCCTGCGGTATATGCACCAACTCCAAAGAAAGCTGCATGCCCTAACGAAACAAGGCCCGTATATCCAACCAATACATTCAAACTTAGTGCAAAGATGCCAAAGATAAGAATTTCAGACAACAAATTCAAATGAAAAAGAGATAAGAAAAAAGGTGTTAAACATAAAGCGAGAATGATCATTAGGTATTTGGCAAATGTTTTTTTCATGTCAAGCCACCTTCTTTCCAAATAATCCATTTGGCTTAACAACGAGAACCATGACCATCAATCCAAAAATAAGAAACATGCTGAGTTCAGGGAAAAGAAATCGGCTAAAAGTTTCAAATACTCCGACAAGCAGCCCCGCCACTAAGGTTCCAGCGATTGAGCCAAGACCCCCAATCACAAGCACAACGAGAGCAAGTATCAATGTTTGGAATTCCATACTAGGATAAATGCCGAGAATTGGGCCAGCAATAACCCCACCGAAACCAGCTAAAAGTCCCCCTACTATAAACACAATCGTAAATACAAGTTTAATGTTTACCCCAAGGGCACTCACCATTTCTTTATCATTCAACCCAGCCCGAATAATGGCCCCCCATCTTGTTTTTGCTTGGATAAACCACAACAATGCCGCAATGATGATTCCGATCACTATGACAACAATTCGATAAGCCGGGAAAACTTGGCCAAACACAGAAATAGAGCCTGAGAAAACAGGGGGTACTTGAATTGTAAGAACATTCGATCCCCATATATATGATGCGATGTCATGAAAAACATAAGCTAAGCCAAATGTTAGTAATACTTGAGATAAGTGGCCTAATTGATAGGTTGGGCGGAGCAAAATGAGCTCCACCACTAACGCTAACAACGCTACACAAATCGGGGAAATGAGTAATGCAATCCAGAAGCTTTGGGTATATGTTGCGGTTAATGAATAGGCAATGTAGGCACCGAACATATACATTGAACCATGCGCTAAATTTAGAACTCCCAATATCCCAAATACTAGGGATAATCCACATGTAATGATAAATAACAGCAGACCATATGACACACCGTTTACTAATTGCGCTCCGATTAGATCCATCTCAAAACTCCTTTCTTATCCTGATTACTTGCCTGGATCCTGAACCTTTTCAATCGTATCGATGATTTTATTTTCTGTTTTTCCTTCAGAAAGAACGGTTTCTGAAATGTACATATTTTGAATCACATGATGTGTTTCTTTATCAAACGAAATCTCTCCTCTTGGACTTGTAAACGAAACATTTGCGATGGCTTCTACCAGCTTCTCAGAATCTGATACATCTCCTTTAGTGACAGTAATGGCCTCCGCAATGATGCGGGCTGCATCATATCCTTTTAATGATTCGATCGTTGGTCTTCTGTTATAAGCTTCTTCGTATGCTTTAACAAATGCTTGATTTTCCTCAGTTTCTAAATTGTAATCCCAGAATGTTGACGCAAAAGTACCTTCTGCAGCGTTCCCAATTGTTTCACGTAAATCCTCTGCGACTAACCACCCAGATCCTACAAGTTTGAATTTTTCTTTTAACCCAAACTGTTCAAACTGCTGAACGAATCGTACGGCATCACTACCAGCAAAAAATCCATACACTCCATCCGCTTCCACTCCACCAATGGTTGTTAAGTAGGAGGAATAATCATTATTTCCAAGCGGCGGATATACTTCTCCGACAATTTCTCCCCCTGCATTTTTGTAAGCCTCTATAAATGCTGCTGAAACCTCTCTTCCAAAAGCATAGTCAGCAGCTGCAATGTACATTTTATCTCCAACGTTTTCAAAAGCCCATTCCCCCATAGAGTGACCGATTTGCCAGGATGAAAAGGAGGATCTCCAAATATAGTCGCTGCGCTTTCCTCTCGTTAAATCATTTCCTCCCGCATGTGAAGTAAGATAAGGCAATTTTTTTGAATCCACCTCATCACGAATAGCATAGGCAACGGCAGTGCTTACCGCCCCATTTAAAATATCAATGTTATCTTGATCCATAAGCTTACGTAATTTTCTCAAAGCAACTTGAGGATCAGCTTCTGTATCTTCCTCAATTAACTCAATCTTTTTCCCTTCTACTTTCCAATTGATGCTGTCAAAATATAATTTCATTCCATCGGATAAATCTTTACCAAGTGATGCATATACTCCCGAAAACGGAAGAATAGAACCAATCTTTATCGTTTCAGCACTTTCACCCTGTTGCGATGCTTCATTTCTTTCTTCATTTGAACTTGTGTTAATTGCACTATTCCCACAAGCAGCTAGTAAGGTTAAAACTAAGATGAAACTGAACATTTTAGATAATCTTCTCTTCACATCCATCCACCCCTTAGTAAAAATACGCATTTAGTAACCGCTTACAAAATTCCCTGCCCTCCCTTTAAGTATTCTAAATATTAGAATATATCTGAAAGTACTATTAATCAATATCTTTTTTTAACTTTCGTTAATAAAATAAAATGCAATTATTTCAATATACGAAAGGAAACATTAATTAACCAAGATGAAATAGCTGAAATAACAATGCATAAAATATTTTTTCGTTCTAAAATCGTTATGTATAGTATTTATTTTTTAGTGCTTCTGTAGTAATATTGGTAATAGCAATAAGACTTTTTTCGGAAACTTTATTCCAAAATAAAAGAGGTGAAAAATTTGGAGGTAATGAAGAACAAGAGCGTTGAAATTATCCCGATATTGATCCCCAGTCAATCCAGCCTAAAAAGTATTAACTTTTATCTAGTAAAAACAGAGCATTCTCTTTCTCTGGTTGATGCAGGGTTAAATAACGATGATTGTTACAATGCACTCATTAATATATTGAATGAAAATGGGTTTTCCTTGACTGATTTAACCGACATCATTCTTACACACCATCATATTGACCATATTGGGCTGGTAAATCGCCTTAACAATGAACATAAAATTCCGATATACACTCACCCTTTGTCCATTCCCCGCCTAACAAGAGACAATACTTTCCTAAAAATGAGAGTTGAATTCTTTTCAATCCTTTATGCACAAATGGGCTGTGGAGAAATGGGAAAGAAACAGGTTGAGTATTTAAAAGAAGCCATAACCAAGAACAGGAAAAATGCCATTACAGCTATGCTTCATCCATTGGAAGATTCTCAACTGCATCATTTTGACATTATCAACACCCCAGGCCATGCCCCTGATCAAATAGCCCTGTATGATTCGAAAAACAAATGGTTATTATCTGGTGATTTATTGATTAGCCACATATCAAGCAATGCATTAGTTGAACCAGATTTATATGGAAATAGGATACATACATTAGTTGAGCATATCAATTCTTTAAGGAAATGCAGCTCCTTACAACTAGATCTTGTTTTTCCCGGACATGGTGAGATCATTAAAACACCAAATGAACTCATTCAAAAAAGACTTGAAAGAATTGAAGAAAAATCGGAAAAATTGTTAAATTTAATCAATGAAGGCTTCAATACCGGAAGCTCCCTTGCTCAAATCTATTACAAGAGTATCTATGAAAAACAATTCGCCCTTGTTATGTCAGAAATTATCGGATTTTTAGATTACTTAGATGTTCAAGGGAAGGTTAGTAAAAAACTAGTTGAGGGTGTTTAGAGATATTACGTAAAATAGAATTCTATTTTTTAAAAATAAAAAAGGAAAGTGGATTATGATTAAAACCTATTAAAAAGACACATTTTAATCGATATTTTTAAAGTCTCTTTTATCAATTTCTTGATTTAATTGGCTGACCTCCATAAGAAAAAAGCTCCACTCCCTTTCCTATCAGGAAATTGATTCTTTTCATCGATATGTTCCAAGAGAGGGATTCGAATTCCGTCACCTGTTAAAAAGGAAAATGAAAGGAGAACCCTCCTTTCATTTTCCTTTTTATTTATCGTGCATCTTTTACAGCCTTAATCGCAGCCTCATAATCAGGATGATTTGATACTTCACTTACATATTCAACATATGTAACCTTATCATTTGAATCAATGACAAACACTGCTCTTGCTAATAAACGTAATTCTTTGATATGAACTCCATACGCTTCACCAAAAGAAAGATTCCTGTGATCAGAAAGTGTTTTAACATTTTCAACTCCATTTGATCCACACCATCTTTTTTGTGCGAATGGTAAATCAACGCTGATTGTTAACACTTCTACACCGCTTAAACTAGAAACAGCTTCGTTAAAACGACGAGTTTGTGCGTCACAAACCCCTGTGTCAATTGAAGGTACTACTGAAATTAAGCGTACCTTTCCCTCGGAATCCTCAAGTGTTACCTTTGATAAATCATTATCAAGTACTAAAAAATCAGGTGCAGTGTCTCCAACTTTTATTTCTTTTCCTACTAATGTAACAGGATCATTTAAAAATGTAACTGAAGCCATACCAATTCCTCCTTAATGTCTTTACATTAGATACACTTAGTTAATTAAAGCTAAAACTTGTAATCTTGTATTCTAAGTAATCCAATACTTAAAGTTTACTTTTCCTCTTTGTCCTTGTCAACATCATAGGCTCAATTCTATTTACCTTTTGTTTTTTGAAAAATTATTTTCGGACTCCTTTTATTTAAAGGCTATTTTCGCCTACTTAAGGCAAGTACCGTGAGAACAGGTCGTTCCATTTCGCTCCAGACACTTCCTTTCCTCTGCCTACTGCAGGAGTCAAGTGTCTTCCACTCCATTCCACTTTCTTTTTAAAATTAGTATTCAATATTCAATAGCAACAATCTTCACGAAAACAGCCTATTTAAAAAGCTCAACTAAGAAAAGAGAGACTTCGGGAATGACTGTAATGACAGTTAAACTTAATATCATTGCAACAAAAAATGGAACTGTTGCTTTTGCAAGGGACTCAATGGATAGACCTGATATACCGGAACCAACGAATAGATTTACACCAACAGGAGGAGTAATAAAGCCAATCGCTAAGTTTACAATCATAATAATTCCGAATTGAATAGGATTAATTCCGATATTTATAGCAATTGGCAATAGTATTGGGACTAAGATAATAATTGCTGCCACAGTATCCATAAACATTCCCACAAATAATAATAAGAGATTAAGGAGTAATAAAATAACTAGAGGATTTGATGACACACTTAATAATGAGTCAGCTACTAATCTAGGAATTTGCTCCATCGTTAAAATCCTGCCAAATGCATTTGCTGTTCCAATAATAATTAATATCGTTGCAGATGTTAATGCTGCATCTTTTAATACCTTAGGAAATGTTTTAAATGTCAACTCTTTATATACAAATATACTAATGAATGCCGCGTATACTACAGCAACTACCGCTGCTTCTGTGGGTGTAAATATCCCGCCATAAATTCCTCCCAAGATAAGGACAGGGATAAATATTGCCCACTTAGCCTCATTAATCCCAGATAGGGCTCTCTTAATAGTAAACTTTTCACCATTTCCTTTGTATTTTTTATTTTTAGAGTATATATAGCTCCATCCCATCATTACAGCACCAATTAGAACTCCTGGCAGGATGCCGGCAATAAACATGTCACCAATTGACACACTTCCGGAAACACCGTATATAACCATAGGAATACTTGGCGGAATGATAATCCCTAATGCACCCGCAGCTACGACTACTGCCGTTGCAAATTTTTTATCATAGCCATATCCAACCATCGCTGGAATCATAATACCTCCAACTGCTGCAACTGTTGCTGGACCTGAGCCGGAAATTGCTGCAAAAAACATACAAGTTAGGACCGCAGCCATTGCAAACCCACCTGTAAAATTCCCAACAAAAACATTTGCCAGCTTAAAAAGACGTTCTGATATTCCTCCTTTCCCCATAATCTCCCCTGCTAAAATAAAAAAAGGTACGGCCATTAAAGGAAATGAATCAGTAGATTGGACCAGACTTTGTGCAAGGTATTCAACTGATGTGACATCAGCATATAAAATAGTGACAAGAGAAGCCAATCCTAGAGAAATACCAATAGGGACTGTTAAAAGTAAAAAGAATACGAAACTGCCAAATAATACGAGTGCTGTCATACTTATCACCTACTCTCCTGATCTAAATAAATCAAATTGTATTTTCATTCTTTGAATAATTCTAATTGCCGTTAGTAATAATCCGACCATTGGTGCTGCGTACACCCATTGCATTGGTATATTCAAAGCGGGTGAAGTCCGTGTCACTTGGATTACTACTTCAAAACTGAAGTATATGAGAATAACAGCAAATGCTAAAAAAGCTAAATTTGCGCACATGGCTAACAAAAACTTCCCTTTTCTTTTAAACAACATAGCCACTGCGTCTACGCTTATATGTGCTTGCCGTTTCACTCCATAACTTACCCCAATATAGATCATCCATATAAAAGCATATCTTGCTAACTCTTCTGACCAGACAAGAGATGAACCTAACACATACCTCATAAAAACTTGAATAAAAACAACTACAACAGTTAGAATACTAAGCAAGATAAGCAAGATCCCCTCTACATTCTCATCTAACCATTTTAAAAGTGACATATGCTTCCCTCCTTTATAAAAGCAGAACCCACCCAAGGTCACATTTAAGGATAGATTCTGCTTTTTTCACCTTATTCTAGTTCCTTTAAGATACGATCAATAAGATCTTTACCATAAGTATCTTCATACTCTTCATACACGGCCTGCGAAGCTTCTCTAAAAGTGGCAATATCTGGTCGATTGACGTTCATTCCTGCTTCTTCCAGCTCTTTTAATAGTGTTTCTTCTTCCTCCATAACTAAGTTTCTATGAAAAGTTGAAGCTTCTTTTAAGCTTGATTGAACGATTTCTTGCAGCTCAGGAGATAGGGTCTGCCAAAATTCATCACTAATTGCTACAGTTGTTGCACTATAGGAATGCCCTGTTAGACTTAAATAATCTTGAACTTCATAGAATTTACTTGCATGAATATTTGAGATTGGATTTTCCTGCCCGTCAACTGTCCCTTGTTGTAAAGCCATGTAAAGTTCACCAAATGCCATTGGAGTAGGGTTTGATCCAAGTGCTTCAAATATACTTACTAAAATAGGCATCTCAGGTGTACGGATTTTTAATCCTTTTAAATCCTCAACCTTTTCAATTGGCTTTGAATTATTCGTAACATGTCTGAATCCGTTTTCAAAATGACCTAACACTCTTAAATTATTATCAAGTAAACCTGAAAATACTTCCTCACCGATTGGACCATCTAGCATTTCCCACGCTTGTTCGTTTGACTCAAATAAAAATGGTAATCCGAAGACATCTACCTTTGGTTCATATTGTGCATACGTACTAGCCGCTACCATCTGTATATCATTAAATGCAACACCTTCAACCATTTGCGGCTCACTACCTAAAACCTCGTTTGCAAAGACTTCAACTGTTATTTCATTATTGGATTTCTCTTCTACTAAAGACTTAAACTTTAATGCAGCCTCATGTCTTGAATTTGATTCAACTGCACTATGGGCAAATTTAATTGTAATTTTTCCGCCACTCTCATTACTCTTTTCACTATCACCAGCTGTTTCCTTCCCACCGCAAGCAGCTAAGAAAACCACCATTATGACTAACACGAAAGATAAAACACCTTTTCTCATCATTGCTCCCCCTTAAATTCATTATCATTTTTTATAGGCCGTTTTCTTAAACATACCTATTTTTTCATTTAAAAAGTTGATCCTAACTTTTTTTTAAATCAAGTACAATTTTGATCGGAGAACCATTCTTTGTTAACGCCACTTTCATTGCCTCATTTATTTGGTCAAACTGAAATCTATGGGTAATTAATGATTCAAGCTTATACTTATGACTCGCTATAATATCAATTGCTGATTTAAAGTCTTCTTTTACATACATGGATGAGCCAAACATCTGAACCTCTGAAATCATCAATCTATTTAAATCGATTGATACCTTTTCATCGAATAACGCAATAGATATGATTTTTCCTCTTCTTTTAATAACAGATAAAGCATCATCTAAAATCGCCCCATAGCCTGCAGTAAGGAAAATATGATCAAATTGACCAATATGAGCATCAACATAATTTTGCAGGGATTGAAACCTTACATTTACAACATCTGTCGCACAAAGAGCTTTTCCTATTTCTAAGTTTTTATCAATTGCATCTGTCAGACATATTGTTTCAGCACCTTTATCATGTGCAGCAACTGCTGTGACAAGCCCTATAGGTCCTGAACCAAGAATCGCTACTTTATCCCCTTTTTGTATGTCAGCGATTTTAACCGCATGGACACCAACTGCTAGTGGTTCAGTAAGGACGGCCAAGTCTGGCGTTAATGTTCTTGGGATTTTATGTAGACTTTTTTCAGGAGATACCACGAATTGGGCAAAGCCTCCATCCCAGTTTGTTGTTCCAAGTACAACTTTTTCTTCGCATAGATTATAATGTTCTTCTGAGCATGGTCTGCAATTACCGCATCCTACTTGCGGTTCGATCGTGACCATCTCTCCAACTTCAAAAGTTGTAACATTTTCTCCAACTTCTTTAATTTCACCTATTACCTCATGCCCTAAAATACTTGGCGGTTGCCTAAATGGATGTTTACCTACATATGCATGGACATCAGAACCGCATATCCCTGCAATCTTCACTTGAATTAATACTTCGTTCCCCTTAATTCTTGGTACCTCTTTACCAATGACCTCAATATGTTCAACCCGATCAAATAACGCTGCTTTCAAATCCCTTCCCCCTTACACTACTTATTTGTGAGAAAAAACAAGGACTAGTAATCGCTTACATTTTACTTCAACTAGAAAATCAATTAATTCAAAAATAAAACCTATCATTCAAAATTGTTTTGTTTGGTAGCGATTACATCAAAACGCAGAGATATCCTCCTTTAATTGTCACCTTGTTAACTTGTATACTAAGTTAACTTATACACGTAGTATACATAGACTTTTCCAAAAAGTCAATGCCCATTAGGCGAATATTCAGACCTTACTAAAATCCCTTCTACTCCAAAAATAAAAAAATGGACTTCACCAAGAAAACACATCTTGAAAAGTCCATTTTAATTGAAATCACTAGGTTTGATTGATCTTTTTAGGTAACAAATTAATCTTTCCAATATCGATCATAAAGGTTCTGCATATGAAAGGTCATAATCTCTACAGCTTCCGTTTCATTGTGTTCCTCGATGGCTTTTATAAGCATTTTATGCTCTTTAAAATTAACCTCTCGGTAATCTGGACGAGTTACCGTACGATCACGTATAAATTTCCACATTTCTTGAGATTTCATCGCATTACTGATGGCGGCCATAATCTTTATAAATAAATCATTATGAGAAGCCTTCGCTATTCCTTTATGGAGTGCCTCATCTGTCTCTGGAACATAGATGCCAGCCTTTGTTTCTTCCTCCATTTTTTGAATAGTAGAGCGGAGTTCCTTAATATCCTCTTCTGTAGCTCTTTGTGCTGCATATTTAATAATTAATGGTTCAATATTCATTCTTGCTTCTACAATGTCTTCTGGCGAGGTTGAATCCAATATAAAGGATGATTCAGAATTGTTAGTAATCTGTGTGTTTTTAACATACACACCTTCTCCTTGACGAGAATAAATAATGCCATTCAACTCAAGGGCACTCAATGCTTGTCTAATCGGAGCACGACTTACTCCAAACTGGGCACAAAGCTCTCGTTCTGCAGGCAATTTATCACCTATATTAAAAGATCCTGATTGGATTTCTGAAAGAATTTGATTATAAATTTGTATGTATAATTTTTCACTTGATACCCGATTAAAGCTAATTTTAATCACTTCTCTCAATATATATTCTTAATAAGTAAACGTTTTAAAACATATATAATTATAAGCCTTTCTTTTTTAAAGAGCAACACTATTACTGGTTGAATACATAAAACCAATCTCTTCGAATGAAATAAATTAGTTCCATTAGGATAAGAAAAGCGCAAGCACCTTGGTCATCGCCGTACAAACTGGTGGAGCATCGACTAAAGATTTAGGAAACAAGGTAAGCGAAGCGAACCGATGTTGACTTATCGTAGGGAGATGATCTGAAGTTTGATAGGCGATAGGCGCTGGCAGTCTAAAACCGCAACATCCTGTTGCAACGACTGCACTTGCACGTCCTGTGCTTCGGAGCTACTACTAAAACTAAGTATAAGTACAAAAATTTTATACTTTCTTATCTGTTTAAAAAAGTGATGGTTAGACCATCACTCTCATCAAACACAAATATACTCTTGTTTTATAATAAAGCTATTGTGGACTATTTCAATTTTAACTAAATTGCATTTCAATATCAGTGATCTTATTTTTTCGCTTTTCATGTCTTCCCCCTTCTTCAAAGGCGGTAGTTAACCATACTTTTGTAATGTCACGAGCTAATCCTGGACCAATAACCCGCTCTCCCATGGCGAGAACATTAGAGTTATTATGCTCCCTCGTTGCTTTTGCACTAAAGGTATCATGGACAAGTGCACAACGAACTCCTTTTACTTTGTTCGCTGCGATACTCATTCCAATACCAGTACCACACACTAATATCCCTCTTTCCGCCTCACCTTTTGCTACCATTTCTGCTACTGGAACCGCATAATCCGGGTAATCAACAGAAGTTTGACATTCACATCCTAAATCAACATACTCTATATTCAGTTCCTCAAGCAAATTGATAATTTCTTTTCGAATTGTAATCCCGCCGTGATCAGATGCAATAGCTACTCTCATTTTGTTCCTCCTAAATTCATATAATCTCAAGTTCATTTTCAAAACAACTGAAAACCTTTTCATTCTTTTATAAAAAAAATGCTTTTTATCTAAATCATTTTTTGTTATTACGATCTACCTTATGAATATCGTCACAGCATTCACACTTAGAATAAAGTACAGTTACCTTTTCATTTTCAAAGTGATCAATTGTTGAATTACAATTTTGGCAAATTACTGTACCCACCTGTCCTTATCCTCCATCCAAACAATCCCAAATTTGTCAACTTGTATACTTGTCATACAAGTTATCTTATAAATATAGCTTACTTTTCAAACTATCAGATGTCAATCATTTTTTGTTAGCCATCAATTGTTTCTAATCTAACTATTTTTATAAAATCAAAGAAACCAAAATAAATGCATGATGATACTGGTTTTAAACCGAATTAGCAGTCATCAATAAAATAGATAATATTAAGATTTCCAATATCTCTCATAAAGGTTTTCCATATGGGAGGTCATTAAATCAACTGCTTCTTTTGCATTATGATCCTCAATAACTTTAATGAGTGATTGATGCTCTTGAAAATTTATCTCACGGTATTCCGGTCTAGTTACGGTCCTATCTCTTATAAAATGCCACATTTCCTGTTGCTTCATTGCATTACTAATGGCTGACATAAATTTTATAAATAAGTCATTATGAGAAGCCTCAGCAATCTGTTTGTGTAAAATCTCATCTGTTTCGGGCTCATATACCCCAGCTTTTGTTTCTTTTTCCATTTTCTTTATCGTTTGTTGAAGTGCTTTAATATCTTCATCAGTTGCTCTTAAGGCTGCAAATTCAATAATTAGCGGCTCTATACTCATTCTCGCTTCAACAATATCCTCTGGTGAAATTGATTTTAAAAAGAAAGCCGTTTGAAAATTCCCCGTTAGAACTTTATTGTTTTTAACATATACTCCTTCCCCTTGGCGTGAAAAAATAACACCATTCAACTCTAATGCACTGAGTGCCTGTCTAACAGGTGCACGACTAACATTAAAAAGATCACATAGCTCTCTTTCCGTAGGAAGCTTCTCCCCTTCCTTAAATGTGCCAACTTCAATCTCTGAAAGGATCTGATTATAAATTTGGATATATAGTTTTTGACTTGAAACACGGTTAAAATTGATTGTACTCACTTCTCTCTACATTCTTAATTATATACAAAATCAAAAGAAATAATGAAACAGACATCCGACCGTGTCAGTTGCCTGTTTCATCTATATAAATTAATCCATGTGAGAACCGCCGTTGATATCTATTTCTTCTCCTGTAATATAAGATGCTTCTTCAGAAGCTAAAAATGCAATAGCTGATGCAATTTCACTCACTTCACCAGGTCTGCCCATTGGAATGCTATCAATAACCTTTTTTGCATCCTCTTCAGGAAGAGACTTCCAAATTTCAGTGTTTACAAGTCCTGGTGCAACACTGTTTACTGTAATTCCATCAACAGCTACTTCACGCGCAAGATTCTTTGAGAAGCCTAGTACAGCAGCCTTAGAGGCTGAATAATGTGCACCACCGAATACACCGCCGCCTCTTTTTGCAGATACAGAAGAAAGATTAATAATGCGACCAAACCTTTGTTTTTTCATTGGATCTAGTACTGCTTGAGTGCAAAGGAATAAACCGAACATATTCACATTAAATATTCTTGTCATATCTTCGAGTGTCATATCCTGAACGGTTACTTTTTGAGAAATTCCAGCATTATTAACAAGGATATCGATTCTTCCATATTCCGTGAGTACTTTATCTACCATTGCATCAACAGATTCTTTATTAGTCACATTCAGCTCTACCCCTAATGCCTTTCCGCCTGCTTCAGTAATAGCGTTTACAGTATCATCAATTCCTTCTAAATTTAAATCTGCCACAACAACTGCAGCACCCTGTTTGGCAAGTGATAATGCGATTGTACGACCAATCCCTTTTTTAGATCCACTTCCTGTTACGATTGCTACTCTTTCCTTTAATTCAAACATTGACATCCACTCCTAGTTTCATAGTTTAATAACATTTGTTTATCTTTATTGAAGCATTTCTTTTGCAGTATTAATGATATTTTCAACAGTGATTCCATTTAGTTCTAATAGCTTTTCATATGGTGCAGATTGACCAAATTGATCCTGAACCCCAATTCGACTGACTTTCCCCTTACCTTCTTCAGCTACGACTTCACATACAGCACTTCCTAGACCATTTAAAATATTGTGGTCTTCAACAGTAATGATTTTTCCAACATTTAAACATTCAACTACTGCATCACGGTCTAGTGGTTTAATCGTGTGCATATCTAATAGCTTGACAGAGATTCCTTGTTTTTCTAACTCTTTTGTCGCTTCAATAGCTAAGCGTAAAGTATCACCGTTTGCAATGATTGCAATGTCAGAACCTTCTTGTAATTTTTTGGCCTTACCAATTGTAAATTCTTCATTTTCATCATAAATCATTGGAACTGTATCTCTTGTAAAGCGCAGGTAAACAGGACCATACATTTTTGCTGCTTGCTCAACTAGCTTCCTAGTAGAATAGTAGTCTGCCCCCATTATGACTGTCATGTTCGGAAAGCTTCTTAATACCCCCATATCCTCAATTGCTTGGTGACTTCCGCCATCATTGGCAGGCGTTAATCCTCCGTGGGAACAAGCGATTTTAACATTTAAATTTGGATAGCAAACCTCTTGCCTAATTTGCTCTGCCATTCTTAAAGAACCGAATACTGCGTAAGTGCTTACAAACGGGATCTTACCAGTTGTTGCAAGACCAGCTGCTAATCCGGCTGCATTTTGCTCTGCAATTCCAACATTGATATGCTGATCTGGTAATTGCTTAATAAAATTGCTTGTTTTACATGATTTTGCAATATCAACATCGATCACGTAAATATCTTTGTTTTCTTTCCCTAGTTTCACAATTTCATCGCCAAATGCTTCCCTGGTTGCCTTCTTTGTCGTTAGCGTTTTTTCTAAGATACTCATTATTTTAACCCCCCTGATATTTCTCCAATTGCCTGTTTGTATTCTTCATCATTAGGAGCAACTCCGTGCCATTCAGCAACGTCTTCCATATAAGAAACTCCCTTCCCTTTTACAGTGTCCATGACAATACATTTTGGTTTACCATTTTTGGCAACTCTTACTTCATCAAGTGTCTCAACAATCTCTTCCATTGAGTGTCCATCGATACGCTTAGTTTCAAATCCAAATACTTCAAATTTCTTTTCTATATCTTGCAGTGGCATGATCTCATCAGTAAAACCATCGATTTGAAGTCTATTATTATCAACAAATACGACTAAATTATCTAATTGATATTTAACAGCTGTTTGAGCTGCTTCCCAAATTTGACCTTCTTGACATTCCCCATCACCTAATAGTGAGAAGACACGATAAGATTTTTTATCTCTTTTTCCTGCAATCGCCATCCCTACACCGCATGAAAGTCCTTGACCTAATGAACCTGTTGAGATATCAATTCCAGGACACTTTTTCATATCTGGATGACCTTGAAAAGGAGAACCGTATTCTCTTAATGTATAAATGGTTTCATACGGGACATAACCTTTTAATACTAAAGCTGAGTATTGAATAGGACAAACATGCCCTTTTGAAAGTACGAATCTGTCCCGATCCTCCCAATTCGGATTATTCGGATCAATGTTCATTTCTTTAAAATATAACGCTGTCATTAGGTCTGCAGCTGAAAGTGATCCACCAGGATGACCAGATTGCGCTTTGTGAATCATTGTTACGGCTGTTTTTCTCATTTCAATAGCTATTTCTTTTAACTCTTCAACACTTATATTTTTCACCTTCATCACCTCAATGAATTATTTTATAGCGGTTTCAAATTTGTAATGTTGTCAACTTGTCATACAAGTTACTCCACATTTATCTAACAAGTTATTCTATAACTGTAGTATACATTCTCTGACGTCACTTGTCTACTAAGTATACAAATTATTTTTTGAAGTTTTTTATTTTTATATTTTGATTAGAAAAACTTAGCTTGTCGCTATTATTTTTATCGTTTCTAATAGTATAAAAAAAGAGGAGAGAAATAACATTCTCTCTCCCAAACTTACAGTAATAACAGTGTTAATTTTGGAATAACTGCTATTATAGCCAAACTCACCAGCATAATGAAAAAGAATGGAACAACACCTCTTACTAGCGTTGGCATACTTAATCCGGAAATACCTGAGCCGACAAATAAATTCACTCCAAGTGGAGGAGTAATAAAACCGATTGATAACGTAACAATCATGATAATCCCGAAATGAATTGGGTCTAACCCTACTTGGCTTGCTACAGGAAAAAGAATTGGTGTAAAGATTATTACTGCTGCTGATGTATCAATAAAGCAGCCAATAATTAGTAGCAAGAGGATGATGATTAAAATAATAACAATTGAGTTTTCAGAAACTGATAAGAAAGACTCTGCGATTGCTTGTGGTATTTTCTCCATTGTTAGAATAGTACCAAACGCATTTGCTGTTCCAATAATGATTAAAATAGCCACCGAGCTTATTGCTGCTTCCGCAATAATTTTAGGGAAATGGCTGATTTTGATCTCCTTATGCAGGAATATACTGACAAAGGCTGCATAAACGACTCCAAATACAGCTGCTTCTGTTGGCGTGAAAATTCCTCCGTATATTCCCCCTAAAATAATAATTGGAACTAAAAGTGACCATTTTGCTTGATTTAAAGCAATTAGCATCTTTTTAAAACTGAAGCTTTCCTTCGTTCCTGAATATCCCTTCTTTTTTGAATAGAAATAACACCAAATGATTAAACAAATTCCAATTAAAATTCCTGGAAAAATCCCACCTAAGAATAAATCTCCGATCGACTGGTTTCCTGAGATCCCATAAAGAACCATCGGGATACTTGGAGGAATAATAATCCCCATTGAACCAGCTGTTACGATTACAGCTGTTGCAAACTTTCTATCATAACCTTGTGCAACCATTGCAGGTATCATAATGCCTCCAACTGCTGCTACTGTTGCTGGCCCCGATCCAGAGATAGCAGCAAAGAACATACAAGTAATAACTGCTGCTATAGCAAAACCTCCAGTATAACGTCCAACAAATATATTAGCTAAATTGAATAAGCGAGTTGAGATCCCGCCCTTTCCCATGATTTCACCAGCCAGGATAAAAAATGGGATGGCCATTAAGGCAAAATTATCGGTTGAAGTTACCAACCCCTGCGCAAGAAATGTAATCGATATATTAGGTGAATAAATAGCTGTGACCAAGCCTGCTAATCCTAAAGATATCGCAATCGGGACAGAAAGGATCATGAACAAAAAGAACGTACCAAATAATACAAAACTCGTCATACGATTCCCTCCTGAAGCTCAGTCTGTTCTTTACAATCGTCACACTTATATTTTTTTAACGCTTTCAATTCATTTACTAAACGAACTAATTTTTGAATTAAACGAATGGAGGTTAGAACCATCCCGACTACTGGTGCAGCATATACCCATTCAAGAGGTATTTCCAACGCAGCAGATTCTCTTGTAACTTTTAGAACGATATCAAATCCGAAGTAAGTCATGACAACCGCAAAAACAAAAAATGAAAAACTGGCAATTATATCAATGATAATTCTACCTTTTTTTTCAAACATCATTGGAAAAGCATCTACCCCAAGGTGCTTATCTTTTTGTACTCCATAACTTACACCTACATAAATCATCCATATAAATAGGTATCTTGCAACCTCTTCTGACCAGGTAAGAGACTCGCCAAGCACATACCTCATAAAAACCTGTGCAAAAACAATGATGACGGTAGAAATACTAAGTACGATTAATATATATTCTTCTAAATGTTTATCTAACCAATTGATGAATTTCATTAAACGGACCTCCTCATGTTGAAGAACTCTTATTTCCTCTTTCTTTTTACTCAACCGCTTTCAATATATCTTGAATAAAATCTTCCCCAAATCTCTTCTGATAGGCTTGATAAACACCTTCAGCTTTTTCTCTAAACTTCTCCCTATCCGGTTGAATAACTGTCATACCAGCATTTTGAAGTTCGCTCAGCATTTCTTCTTCATTTTCTCTTAAAATATCTCTGTGGAATTGCGCTGCTTCTCTTGCACTACTAATAATTATTTCTTGCTCCTCTGGAGTAAGTGTTTGCCAAAACTCTTCACTTATCGCAACAGGCAGCGGCATGTATTGATGACCTGTTAAATTTAGATAATCTTGAATTTCGTTAAATTTACTGGCATAAATGTTTGCGATAGGATTTTCCTGAGCATCTACAGTTCCCTGCTGTAAAGCCATATATAATTCTCCAAAAGCCATTGGTGTAGGATTGGAACCAAATGCCTTAAAGGTACTAACAGATAACGGAAATTCCGGAGTCCTTATTTTCAATCCCTTTAAATCCCCTGGTTCTTCAATTGGTACATTTGAAGTAACATGACGGAAACCGTTCTCAAAATAGGATACTATTCTTAACCCATCCTCTAATAAAGGTGCTGCCACCTTCTGTCCAATTTCACCATCCAGAACCTTCCATGCCTCTTCGTAAGTATCAAAAAGATAAGGTAATTCAAACACACTTATTCGTTGGTCATATTGACTAAATGCACTTGCTGCTACCATTTGAAGATCATTAAACGTAACACTTTCTATCATTTCAGCCTCTGAGCCAAGCTGCTCATTAGGATACACTTGAACTTTCATTTCACCTTGTGATTTTTCTTCCACCAACTCTTTAAATTTCATAACAGCTAAATGTCTTTCATTTGATTCTGCAGCACCATGTCCAAACCTAATAAGAGTTACATCATCAGAACCTACTGCATTATTAGTAGTAAAGAAAACTACTAATATACTTAGAGCTAGTCCTATTGTTAAAAACACCATTAATTTTTGAAAGGCTTTCATTAATATCCCTACCTTCTGTTAATTTCTGTCTTTAGGTTATATAATGAGTTTTTAACTCCACTTTTCTGTAAGCGCTTTAACCAAATTCAGATTAGGTTACCTATGTCTATTACAAAAAGTGAAATTTGTTTGAGCTAATAAAACTAGAATAACTCATCATACACCTGATGTACATTGTTGTTATATAAGGAAGAAAACCGACGAATGTAATCCTTTACATTACTACTCAAACATTAAGTTATGCTTTATAAATAAATATAACATCGCACTTTTGTTGATCTTTCCAGTTCACTTTCCTATTAATATAACAAACTTTTGGTCATATCCTTTTACCAATTTTTCACTCAGATCTTGTTCACTTGTCTACTAAGTAACTCTGTAGTTAAATTGTACTTTTCACAATAACAATTGTCAAACGTTTTTTAGGTGCTACTATTTTCAGCATTATATGGTAGGTTTCGCTTAGACAGTTAAAAACCTCAATTATACAAAAAAACTCCAACTCCTATACAATAAAGAGTTGAAGCTTATTTTCCTGATTTTTTATGATAGATTGCCTGCCAAATCTATACAGAAATAGTTCTCAATTAGCAATATCAAAAACACTTCTCAGTTTTAACTGATCTTTAAATGATTCAAGGCTAAGATTTTCAGTAAGACTATCTTTGTTAACAATTATTTTTCTTATATCACCAGCAGACAAATCAAAATAATTTTCGTTAAACTTACAATCTGCAGTTTCTAAATCCAACTCAATGTATTTCGCAAAAGCTTGAGAGGATATATGAATTTCAAACGTATCTTTTGTTTCAGAAACGAGATATGTTAACTCAGGGTCTAAAAATTCAAAGTGCTTTGGTTTTGTAAACAGCATGGTTGTTACTGCCATTTGTTCGCCATTTACATATAATTTACATTCCAGATACGTATTTCTTTTTTTATCTTCTGTTAAATATTCACCTAACAATAGCTTTTCACAGTGCTTAGCTGATAAATTTTTCACAATCGATTGAACGGTTCCTTGAGCCAGGATTTCAGATGTATGTCTTCGTAATGTCCATTCAATGTGAGCGTCTATTGGAGATAACGTATCATTCGTTAGATGAATCTCAACGTCAGAACCATCCTCTCTCAGTGACATTAAGATAGGTGCATAAAATTTCTTCGCATAATAATGAAGAGCCTTCCATCGACCAAAATAATCAACACTTGACCATGATGCAACTGGCCAACAATCATTTAATTGCCAATACAGCGAGCCCATACAACGTCCACGATTTCTCCTCCAATGCTCGACCCCATACTTTATTGCCTCAGCTTGTAAAAGTTGTGAAGCATAAAGTAATGAATCAAAATCCTTTGGATAGAGGAAATTTTCAGAAAGATAAAATAAGATCTTTCCGTTTGCAGCCCCATTTTTTTGATGTTTCTCCATTACATAAGAAAAAATATTGCGGTCTCCTTCCTCTGTAAATGAATGGATGGTCTTCATAGATGGAAACGACTGAAAACCAAATTCAGAGCAGAATCGGAAGTGAAATTTCTCATACTCAGAAAAAGGTTTCAAACCATGCCATACTTCCCAGTAGTGCATATCACCCTCGTTTGGATTTCTCGGTTCATTAAATCCACCGCCTGAGGAAGGAGAAGATGACCAATAAAATGTCTGCGGATCAAGTTCTTTTGCAAGTTCGGGAATAATAAACTCAAATAACTTTATGTAATCCGCTTTATGTTTATAATCCTCATCAGGCATATCTCCCCAGTAGACCCAAGCTTCCTCAACTTCATTATTCCCACACCAAATACCTAAACTAGCATGATGTCTAATTCGTTTCATATTATCTATTACCTCTTGTTCTACATTTCTACGAAAATCATCATTTAAGTCATACACACTGCAAGCAAACATAAAGTCCTGCCAAACGATAATTCCTTTTTGATCACATAAATCAAAGAAATAGTCCTCTGGATAAATTCCTCCACCCCATACACGAATCATATTAAAATTTGCTTCGACACAATCATTTATAATCCGTTCTGTTCGTTCCTTTGAGTTACGGGCAAGTAAACTATCCTCAGGGATATAATTTGCCCCCATCGCAAAAATCGATAAACCATTCACTTCAAACTCAAATGATTTTCCCCACTGGTCTGGTTCATGTTTAATTGTTATTGTGCGAAGCCCAATATTTATCACCTTTTCATCTAAAACACCAGTTTCATTTAATGTGATAACCTCAACCTTATATAAAGGCTGCTCACCATAATTATTCGGCCACCATAACTGTGGATTTACCACATGAAAGGATACTGTTTCATCCTTTAACACATGGTCAATACTAACTGACTCTACATTACCTAACGGATTCATCAAATTCACCTTAAGACTTACAGGATCAAATGAATGCGCTTCCAATTTGACTTGAACACGTACTTCGACTTCCTTATGACGATGATCTTGTGTTACATACACTTCATCGATACGCCCTAAGTTCCAAGCAAGTAATGACACATCTCTCCAAATCCCTAAATCCGGTATTTGTGGACCCCAATCCCATCCAAACATATAATGTCCTTTTCGAAGATGTGGATATCCTTCGATGGCATCCGTTACACCCCATAGTTTTTCTTCCTTTTGTTTATTCGAGATATAGTGAATTGGTGAAAAAAGAGTAACTTCTATCTTGTTTACACCAGTAACTAAAAATGGTTTAATATTGAATTCATATACCCGGTGCATATTATTTGTCTTTGCTATACTATTCCCATTGATTTTTATCTCTGAGATTGTATCTAGACCATCAAAACGTAATACTAGGTGCTGATTATGTAACAGTTCTTCTTCCACTATAAATTCACGTATAAATTTATAATCCTTTGAAGCAATTTCATAGGCAAAACGTTCATTATCTCTATAAAAAGGATCCTCAATTTCCCCATGTTTAAAAAGTTCATTCATAACAGATCCTGGTACTGAAGCCTCTAAACAATTTAATCCATCTGAGCTTTTCATTAGCCATGCACCATTTAAGCTAATTTTTTTCATTACTTCCGACCTCCGTTTTTTATGTTTTTGTTATTTTATTTGTTTAATAACTCTAAAAGAAAAACAAGGTATAAAAAACACCTTGTTCTAAATTTTCTTAACAGAATTTCTATATATCATTTTTCCTTTAACAAGTACCCGTCCAAATGTTTTATTCTTGTCTCTTATCTTTTCAAGAACAAAATTGACAGAATAGGAAGCCATTTGTTCAACGTCTACTTCAACTGTTGTTAAAGGAGGATCAGTAATTGTTGCATAAATATCATTATCAAAGCCAACGACCGAACAATCTTCAGGTACTTTATATCCAACCTTTTTCATCTTTTGAATTAAGTTATGAGCAACTTGATCACAATTGCAAACAAACGCCGTTGGTAGAGTTTCTGGTAATTCCATATCTATATAAGTACCTTCTTCATCCCGATCGTTAATAATATACTCTTGTTTCAACGAACATCCATGTTCAAGTAATGACTTATAATATCCTAAAAAGCGGTCTTGAATACTGCTTGTTGAATAAAGATTTCCAACATATGCAATCTCTTGATGACCATTACGGAAAAGATAGTTTGTTAATTCATATGCTGCATAAAAGTTATCAGTTGTAACTGAATCAATATCTGCGTTTTCATCATAAAAATCAAGAAATACCTTCGGAAGGTCTATCTCCAGGATTTTTCCTATATATGATTTACTGATTTGGCCAAGTATAATGAAGCCGTCGACTTTATTTTCATGATAGATTCTGGGAAGATTCAGTTGTTTTTCATCACTATGACTTAAGATGTGGAGAATACCATAATACCCCCTGTTTTCTAGAATCCTAGTCATACTTTTATAAACATTTAAATAGAATGAAGATTGTTCAGTACCAGCAAAACGTTCAGGAATTATAACTCCAATATTATACGACAAACCTTCCTTCATCGATTTAGCCATTGCATTATATCTATATCCCATTTCCTCTGCAATAGTCTTTATCTTTTGTTTAAGCTCTTCGCTGACACCCTCTTTATCATTAAGTGCTTTTGACACAGTTACACTGCTTACACCTAATTTGTCAGCTATATCTCTCATCGTTACATTACTTTTCATCACTCTCTCCCCCTTTCCTATATACGTTAATTATTTATTACATACATCAGGTACACAACCAATAATCTTGTTCGTTCAAATACTTGTGAATCAACTAGTCTAGTTTCTCCTTACAGATTCTGAATTTGTAAAAACAGATGGTAAACCGAAATCTTAAAATTGAAAACGCTATCTTCAAAGAGTATTATACTAAGGTTAACTTTAATTTTAAAGTATTTTTTTGAGTGTTTTAACTTAACAATTACTTAAACGATAAATGCGTTACCTAATAAGCTATACTAGGAAATGAATTAAATAAAGGGTCTTCTATCCAAACATTACTTAAATAACCCATATTTATGAGATTTTGCACATTATGAAACAAAAATAAATATTAAACCTGTTATGGTCAAGGACCAATTTTTTTTTAAGGTGATATATAAAAAACATCAGCCTAAACTGAATTATCGGTCACCAATGACCCATAACTCATCTACTTTAGCTGATGTTCATTTTATAATAATTCTCAAGTTTCATTTTATCTAAACTGCTTTTTATATTCGGCAGGAGTATAGCCTGTGAATTTTTTAAAACAGATACTAAAATATTGAGGATTGTTATAGCCTACTTTTTCACATACTTCATATGTTTTTATGTCAGCTTCACGCAATTCTTCCATTGCTTTTTTCATCCTTATCTCCAGCAAGTAATCCCCAAAATTAAAACCTTTTTCAAGTTTAAATAGATTGCTTAAGTATGGAGTACTGACATGGATAAACTCAGCAACTTTTTTGAGTGTTAAGGTGCTATCATGATAATGATCTTTGATATACTTTATCGCTTGATCAACATGGCTGAAATGATTCTTATCTTCTTTTTTATACATTTCATCACGCCATTGCAGAATGAGTTTGTTCAAAATCTCCATCATTTCTGAAAGGGTTTCCATTTTCATGATATCTTTATAAACATCCGATGAATTAAAACTTATTATCTCCTCTTCTTTCCACTTTTCAACTTCGAAAAATAGCATTGTACTAAACTTCAGCGCGAGGATTTTTAACTCACTCAACGGCACTAACTTCCTCTCAACAATCGCTTCATTTAAATGTTTAAGAGTTTCACTCACCTTTTCAGGTATTCCTACCTTAATATGACTTTCTAATTCTGACTCTAGTTTTTTTATGCGATCTTCTGTTTCTTCATTACTTGATACAGTATCTTCAAAAGAAAAGACCTTTCCTGTTCCCATAATATGCCGCAATTCCATCGCTAAATGGGATTCAAGTAATGATTTTCCAAGTTCAAACAAATTTGGATATGTTCTGCCGAGTGTAATCGTAACTGAATGTTCCATTTTCTTAAAGGAATCAATTAATTCTTGAGCTAACTGCCCTTTTCTGATATCACTCTCATCTTCAAGAGATAAAAGAATTGCGTATTCATTAGGATCAATATTTATTACACTATAGTTTTCCTGTGAAAAAAAGGATGAACTAATCTCTGTAATCTTTCTTTTACATGCATCATTTATACTGATTGAGGAATGAACAAGTACAGCTGCAAAGTCTGGTCCCTCTAACTCTACCCCCAGCTCCACTAATTCCTTCTCTACATCCAACCGCTGAACTCCTTCCTTCATCAACTTTTGAAAGAATTTTCGCTGAAGGTAAGGAAGGGATTCTTTGATTCTCAATTCTTTTTTTGTTTCCTTTTCCCAATCTACAGCTGCTTCTTTAACTTTGTTAAGCAGTTGCTCTGAGTCTACTGGTTTTAATAAATAATCAAACGCTTTGAGTTTTACTGCTTCATGAGCATATTTGAATTCTTCATATCCTGTAAGAAAAATAATCCTCGTTTCTGGACTTATTTCTCTTATCTTTTTCCCCATTTCTAAACCATTCATAAATGGCATATTAATATCAGAAATGACGACTTGAGGCTGTTCCTTTTTGATTAAATCAAGTGCAATCTCACCATCTCCTGCTTCTCCTGCAACGATAAAGCCATGCTCTTTCCATAGAGTTGACTGACAAATCCCTCGACGAATAATACGATCATCTTCAACCACAATCAATTTATACATTCTCATTGATCTCCCCTTTTGTTTTGGGAATAATAATGCCCACTACGGTGCCATGACCTGGTTCACTTGATATCGTTAAACCATACTCTTTTCCAAAATGAATTTTAATTCGCTCATTTACACTTTTTAATCCAATTCCAATAAAACTCTTTTTCTCTTGAAAGGAAGCTTCCATTTCTCTTGAAATTTCTAATAATTTTTCTCTTTCGATTCCATTTCCGTTATCAGAAACCTCTAAGCGAATCGTTTCGTCCGTCTGATAACCTCTAATGCTAATCTTTCCTTGCCCTCTTTTCTGCTTTACCCCATGGTAAATGGCGTTTTCAATAATCGGCTGTAAAGAAAGTTTAATAATATTATAGGAAAGAATATCTTGATCAACGTTCACTTCGTAAGAGAAGTCGTCCCCATAACGCATTTCTTGAATGAATAAATAGTGCTCAATATGTTCGACCTCTTCCTTAATTGAAATAATTTCTTTTCCCTTACTAATTCCGATACGGAAAAAGCTTGAGAGAGCGCTTACCATTTGACTGGCATCCTTATTAAGTCCCATATCACATAACCCTTTTATCGAATAAAGTGTATTGTAAAGAAAATGAGGATTAATTTGTGCATGCATAACTGCAAATTCTAATTGCCGTTTCTCTTCCTGTTCTAACCTGATCTGATCCATCAAAGTTTGAATTCGGAAAAACAGCTCGTTAAAGCCATTTTGAAGGATTTTCATTTCTTCCGGGGATGCCTCATCATAAAAATCCGGACTTTTTTCATTAATTGTCCGCATATGTTCAGCCATTTTTTCAAAAGGCTTTGAAATATATTTCCCAACGAAGCTCGTTAAAAATATTGCACTAACGACCATCATTAAGATGAAAAAAACCGTGGAATGTTTTATATAATCTACTTTATTTAAAATTTCATTTTCAGGGACGACTGCTGCAAGCTTCCAGTTATTTGCCTGGATTGTATCATAAATCACAATCATATCTTCACCAGCAGCACTTTCATACGAGAATTGGCCACTTTCCTTTTTGGTATTCTGGAGGGAATAAAGAGTTTTATTATCCAGCCTATATTCATTTTTAACGTCTTTGGATTCATATTTTCCATTCGGGCTAATAAGAGTCAGATAACCATTTTTCCCGATTAACGATTTGTTCAATACTTGTTCAAAAAAATTATCCCTAAGGTTAAAGAGTACGATGCCTTTCCCTTTATCACTCTTTTCAATCAATCTCAATACTGACATTACTTCGTCATTTGTATTAAAAATTTGATCTTCGTGTATATTTCTCCAATAAAATCCCTCTTTGCTTCCCTTATATTCGTTAAAATAATGCTCATATGGCACTGATGGGTTAGAAGCATAATCACTATGATAAAGCAAAAATTCTCCTTGATTAAGATCAATCAGAACGGATTCAAGTATGACATTATACCGAGAATAAACAAGCTGCAAATTCTTATCAATCTCTACGTAATGCTCTGGTTTAATTTCTGATTCTTCAGTTCCAATTAAGTTTACTATCCTTGGATCACTCGAAACAGAAACGAGTTGCTGGAAAACATCTGAAAGCATATAATCCAAATAATTTATTGTTTGGAAAATCGTATCATTTACATTTTTATATGCATTTTCTTCAATTTGTGCGGTGGCAAGCATAGAAGACACCCATCCTGAAACGGATATAAAAATAATAATGATAGGTAAATAGAGAGTGTTAATTGTTGATTTAATCGAGTACATAAAATATTTTCGAATTATGTTCTTTATTTTCATAACCATCACTTATGTTCTCCTATCGATGCATAATAGAAGCCTGACTCTCCTACTTCAACAATAACCGATATTATGTAAGCGGTAAACAAAATTTCACCCCTAATTCTTAATATAATGAATTTTCTACCTTCTGCAATACCTATACTTGAAATAGAAGCTTCCATTGTCGGAAGCTTCTTAAAACGTTTCTAATAAATTGTGAATGACTTTCAGATTTAGATCATTGACTCACTGCTTTACCAGGAATAAGATGAACGGTTTTACTTGGTCCAAAACCGCTCCATCTATATCCTGCAACTTCAACAAGACCATTCGGAAACACATCGGAAAGTCTTTCTCGTTTTGAATACTTAATTCCTTTCCCTACAGCTTCAACTTTAAATGTGTATTTTTTCCCTTGTTTCAAATCTGTTATAGTATAATTTGTTTCAGCTGTCGTTATTTCCCCATTAATTGGTGTAAATTCAACATCTTCAGATTTTATCGGTTGGCCATTTACATAGACTCGGTAACCAATAATCTCTTGGTTTGTCGCTTTTGCTTCATTCCAAGAAAGAGAGATGCTCTTTCCATCTTGACCGATTCTTGCATTTAGCCCGCCATCAAAGGATGGAGCACCAATTGCATAAGGATGGGCTGTTTCTACTTCAATAAAGGTGTTATATGGAGTTTTATTCCCGGCAAGGTCAACTGCCTCGACTTCCACTTTGTATTTTTTCCCTGGTTGAAGGTCTCCCATCGTATATTTGTTTGAAGTCGCAAATCCATGGAGTTCTCCGTTAGCAAAAACATTATAGCCGGCAATCCCAGTATCATCACTTGCCGCTTCCCATTCAACTGATGCCCAAGTAAAGCCTGGATACACCACTTCTACATCTTTCCCGCTAAATGTATCGGTAGCAGGTATTTTGGTTGTTGGCTCTTTAATCGTTCGATCCTCAGGAAGTACTGGTGCTGTTTTATCCGCTAGTCCAGCCGTTGTCATAGTGATTTCCGGGCCATCTGAAGTACGATTTCCAGTTTCATCAGCAGCCTCAACTTTGAACGTATATTCCTTTGCTGGAGTTAAACCGGTTACCGTATAACTATTTTTATCTGTCGTCGTATAATTAGGACCCATTTTCTCTCCGTCTTTATAAACCGTGTAACCAGCAACCCCTACATTATCAGTTGCTGCATCCCAAGTTAGTGTTACACTCTTTCCATCGGCGGAAGATGTCGCTTGAAGTGCAGATGCTTCTGGCCATTCAGGTTTCTTTTCCGCATCCAGAGGGGCTGCTGTTGTATTATCAAATACTAGACCAGTTGAATGTTTAATTCTCCATGGATTTCCGTCATTATCTTTGACATTCGTAAACGATACATTGATAAATTTAAAGTCTTTGGCATAATCCATGTTAACGGAATAAACATGATCGAATTTCACATCTTTAAAGATGATATTTTCATGATAAACTTCTCCTGCATCACTATTCCCTTTCACAAGTATCGCTTGTTTCTTACTTCCACCTTGATTACGAACTGTTGTATTTTCAATCTTCATATCTTTAAATTGAGAGATTTCTTGAGTTGGTTCATAAAGGATAGCTGCATTCGCATCAGTGTAATCAGAAGTAAAGACGAACGGACCGTCGCCATCAATGCCTTCTAAAGCATTATCTCGGAACAGAATATCTCTTGCTCCGCCACCCATTGGAGTATTCGTTTTACTTCGTAATCCCACATCTGTTTTATACATAATGTTGTCTTCTACTAAAAAGTCTTGAATCCAGCTGCCAGTATGACTGCCTGTTACCACTCCGCCATGACCTTCGCGAATGTAGTTATTGAAGATCCATGCATTTCCAGTCGGTTCCTTACCCGCTGCTGCTTGACCCATACCTGCAGCAAAGTTAATCGCATCGTCTCCAGTATCAATATAATTATTGAAGACCATGATATTTTGTGAATCCCCAAACTCATATCCATCAGCATTGTTGGCATCGTATGTTTTCGATATCGTCCCATTTACAACAATGTTTTTACTATGAAGGTTTACGATACCGTGAAAGGCAGGATTTAATTGAGTTATCCCTTCATAATACATCCCGTCAACACCACGAACAGTAATCAAATTTGAACGCGTAGAATAGGCTGACTTGGCGTTCATACCTAACTTTTGGGCTGCATAGGATTGTGTTGCACCTAAAATCCCTAGGGTGCTTTCAGCTTTAAGATCTAACAGACTCATCTTTCCATCTTCCACTTTTACATTTCCAGTGACTTTTGAGTTATTTCCTGCTGCTAAACGCGGAAGTTCATTGCCCATCTCATCAATCGTTGGATGATTCTCATCATACTTCCAGCCATTCCCATCGATAATTCCGTTCCCGACAATACGAATATTTTTTAGGCTGCCATAATCGTATGTATGAGCATTGATAAGGGAGTAAGAACGCTCATCCGTTGAGTAATCGTATAACCAGAAACCCGTGCTATAATCTTCTGGATCCGCAGAACCGAGTAAATATCCATCTACTTGTAACGTCATATCAGATTTAAGCCATAATTCACCAGAGATAAATTGACCTTCCGGAATTAAGACTTTTGCTCCAGGTGTTGCTGCATCAATTGCTGCTTGAATCGCCTCTGTATCTTTTGTGTCATCATTTGGTGTCGCACCGAAATCAACGATATTGAAAACATCTGGAACAGGAGTTGTTTTCCCGACAATTTTATTAGATGGAGCTGATTCAACACCATCTGTATTTACCGATGTTACATAAAACTCATACGATTTGTTTGGTTTTAAATTTTCAACAGTAAAATTATGAATCAGAATATCTACGTGAAAATCATCTTGATCAATCGTTTCATAAAAATTATCAATATATGCTTTGGCTGGTCCACTATTGTCCTTAAAGGAGCTGCCAATCTTTTTGCCATTCATATAAACATTAAAATCTACGATGTCACTATAGTTTTCAGGTTTTTCCCACACCAAGGTAATGCTGTCTTCGTCAAAAGCTAGGTTTGGTATCTGTAAGTTCACAGGTGATTGCGGTGCATGCCCTTTTGTTTTTGCAAGAGCCTCTATACCATAATGACTGAATACTAGTAATACAGTTAAAAAGATCAAGAGACTAACTTTAAATTTCCTCACCTTTTATTCCCACCTTTCATCTATCTTTTGTGAAGTTTCTTATTTTCATAATCCTCCTTTCCCTCAAAATATATAGAAACCTTTTCTTATGCCAAAAAGACAGCATATGAAAAGGTTTATATCCCCATATTGTGCAAGAAACTCTGAAGTTTAAATGGTTATTCCTTAATAAGGTCATAATACGCCATGCTACCTAAAATAAACGCACCCATTCCATGTAAATCATTTTCAGAGGTAGGGCGGTCCACATAGTAGTCATAAACTCCAGCCGAAGTTCCAATACAAATTCCGCTTAACGTAATTGTTGCTCCCTTTTCCTCTACCATGTGCTCTAACAATCCTTTATATGCCTTATCTACTACGGCACGATAGGAGTCATCCACATAGCCATGTTGAATACCTTTCGCGATAAAATAGAGGAATAATGCAGAGCAAGAGGACTCTAGCCAGTTGTCTTCAAGATCGCCTTTATCCACAATTTGATACCATAAGCCCGATTTCTCCTCTTGGAAGTTAACAATTGCCGGAATGAAGCTTTGAAGCGATTTAATTAACTGCTCTTGTCCTCGCTTTCTATCTCCTAAAATCTCTAATAAGTCAATCAATGCTGTGCCGTACCAGCCGACAGAACGTCCCCAAAATTCTGGTGAACAGCCTGTTTTAGGATTAGCCCATGGTTGAACCTTCTTCTCATCCCACGCATGATAAAGCAGACCTGTTTTCTCGTCCGTCATATGTTTTCTCATCAACTTTTCTTGCAAAAGAACAGTTTGAATTAATTCTTCCTCATGGAAATGCTGGCTATAAAGTAACATGAACGGTCCGCCCATAAAGAGTCCATCTAACCACATTTGATAAGGGTATTTTTCTTTATGCCAGAAACCATTTTCTGAGGTTCTATTAAGAGTATCTAAAGCACTTCTTAATCGCTTAGCCGCAATCATATATCTTGGATCTTTTGTCTCTTCGTATAATGGGAATAACAGAATTCCTGCCATTGTTGAGTCAAGCTCATCCCTGGCAAAACACACATTTCCATGCTCATCAATTAAATGATCAAAATAGGCTTTAATGTATTCAAAATATTCTTGTTTACCTGTTGCTTGATAGACTCTATACATTCCATACAGAAATACTCCTTGGTGGTAATGGAAATGATTCACTGGCGGCAGTTCCTCTGCACGAAATGTTTGCATTAATGCCTGACATGCCTTTTCCGCCATCACCAATGGAGTTTCAATTGCAATTTTTTCTGTTGTATTTCCCATTGTTCATTCCCCTTTTCCTGAAAGTTTAGGATTTTCATATTACGTATCTCGACTTGGTAATTAAACCAATACCAAGTTTGTTTTCTTCCATATGAACTGGCAGTAAAACCTCCAAATTGGTAGATTTAACTGCCAGATTACACCGAGATTCTTAGCCTTTTTAGAGGAGACAGCGCCCCACTGAATAAAGGCTTACCTTAAGTTTATTTATTGAAGGTCTCATCATATTTTGTTTTTGAATCTTCGATTGCTTTTGCCCATTCGTCGAGAAATTCTTTGGCTGTCTTTTCGCCGCTCATTACTTGTTGAATTCCTGGGTCAACTATATTATCAAGAATTGAACGATAATCTGGTAAATAGAATGGCGGTTCGTAAAGTTTTGTATCAGGGTTTTCATAAACTTCAAATGCTACCTTGATATGCTGTGCATTTTGTACCCACTCGTCATCTAATACATCGGCGTTTGTTGGAATTTGACCTGTTGACTCATTCCATAAGCTTTGTGATTCTACAGAGTTAACGAACTCGACAAATTTCCAAGCAGCATCAGGATTTTCAGTATTCTTAAAGACCGCTACATTGACAGCGTTTCCACCTTCAGCAACAAATTTTCCATCCTCTGTTTTAGGAAGTGGTATGGTCTTAAATGTACCTTCTTCTAATGACTTTTTATGTTCACCGTAAGATCCAACATTGTGGTGAACCATTGCTACGACACCCGTATCAAATCCTGCGATCATTTCCTTATAACCATTTGTGATATCACTCTTTGGAGTGAATTTTTCATAGTATGATAGATATTTTTCAACGAATTCCACATGTTTAGGGTCATTGATATTTACTTTGCCATCTTCGTCAAAGTAATCTAAGCCGCTATAAGCAAACATTAAACGCTGAAGCTGGAAAGATCCGCCTGCACCCCCGCGAATTGTATATCCGTAGCGTCCGTTTTCCTTGTCGGTCATTTTCTCAATAGCAGTAAAAAACTCATCAAATGTTTCCGGTTCTTTTACTCCTGCTTCCTCAAACCAATCAGTTCGGATCCAGATTGTATCTAAGTTTTGAGCATATGGAATACCATAAAGTTTGCTATCTTGTGCGATTTTCTTATTAAAATCGATAGCACTCGAGTTAATTTTATCCTTCAATTCAGAACCCTCAAAATAATCATCTAGTGGAAGTAATGCGTCACGTATTGCAAATTCCGGCAGCCATGTTGTTTGAACTGACCCAACATCTGGAGTATCATTTGCGGCAATGGCTGCATCGTATTTTGATTTTGCTGATTTATTTGGAATTCCAACATATTCAACATCAATACTTGGATTTGCTTCTTCAAACTGTTTAATAACTTCTTCCCATAGCGGCGTACGCTCTGGACTTGCATTCTCATCCCAGAAAGTAATCTTTACTGGTTCATCTGAATTGCCGCCCGACTCTTTTGGTGTTGAAGATGTTTCATCACCGCCGCTGCAACCAGCTAGCAGCAATCCTGAAGCCATCGAAAGTGCTAAAATAGAATTTGACCATTTTCTCTTATTCATAAACATGGTGTTGCCCCCCTTAAAATTTTACTGATAATGATTTTTATAAAATTACCCTTTGACAGCCCCACCCATACCATTAACCAGGTGCTTCTGTGCGTAGGCAAATAATATAACTGCGGGAATTAAAGCAATGACACTTCCAGCTGCTAATGCGCCATAGTTGACATTAAATTCTCCCATCATTGAACTTAATCCAACAGGAAGTGTGAACTTGGATTGCTGATTTGTCAGCATTAAGGCTAATAAAAATTCGTTCCATGTATAAATGAAAGTAAATACTCCAGTTGCTACGATCCCTGGAAGCAGCAGCGGGAAAACGACGTGGCGCAAGGATTGCATTTTTGAACAGCCATCAATCATAGCCGCTTCTTCCAATTCCTTTGGTACATTAGAGATAAATCCCGCCATTAAAATTGTCGTAAACGGAATTTCAACTGCTGTATACGTAATGATCAGTGAAAGAGGATGACTAATTAATCCTAAATTCTTAAAGATGATAAATAATGGAATAATCATCATTGCCCGCGGGATGAACTGAGTGCACAATAGCATCAGCATGAAACTTCTTTTCCCTTTGAATTGGTATCTGGAAAGTGCATATCCAGATAAAGTTGAGCAAATAAGAACAATGATAACCGTAAAAAACCCAACGATTAAACTATTTTTAAAGAATGTTGCAAATCCAATATTGGTCCAAGCATATACAAAATTTTCAACTGTAGGATTGGCTGGCACATATTGCAACGGCCGCTTGATAATATCCCCTTCAGGTTTCAATGCCGTATTGATCGTCCAGTAGATTGGAAACATGGTAAAACTTAGCATCAACGCTAAAGGTAAATAAAGTGTTAAGAGTTTGTCTAATTTTTTATTTGCTGATAGCATCCTTCAGATCACTCCTTTTCATAACGGGATAGTTTCAGATAAAGGATGGCAAAGATTAATAGAATGCCAAATGAAACAACCGTTAATGCTGAACCATAACCGAAATTACTTCCGTGTACAGCTAAATCTGCAATATACATCGTAAGTGTGGTAGTAGAATGTGCAGGACCACCGCCCGTTAAGTTGAATATGAGGTCGACATTATTAAACTCCCAAACGACCCTTAATAATGTTGTTAAGACAATCGTATTTTTCAGTTGCGGCAGAGTGACATAAATAAATGTTTTCCATCTACTGGCACCATCCACTCGGGCTGCTTCATATAATTCGTTCGGAATACTTTGCAAGGAAGCTAATAGAGTAATCGCAAAGAAAGGAATCCCCCTCCATAGTTCAGCAATCACCACTGCCCAAAATGCGGTTGATGTACTTGCTAGAAATGCCATTGGTTCATTAATTAAACCAACTTTCATAAGCATGTCATTGATGACACCCATATGTTCATTTAGCATCATTGACCACATGACTGAAGCAAGCACCCCTGAGATCGCCCATGGAATAAAGGCAACTGCTCGTGCTAGCCCCCTAAACTTAAAGGTTTGATTTAATAATAATGCCAAAATCATACCAAAAGTTAATTGAAGACCTACTTCTGAAACAACCCATTTCAAACTATTCAATAAACTTGGGACAAACATTGCATCCTGTGTAAAGATCTTGACAAAGTTATCAAGACCTGCAAAACCATTATAGTAAGGTGCAGATACATCATAGTTTTGAAGACTATAATAGAATACAGTCGCAATCGGGTAAAACAAAAACCCTACAATTATGAGGAATGATGGCAAAATAAAAAGATATGGCACCCATTTTTCTTTTTTTATTTTCTTTTTATGAACCACCTTTTTGCTGTTTACCGTCGTTTCGGGAAATCCTTGTGAATAACTCATTTAGTTTCCTCCTTTCTGGTGTTAATTGTAAATGTAAACGGTTTCTCACGTAATTAAAGATTTTAAGATGTTTGATTAAAATTTTAAGATATTTTAGATAATTTACTTTTTATTGTAAATTTCTTTCTGTAGACCCCTACACTTTTTCACAGAAAAAAACATACGATTAAGTCCTCAGATAAGGAATCGTATGTTTGATAAAAACCTTTAACTTTTAGATTTGTTTATGATTTTCTCTGATTGATATAGAAGTTCTTTTATATTCATTGGCTTTCTCTCTTTCACAGATCTCCACACACCTTCTCCAACTGCGATGGAATAAGCACCTGCTTCTGAGCCAGCTAAAATCGGATATTTCCGTGTTGGGTCTGGACCAAGGAAAAGATCTTCTAGTAATATAGGATCTCCGCCACCGTGGCCGCCAGGATTTTTGACTACTTCAATTGTTTCTTTTGCACCAAAAAGCGGAAAATAATCGATTGTTTGCTCTGGATAATCAAAGTGGATTCGAGATGGCTCATGGAATTCGGTTGTCTCAATCCTTCCTTTCGTTCCATTAATGGCTAGTCGGTATCCCTCGTATGGAGCTGAGAAATTAATCGAATAGCTTAATAAGCTTCCTCCATCATATTTAACCGTGGCCACATATGTATCCTCAATACTAATCTCTTCATCGTAAATACAAGCATCAGGTCTGTAATTCGTATAAGGAATTTCCTCATAAACTCCTGCCAACAGATGATCATCTCTGACATTATTGGAACCACTACGTGGATTCCATCGTCTAAAATAGGCACAGCTATTTTGATCATCACATGTTCCACAAAAGCGACTCGTTACCTTTCTAGGATTTAATTCCCCGTCTGGACCAAAATAATGTAAGCTTCCATATGCAAACACTTCTTCAGGTTTTTGATCCAGCCACCAATTCACAAGATCAAAGTGATGAGTTGATTTATGAATAGACAATCCTCCTGAAATTTCCCTATCACGATTCCATCTTCTAAAATAACTAGAACCATGGAATGTATCAATATACCAATTTAAATCAACGGATGTGATTCTGCCAACTTTGTCTTCAAGGATCATTTCTTTAATTTTTCGATGGAATGGACTATATCGATAATTAAATGTGACAATAACATTTGCATTGCTTTCTGCTTCAGCCTGCATGACTTTATATGCATCTCGAGCATTGGTTACCATTGGTTTTTCCGTTATCACATCAATCTGTTTTTGTAACGCTCTTAAAATGTAATCAATATGGGTATCATCCCTCCCCGTAACAATGACATAATCCGGTTCAGTTTGGTCGATCATTGTTTCAAATTGATCAGGAGAAAACGTTGGAATTTGTTCTAGGACTGGATATTTTTCTACACATACAGTAAAGCGATGAGGGTCTGAATCTAATATCCCTACAATCTCGTTTTCTCTTGAAAACTCGTTTATGATTGGACCGATAAACATTTGTAATGCCCTGTTACTAACACCGCAAATGACATACTTTTTCATACCAATATCCTCCCTTTTCCTTCATGTTAACGTTATCATTCTAAGGAACCCAAAATCTTTCAACAGTAACGATAGTAGTTTAAATCAATCTTTCCTCACGCTCAACGAATAATTAACAAACCAAGTACATATCTTAAAATTTTACTCATTCATCTTAAAATCTTTCATTATTTCAGAAAGCGTATTCATTTAAAATAGATGTAGAGACAAATAAAGAAAAATAATGATGAAGGAGAGCATTATTTTGAATAGCAGGAAAATACATATCGATTGTTCAAAACCTATTAAACTATCTCCTGCACGATCATGGCGGACCTACTTAGGAGGAAAATTGATCGATGAAATTCATGGAAGCGAAGCTCCAAAGGATAGTCATTTTCCAGAGGAATGGATAATATCGATTGTTTCTAGCCGAACTTTAGGCCGTGAAGAGGATGGATTAAATAAACTTGACCTTCCTGATATGGACATTACCTTAAAAGAAATTGTTGATGAAAATCCTATCGAATTTTTAGGTGAAAATCATGTAGAAAAGTTTGGGAAACAGACAGGAGTTCTTGTAAAGTTAATTGACTCGGCGGAGCGCTTGATTATTCAGACCCACCCTGACAAGGAGAAGGCGAAAGAATTATTTCATTCTGCTTATGGGAAAACCGAATGCTGGCATTTCGTTGGCGGAAGGGAAATCAATGGCGAATCTCCATATGTGTACCTTGGCTTTAAACCTGGTGTAACAAAAGAACATTTTAAAACTTTGTTTAAAGAACAAAATATACAAGGAATGCTGGATTGTATGCACAAATACTATGTTCACCCAGGAGATACTTTTCTAATTGAAGCAGGCACTCCCCATGCGATTGGAGCTGGTTGCTTGTTAGTTGAGATTCAGGAACCTACTGACTATACAATCCGTTTAGAAAAAACATCCCCTTCAGGATTAAAGCTTGAAGATTACTTAATTCATCAAGGATTGGGCTTTGAAAAAATGTTTGATGTTTTCAAGTACGATACGTTCACAAGAGAAGAAACCTTAAAAAAATGGAAAGTAGCCCCTTCTACCTTAACAGCATCTGCAAACAATAAAGAACTCGAACTCGTTGGATATAAACAAACACCTTGCTTTAGGATGACACTCGTAGAAGTAAACAATGAAGTTGAAATCCAGGGTAATGGAGTGTTTTCAGGATTATACATCCTTTCTGGAAACGCAACTGTTATAACAGGGGAGGATCATCAGAAAGTAAAAAAAGGTGATCAACTATTTATTCCTGCACAAATTTCTAGCTTTACAATTAAAAATAATGGAGAGCAAGCGGTAAAAGCTTTGCGGTTATTTGGACCTTCCTTAAATGAAAAGGTCCATCCTGATGAGGATACCCAAGCCTTAACAAAATGAAAAACAAGGCATACCTTTGTATGCCTCTTTTATGTTAAGAATTGATAACACAACTAATTTTCAAGTTGATCTATGTATTGCTTTTGAGCTGTTTCCATTGCACTTGACCACTTATTAAGAAAATTCTCTACGGTCATTTTCCCGCTTAAAACCTCTTGGATACCTGGATCCACAATTGTATTGAGGATTGTTCGGTATTCCGGCAGGTAAAATGGCGGTTCATACTGAATAGTCTCTTTGTCACCATAGACTTGTGTAGATACTTGAATATGTCGTAACTCTTTTATCCAATCTTCATTGAGTACATCTATATGAGTCGGGATTTGACCGACAGATTGATTCCATAACTGTTGTGCTTCTTTTGAATTTATGAATCGAACAAACTCCCAGGCCTCATCCGGGTATTGAGTTCCTTTAAAAATACTAATTCCAATTGTGTTTCCAGCTTCCGTAACGTATTGACCATTGATTGACTTAGGCAGAGGAATAGCCTGAAATTGATCGCGATCTAATACTTCACTATGCTCAGCATAGGAACCAATATTATGCTGAATCATCGCAGCAACTCCTGAATCGAAATTAGCTACCATTGCTTTATAATCATTTGTAATATCACTTTTAGGAGTATGATTTTGATACAACCCAATATATCTTTTTAGGAATTCAACGTGTTTTGGGTCATTAATAGTACTTTTCCCATCTATAAAATAATCCTCAATTCCTGAATAGGCATACATCATTCTTTGTAATTGGAACGATCCACCTGCTCCTCCTCGAATGGTGTATCCATAACGTCCATTTGATTTATCGGTTAGTGTTTCAACAGCATTGAAAAATTCATCCCATGTTGCTGGAGACTTTACATTTGCCGCTTTAAACCAATCTGAACGAATCCAAAGTATATCCAGGTTTTGTGTGTAAGGAATTCCATATAACTTATGGTCATTTACAATTTGTTTATTAAACTCAATTGCTTCCTTATTTATTTTGTCCTTCTCACGCCAATTCTCAAAGTAAGAATTTAGAGGCAGCAATGCATCTCGATGTGAAAATTCAGGCAGCCAACTTGTATAAACACTTGCGACATCAGGCATATCTTCTGCGGCAATTGCTGCATCAAACTTTGACTTTGCATAGTCTTTAGGTAGACCAACATACTCCACATCAATGGTCGGGTTTTCGAGTTCAAACCTTTTAATTAACTCGTTCCAAATGGGTGTACGCTGTGGCCCTGCATTATCATCCCAAAAGGTAATCTTTACTTTCTTTTCTTGATTTTCAGCGATTTCATTGGATTGAGAGTCCGCTCCTTTACAGCCAGTTAATAGCAAACCAATGATAAATACTAGTAGAGGAGGGATTAATATCTGGCGCGTTAGCATACCATTATCTCCTTCTTATTTTTGTATTATATATCTTTACTTGAGACTGTTTTCGCAAACCTTGTTTTTAAATGTAATAAGTATTTTGCTTGTTGATTGCAGCTTCAGGATGCTCGCTTTCCGTGGGGCGTACGCTGCTTCTACAGAAGTCTCGCACCTTCCGTTTTAATCAACCTATTCAATTTTTGTTCAAAGAACTTATTAAAAAACAACAATCCTTTTGAAAATAGCCTCACTTTAAAAGATGATTTTCATATCAAATGTCTTTCTATAGTTTCAGCACGAATTTTCTCATACATGAACTATTCTCTGAATAGCATAGCCCTATAAATATAAGGAAACAAGATTAAAAATAATAACTCCTTAAAAACCTTACAAAAAAGACAAGCCTCTCAGAAATTTGGCATACTATTACAAGGTTAAAAAATACTTAGAAATCTACTGATATTTCAATATGGTAATGATTGGATTTTCGCCCTAAAATAGGAGAATCTTATACAATCTAATATAAATAAAAATTGAGGATAATGGATGGAAATGGTCGACCATCCATGAGGCTCTTATCATATTTACAATTGTCATGAGTCTTCGGATGACGGGCTTATAAGGAAGGGATGTTATTGCTATTGAGCCGATGATCTTGACTCGTGAAGGGAACGTTTTCATACAAAGTCGGAGACGTATGTGACAAAAAACAGCTATGTTGTGTAAATTGAACAAACAGTCATCATTACTAAAGGATAGATTTATTGTCATCACTGACGAATTTTCACAACTAATTTTTAAGTTGGATTTCATTATGGATCGCTTCTAGAAAAGAATCGGCGTCAAAGATTTTGATAAGTGGTTTTTCACTAACTTCTCTTGATGTGCAAACTGCTGCATAGTGCTGTGGGTCTAGTTGTAATGTTTGGAAGAAACAATAATCCTTATAATTACTACTGAATATAAGTTGCTGCTCCTGATTATAGATAAAACGAAAAGAGTCTAACAATGTACTAAGACCGGTCCCTTTCCATTTTATATAGCTTTCCTTTAATGACCATAATGTAAAAAAGTGCTTCGTTCTATCTTTAGAATTCATTGTTTCAAGTTGTTCAACTTCTAGTGGATCAAAAAAACTTTTTGCAAGAGCAAGCTCATTTAGTTGATGAATGACCTCCACATCTACACCAACTGGCTCTTCGTCCATAGCAAAAAAGATCCAATCACCAGAATGCGACCAATTAAACGATATTGATTTATCTAAATCCACGTAAGGTTTACCATAGGAATTCTTTTGAAATTCAATTGAATCAAACTGGCACCCTGTTGCTTCAGAAATATATTTTCTCGCAATTAGTTCACTTATCATAGCTCGAATACGATCCAAATCAAATTTCAGATGACTTATCTTTTCCTGCCTTTCCTCTGATACTCCTGAAATCCATTTCTTATAATTGTCCCACTTCATACTTGAATGGATTCGAACAGCAACAATTAACATGTTAGGCAATTTATACCAACCTTTCTATACAATTGTCAAAAATCATAGACTTCTATTTTTATCTTATATAGTTCTCTTAAAACAAAGAATCGCCACTTTATTTAAATTAAAGCAGCGATCTTTAGACAATAGTTTTTCTTACTCCACACGGTTCTTTAAAACCTCTGCCATTGAAATACTCATTATTCTTTTTCTAGCAAGCAGGTTTGATATTGTGTAAGTCATATAAATAATAACAAAGCCAATAAGGATATTCATTTTATTGAGGTGTGCCGGTAAGGTCATTTTGAGATCCTTTGCTATGCTTTGGAACATCACATCTACCGACAGTAAAATAAGCGGTACAGCTATGATGAATCCGATAACCACAAGGATAGCATTACTACTTAAAACTAGTGAATAAATCTTCCGTTTAGGATAACCAAGCACCTTTAATAAGGAGATATTTGTTTTGTTCTCCTCAATCATCATTGAGGTAATCATGAAAATAATGATCAATCCAAGGATGAATGCGACAACAGACACTCCACCTACCATATATTTGACAGGCTTTGTCGCTTCCTCAAAAGCAGCCATTACCTCATCATTTGTTTGCGACATTAGCAAGCTGTCTTTTTCAAGTTGCAGCTTCCGTTCGGACATGATACCAATGTAGCTCCCATCTGGATAATCATTCATCTGATTAAACTCATCAAGTGGTAAAAATATATATTCACCTGCGTAAGTATCAGCAATTGCATCAATTTTAAGGGTGATTTCCTTAGCATTTAGTTTATTCTCAACCTCAATGGTGTCTCCAACAGCTAATTCTAAATTATTTGCTAAAGATTTCGTAACGATTACTTGGTCTTTATCTAAAGGATTGTTGGAGTCATCCGTTAGATTAATTAGTTTAGCATCTTCCTCAATCCCATAAATGCTGAATGAATAAGGATCAGCATTCTCTTCAGCGACTTCAAAAGACGAAATTGATAGCTTCTCTCCCTGGACTGGCTCACTAAATTGCATGTCTTTAAAAATATAATAATGCTCGTAGTTGAAGGTTTCTTTGAGTGAGTGATTAAAAAGATGGTCAATAGAATCCTTTGTCGTAAAGCCCATCAATAACAACATGGATGCAAAGGTTATCCCAAGTATCATCATAATCACACGCGGAACACTGCGAACCATATCTCTGATACGGAACTTAGCTTCAAATGAGAATCGGTTTAATTTCAAGCTACGCTCAAACCAACTAATCTTTGTTTTCACCTGTTTGCCACGCATTAATTCTTGCGGTGTTAACCACAGTGCTTTTCTAACAACAAAAAAAGTAACAGTCACTAAAAAGAACAGTGGCAGCAACAAACTGATAATCACATGTTTCAAAATAAATGAATCGATGTCTAAGATAGGAAGATTATACTGAAACGTAAAGGACATCATCAAAGGCTCTGCAAGGTACTGACCGACAAATGTACCGATGATACTTCCTACGAGCGATACAATAATCGAATACATGAGGTAATGCTTTAAAATTTCCCTTTTAGTATAGCCAAGTCCAAATAACGTCCCGATTTGTACATATTCCCCTTTTAACAGTCGAGACAAAACCGCTGCAATTAACATACAAGTTAGGACTAAAATGATAATAGGCACAACTTTACCAATTTCAGAGAATGCATTAATATCACCATTAATAAAGGTGATACGCGGGTTATCACTCTGACTGATCCATTGACCCACAAAATTGGTTTCTGACAATTTCTCCTTAAATGCATCTATGTTATCTTGATTAAATTTTACACTGTAATAAGGAAAACCTTGCTCCATTTCCTGTAACTCTTTTTTACTAATAATTGCGACTCCAAAACTATTTGAATTTGGTGCCATATCCTCTTCCGTTTTTAGAGGGTAAATATAATCAGGCATTGCAACTAATCCACTTATGGTGAAAGTTTCTTCTGAAATCGTTACTTTATCTCCAACGCTTAAGTTATGGCTTTCTGCAAAGTGTGGATCTAAGACTAGCTCGTGATCCCCGTTTAAAGGTTCTCCCTCTATAACCGAATATCGATTTAGTTTCTCCGTCTCACTAAGAATACGTAATGTCACACCATCACTGTACTCATAATCCCAACTATATCGCTCCTCCAGAATCAAATCGTATTCCTTCTCCAACGACTCTACATCTGCTATTGGCTCTTGTGTTATGAAGTTTGCATCCTCTAGAGCACTATCACGTTTATATTCATCGAGTCCGGTTTGAAGATTTGGAACGGTCATATTGAAGGCAGTATACAATGCACAACTAATAATGATTAAAACAACTGATCCTAAATACCTCGACTTATTTTCCATCATTGTCCGCAGGATTTTACGGTTTAATTTCATCACCATTCAATCCTTTCAGGTGGTATCAAGGTGTCATTCACCATGTCCTCTATTATTTTCCCACTTCGCATCTTTAGTACACGATGTGCCATCTCAGCAATGGCATTGTTGTGAGTGATAATTAAGATGGTTGTATTGAACCTTTTATTCACATTAACTAGTAATTTTAAGATTTCCTTAGAAGTCGCGTAATCCAATGCTCCAGTAGGTTCATCACAGAGTAATAGTTTTGGATTTTTCACCAATGCTCTGGCAATCGATATTCGCTGCTGTTGTCCTCCACTTAATTCTTTTGGAAAATGATGTTGAAATTCCTTCATTCCTACCGCTTCCAAAATCTCATCAATATCAAGTGGGTCCTTGCTTATATTTGTCGTTAATTCTATATTTTCACGTGCAGTCAGGTTGGGAACCAAATTATAAAACTGAAAAATAAACCCTACCGCGTCCCGACGATATTGTGTAAGTTGCTTTTCTTTGAGGTTATTTAACTTCCAATCTGCCACGTGAATCGTCCCGCTATCAGCATTATCAATACCGCCAATAATGTTAAGCAAAGTAGATTTTCCTGATCCTGATGGACCTAAAATGACGCAAATTTGACCTTGTTCCAAAGCAAATCCTACATTTTTTAAAGCTTGAAAAGTTGTGTCACCCGATTGGTATGTTTTATTAATATCCTCCATCTGCAAGAACATCTTAAACTTGACCTCCTAATAATCCTCATTAAAAACATATGACTCAAATATTTTTTGAGTCATACATAGTATAAATGGTTTCTCTCCATTCAGCAATGGTTTTTAAAAAACTCTTCGCCTAAATCTTACCAATAACCATTGGATAAATAATAAATGGATTGTAATACCACCAATTACAAACAGGCTATACAGTAGAATGGAACTAAAACTTGAAAAAAAAGCATGCGATACCCAGAAGGTTGGAACTACTAATCCAACCCAAGTCCAATTAGAAGACACGAAGTAAACAATAAATGGGACTGTTAGGATAACACCTCCACCCTTAGCTATCGCTAGCCCCTCTACCTTATTAGATGCAGAAACTGCCATAGCTAAAGAAATTAACGGGGCTTCAAGAGCAGTTAATAAAGCTAAAGGTAGCAATTTAATTACGTTAAGCTCTATAAACCCGCTAAACGTCCACATAAAAGTAGAAAGTGCGAAGCTTAGCACAACAGGTACTGCTAATCGGTAATAAAGGTATCCTTGTTTTGCGAGTGGTGTCACAGCATAATAAATAATCAGATTTTCGTCTTTTTCATCAAGAATGAGTAAACCTATCAAAATCCCTACGAGAAATGGGACGAGCAACATAATAAATCCCATTATTAGTTCTTTATACCCCAGGAGATTAAAGCTTAAGTAAGAATAGATTAGTTTATCTAAGACCGGCAACCCAAATCGGAACAAAAATGTAAGTAAAATGGGACCGAGAATAATAACCAATAACATTGGGTCACGGCGAATATTTTTTAAGTCATTCATGGATAGCACGAAAATTCTCTTCATTTAACGTCCCTCTATTCTTAAAATAATACGTTTATAAAATGAACGATGCGCTAGCATATATGCAAGAACAATCCAGGCTGACAATGTAGCTACGGCATAAACCAGTGACAGAGGTTCAAGTTCTTCAAATCCACCTTCAAGTAAAACTAAACTCGCCTTACCAGGGATGATGTTAAACAACGGATGATGATAAATATTCAAGTATTCTAAAACCGGCAGGTAAAACACTGAGACAATTAGAGGTGCTTTTAAAAGATATTCATTAAGACTGTTAGAATAAACTGCTGCTGTTAATCCAAGCAAGGTGAAGAATATCGAAGTCAAAATGACTCCAAGTAATAATGTAAATAGATGCAGTGGTCCATCCCATGTTGTCAGTAAAATGATGATCGTTATTAACACTGCCAACAATGTCAGTGATATAACCTTGGAAAAGATATATTCATAGATTCTAATCGGCGTCACAAAGAGATTTTCCATTGTATTCTGATCCTTCTCAAGTAACAGAATGCCACCGATAATAAAATAACCAACTGCAGATGGGTCACTGAAAATAATTAATACCTCTATTTCATTTCTCAGTTCAGTCGGGATATTTGTTAACAATCCATAGTAAAGAATGAGAATGGCGATGTAGGCATAATAAAATCCATAGCGAAACTGTGATAATACATCGTATTTAATCGTGTTAATTAGTCTCATAAGACAACTCCTCCCCTTATCCTAACCGGATAAAGCTTGCCACACTTATTTGTTTAATGTATTACTTTGCTGTACATTCCCCTGAAGACGAAGGAACTTCATTAATTTTTTATAATTAGTACTCCATGCATCATACGTATACGCCCACATAAACTGCCCAAGTAAAATTGGGACAATAATTCTGAAAGGAAAATGTGAGATATCATTCGGCTTTGGTAAGAAAAACTTTGCATGTTTTATTTCCAGTTCTTTTCCGGTAATGTCAATCAACTCTCTTCTCCCGGAAAAAGGCAACTTAAACAGTTTAGGAAGAGGAGGCCATAATAATTTTATTTTAGGTGTTTTTACTCCGTTATTAATTCTCCATCGTGCTCGTTCACCCATCTTTCGCTGCAAATAGCCTTGAATTTTACGTGCAGTCTTAGGCTTCACTATATTCATAGAAAGTGCCGCGGAATGATAAAGATTCCTACGAAGTTTGCTGCGTAATTTCTTGTGTAACTGTGTTTCATTGGCCGGGTTACACTTTGTTTCAGTTAGTAATCTTGTAATATACCATCTTTCATTCAAACCGGAAGAAAGAATTGTATTATCTAATAAATGAGAAAGAATAAAGAAACGATTGTCCGCTATAGCAGATGTATATTTCTCTTTAATAATATTTCGAATAATGAGCCAATCTTCTTTAAGGTTGCGGTTCATCAAATCAATATACTCCGTGTCAAGTTCATTCTCTCGTACATCTTTATACACAATGTTACTTATGTGAAACGATGTCATAAGTGACATAGATATACCTTGGCTATAGTATGCATCAACGTTAGTTGCCGCATCTCCAACTATTCCATACCTCTTTGCACTCACAAAGGTATCCGTTGTATATTGCACATCCTTGTACATACTAAATTCAAGCATATTCTCTTCTTTGAGGAATCGAGTTAATAAAGGGTAACGATTTATAATATCCCAATATTGATCCTTTGGCGTTTTTCCCTGGGGTGCTTTTTTCTGATCAAACGTTACGCCAATACTAATACGTCCATCTTTCAAGCGGATAACCCAAATCCAATACCCATCTCCCCATAGATGACAAGTGTGCTGTTCTCTTCTACTTTCTGCACCGCTGAAATAGGTATACTTCCACGTATCACCAAAGGCCTCATCTGGGACCTGATCAAATTGAGCCCAAAGCGCAGTTGTCTGGAAGTCATCTCCAAATCCTGTTGCGTGATTAAATTTTTTTGCAAGCATACGCCTTCTACCTGCACTGTCAATAACCCACTTGCTTCTCGTAAGACCAGTCTCTTTCGTCTCTCTGCAAACCCACTCTATTTCATGAAGCCGATCATCATCGTAGATCGTAACATCTTTTACTAACGCTGTATCAAGGATCGTGACATTGGTGTATGTACGAAGTCTCTCAAGCTGGAATGCCTCTGCCTCTGGCCGTACTAATTGCTTCTCATGGAATGTTGCACGATATTGCAAGGTATCAGGCATATGGTTGAACCAATCTTGTTGATAGGAAAGCGCCCATTCCGTTTTATCATCAAAGGTTTCTTCGCCTTCCATTCCATATGTAAACCAAATTCCTAACTTAGGGTGTGACTTACGTGCATACTCGTCCAACTCGCCCATTGTCCTTAAGAATACGTTACTATGGCTTAATAACGACTCACCAACTTTAAAACTCTTCTTCTTGTTGTGTACTAAATTATCAATCACAACTACCTTAAGACCTTGTTTAGCATACATTAGGGCGTTACAAAGACCGATAATCCCTGCACCCATTACGACAACATCAGCAGTTTCAGCAGCTCTTTTGACTTCTATGTTCATTTCAATTCCTCCTTTTATTTATTCATTTACAAGATATGTTGATACCATATCTACCACTAACTCAATCATTTCATCGTACGACTCCTCACCAAACCCATCCTTGTTCATATTCACAAAGAAAATCATCTTAAATATCCCTGAAATGGCTTTCGAATCATAATCTTTAAAAACGCCGCGACGTTTTTGCTCCTCAACAAATTGCAGGAAGAAGTCATCCTCATCTCCGAAATGTTCCATAAGCTTTTCTTCCGGCAGTTTGCGAAGTAAATACTCCATTTCACCTTTACGAAATTTATCTAAAATTGGGTTTTCCTCCATCATTACAATGGCTTTCTTAAGGAATCGTTTTAAACTATCCTTTGGATCTACGCCTTCTTGAAAAGCCTCTTTAAGTAACTGTTCTCGGAATTCAGATTCATAATGCTCAAGAATGGCAAAAAACAATTCTTCTTTTGAATTATAAAAAGAATAAAATGCTCCTTTCGAGATACCCACAGCTTTTGTTAAATCCTCAACACTTGTTTTCTTTATACCAAATTGACCAAATAATTCTTTACCTTTTTCAAATAAACCCTTTTGGATAATTTCTCTTTCTCTTTTAGAAAATCCCTTCACGATTTGATTAACCTCCTTCAAATCCATATGACTATATTGGATTTTTGTTCATAAAACAGACAGAATTCCCTTTTATTGATTTTAAAATAAACCATGTGTTAGTCCAACTTTTGCCCTGTTACCTTTATAAAAATATCTTCCAATGTCGCTTCTTGTGTATGCATCCTTTCGATTTGCTCCGATTTAAGCAACTCTAGAAAGCTCTTATTTTCACCGATGCCCTCCAAAGGAAATTCCTCTTTTATAATTGTGTTATGTTTTAGGTATTCCAGACGAAGCTGTTTTTTACCATATTGAAGCTTCAATGCCCGTGGTGAATCAATTAACGCAACTTGCCCATCAACGATAAAAGCAACACGATCACAGATTTCTTCTGCTACACTCATATTATGAGTCGTTATCAAGATCGTTTTCTCTTCTTGTTGCTTCTCTAAAATAATTTCTTTAACAAGTCTTGCATTTGTCGGGTCCAGACCTGAGGTTGGTTCATCTAGAAAGATAAGGTCAGCATTATTAAGAAAAGCTCGACAGAAGTTGAGTCTCATCTTCATCCCTTTGGAAAAATTAGCAACCTTTGTATTTGCCTGTTCTCCAAGTCCGACAGATTCAAGTAGTTGAACAGGATCATTGGTCTTACCTGCATAGAGAGAACGAAAAAATGACAGGTTTTCCATTGCAGTGAACTTAGTATATAAATTCGGAAGCTCAAAAGATACTCCTATTTTTTCATAATAATTAGCATCTACTTCGTTTATATTTTGGCCCATTACACGAACTTGCCCTTGATAACCTTTTAGTATGCCAATAATAATTTTTTGTATTGTGCTTTTTCCAGCCCCTGATGGGCCAAGAAACCCAAAAATCTCACCTTTTTTAACGTCAAAATTTACCCCTTTGATCGTTGGGCTTTTTTTACCAGGATAGGTGTATTCCAAATTTTCGACTTCAATCATAGCTAATATCTCCCTTTTGGATTACTTCAATTCTCCCATGGTTTTTAAAATGCCACAGGAGAATTGATAATTAAACAGCTTTAATTACATTTGTTGTGATGATCTTGTCATTTTCAATCCGGATGTAACCTTTTAATTCAAGTGTGTCAATCCATGAATGAAATAGACTAGCATAAACATGCGGGAGTTCAAGTTTTGCAAACAATGTTTGCATGGTATATGATTCACCTTCATGTTTAAACACGCCCATACTTTGGAATGTTTCCAGTAAGATTTCAGCGTTATGTCCCAATTCTGTGTCCACACTCTTCCTTGGTTCTTCTTTCAAAGGATATGCTTCTAATAACTGAAGTACTTTTGGAGCCACCTCACTTAAAACCGGCTCTTCCAAGATACTGTTATGATCACATTCTACTGTAAAAACATCCAGTTCCTTCCTGACCATTTTTCCCCAATAAGTTGTGTAGTCATAATTATCTAAAATGTTAACTCCTGGCAAACCAAGTGGGTTATCTTCGGCAACAAAGCCTTTAGTTGTTTTAAAGAATGTGACATTAGATACATCATACGGATCTGGACGATGTGCTGCATAAGCCTCTTCCGCATAGTCAGAAACCAGCATGCCACCTTTGATAAAATTATAAATTTCATCTGTTTCAATGATTGTTCCGCTTTTTTCCTTCGCTAATTTAGCTAGATAGGAAATTTGCAAGCGTCTTGGGACATTTTCAATATCTTCATTCGTTATGAGTAACTCAGGATTCTCATCTGACTTTAAAAAAGCATTGACGAGAAATAGCTTTAAAAAGTCAAAATCATATGTGCCATAGAATAGGTCATTAACCTCATCTGTCGGTGGATACGTATCAAACATAACGAGGTGGAGTATTTCCTCACCCTCTGCTTTGAGACGCCGCGCAATTTCCATAGCTACTAAGCCTCCAAAGGAATAACCGCCAAAGAAGTATGGTCCTTTTGGTTGGATCATTCTGACACAGTGGTAATAATGGTCTACCATCTCATCAAACATTTGCGGCATTGTCTTACCATCTGTTCCACGTGCTTGGAAAGCATACATTGGATAATCAGGTCCTATTATCTTTGACAAGTTTCGAAAGACTGTAGAATATCCAGTTGCCCCGTGGAACCAAAAGGAAATCTGTTTAGTTCCTTTTGTATTAATCGGTATAAGCTCCGGTGGATATTTTGATTTACTCGCCTTTGGTTTGGACGGTGAAGGTGTTAGATCTATTTCCCTTGGCTTTACTTCCTCTAAGATATAGGAAGCCAAGGAAGAAATAGTTGGGTATTCCACAATGACACTCGCATCCATTTGTTCTCCAAAACGTTCTTCAACAACCTGCATAATAACTGATGATAGCATCGAATCTACACCATATACTGAAAGCTCCACATCAGCTTCAAGCTCAGCAGAGTCAAGCTTTAGTTTTTCTGCCAGAATTTCCTTTAAGATTTGGATAATCTGCTTGTGGCTAATAGCTTTGTCTGATTGTGCTCCTAAGGTATTGTTACTAGTAACAGCTAATTCTAACTCGGTCATAGCCATTAATGATTGTTCCGACTGTGCACCTTTTGCTGTTGGTTTAGATTTTGGTGCCCAGTAACTCTCCTTGGCAAATGGATAAGTCGGCAACGGGATACGTTGGATCGTTAGATTGTCATATAATGTCTTCCAATTAATGTGTGCACCTTCTGTCCACCTTTTAGCGAGGGCATATAAATCTTTTCCCTGCAATAGACGGTCAATTTCGGATGCATTACCCGCGCTCTGTTCATTTAATCCCCTTGTAGAGACAACTTTCCCGAAATAGAATCCATCAATATTTTCTATTCCCTTTACATAATCCTGCAGCTTCGTTACAAGATCTGAAAGACTCTTTGCTACAGTGGCGATTCGTGTATTCATTTCCTCTCTGCCAAGGTGGAGTGTATAGGCCAAACGTGTGAACAGCCGCTGCTGATCTTTATTAACCGCAATGCTGTTTCCACTTCCCCCTAGTTCTAGGGTTAGTAAAAACTCTGTCAACTCACTAATTGATTGATAGTCATTTTGTACATTCAATACTGACTGAATATCTATCCCATACTTTACGTGTAATTCGGTTAGCAGTCGATTCCACTGTACAGCCCCGAAACCATAATCTTCAAAGTTCTCAAACACATCCAGATCCTCAGAACTAACATTAATGATACCAGCTATAATGTCACATAATTCAGCTTGAAGGCTGCCTTTTGATACGAAAGAATGATTCTCTCTATATGTCTGCTTATCTATAAAATGAATGAAAAGTTTCACATATTCTTTTAGTTGATGTTCGTTTTTTGCAGACAATACAAATAGCTGATTGCTAGATTCTGTTTCAACTTCAGCAGAAATCTCTTCATATTCTTCTAGGACAATATGGGCATTGACTCCACCGAAACCAAATGAACTAACTCCAGCCCGTCGAGGAATTTTATTTCCACTAGCATCTGTCATCTGTTTCCAATCACGAGTTTGATCAGTAATATAGAATGGTGTGTTTTCAAGCTTGACATACGGATTAACCTTGTTGAGATGTAAGATTCCTGGCAATTTCTTATTTTGCATCGCAAGGATGACCTTCATGATCCCTGCAATCCCTGATGCAGGCTCTAGATGACCAATATTTGTCTTAACAGAGCCAATCCCACAATAAGCTTGTTTGGTCAATGGCTTTCCTTGCTTACGTGTTAATTGCTTGAAGGCTTTTTTAATACCTTCTATTTCTACAGGGTCACCAAGTTCTGTTCCTGTACCATGTAATTCAATATAATTGATCGTTTCAGGATCAAAGCCTGCTTCTTCATAGGCTGCTGTTAACAAGTTCGCCTGTGCTTCAGAATTAGGTGCCGTTAACGAGTTAGCTTTACCACCGTGATTAACTGCGGTTCCTTTAATGACGGAATAAATATGGTCGTTATCGGAAATTGCCTTACTTAACGGCTTAAGCATAAGCATACCGATCCCTTCCCCTTTGACATAACCATTAGCATCTGCAGCCAATGTTTTGCAACGCCCATCTGGAGATAAAATGCCCATTTGCCCCGCACTAATCATTCCATAAGGAGCTAATATTAAACTAACACCACCAGCAATTGCCACTTCACTTTCACCATTTCGAATGGACTGAACCGCACGATGTATAGCAACTGATGAACTAGAGCACGCCGTGTTATAAGGTTCACTTGGACCATGAAAATTGAGTAAATAAGAGATTCGATTCACTAGAATAGAAAGCTCATTCCCAGTTCCCATCTGAGCATTAAATTGCCCATCATCATGCAGTAATTGCAGGTAATCTTGGAACTGAGCACCAACAAATAACCCTACATTACGTCCTGAAAAATCTGAAGCCTTATATCCGGCATCTTCGATTGTTTTCCAAACAGTCTGTAATGCCAATCTTTGTTGCGGGTCCATCATTTCAGCTTCATAAGGAGAAATATTAAAAAATCTCGGGTCAAACTTATCAACATCCTCAATGAAGCCGCCCCATCTTGAAGAAGAATAGAGCTTACCAGCTTTATCAGCAAACTCTTTCCAATCCCAACGATCTTCAGGTACTTCGGAAATCATATCTTTTCCTTTCACTAAATTGCTCCAATATTCCTCCAAATCCTTGGATTGTGGAAACATACCGCTCATACCTATAATGGCAATGGGCTCATTATTAGTGTAAAGCTGTGATTGGGAAACCGATGTTTCTGATTGTGTTGGTTCTCCTTCCACAACAACTTTTTGGTTAGGTTCCTCTTCATGATCATACTCATAGTGAGATCGTATTTCTTCCCTGAACTCCTTGAGCATGTATTCTGCTATTCCGGCAATATGACTTTGTTCAAAAAAAGCTGTTGGTAAGACATCAACTTTATACAAAGAACTCAGTTCATGAGACAGTTCTTTTAGAGTCACAGAATCAAAACCAAAATTCCCAAGATTTTCGTGAATGTCTAGACGATCAGGTTCTATCTTAATAAGATATGCTGCCGTCTGGTGTAGATCATTGACCACTTTCTTTAAAAGACCATCATCTGAAAGAGTTATCGGTGCAGGTGTTTGTACAACCACTGATTTCCTTTCATTTGTTAGCATGGACTTTGTTGAAACTGTCTTTGGTTCTTCTTGAATGTCTACCCAGTAACGTTCGCGTTTAAATGGATAACCAGGTAGTGAGATACGTTGTGGCTTGACTGCCGGATAAAATAGATCCCAGTCAATCTCCACGCCAACAGACCAAAGCTTTGCAATTTCTGCAGTTTCTTTATCAGCTATGATCGCTTTAACAAATTCTTGAGCCATTTTTCCTCGTCCTAAAACATCAATAACCGAATCTCTTTCAAGGTTGCCGCTATAGATCCCGCGACTGCGGCTATCTCCCGCTAAGAAGTGATCGAGTTTGCTTGCGAGTTCATCAAGATCAGACGCAACTATCGCTAGTCTTTCCGCCATTTGTTCTCGCCCTACTTGCAACGTATAGGCAATTTGCTGAAAGTTCTGCGGTGAGGCATCACGTATATAGTCACGTAACTTTCCAGCATAAGATTTCAGGCTTTCTTGATCCTTCGCTGATAGAATGAAGATTTGCTTATACGGCCCCACTACTTCTTCTCCTGGTCTTCTTTCATAGTCTTCAATAATGATATGGGCATTTGAACCCCCTGCTCCAAAAGAACTAATTGCAGCAAGTCTTGGTTTATCTAATTTTGTGTCAGCTCCTTGTGAGGGATGCCAATCCTGGATTTCACGCTGTACATAAAACGGTGTATCCGCAAAATCTATATTCGAATTTAAGGTTTCCGAATGTAAAGACGGAACAAGTTTGCGATGCTTCATTTGCAAAAGGACTTTGGTAAGAGCAGCAATTCCTGCCGCAGACTCGGCATGACCAATATTTGACTTAACAGACCCTATAGCACAGTATTGTCGTTTACCATGTTGTGTACTATAGGCTTTTGCCAATCCGGAGATTTCAATCGGATCACCAAGCGCGGTCCCTGTTCCATGTGCCTCAATATAACTAATCTGCTCAGGTTCTACGTTTGCTTTTCGCAGAGTTTCTTTCATCACATTTGCTTGAGCATTCGGATCAGGAACAGTAAAGCCGTTCGTTTTTCCACCATGATTGATCGCACTTCCCCTGATCACACCATATACTTGATCTCCATCAGCCAAAGCTTTACTAAGCGGTTTGAGTAACACAGAACCTACTCCTTCACCGGGAACGTATCCGTCACCGCCGTCACCGAAGCTACGGCATCGTCCGTCAGATGAAGTAAAACTACCTTGGCTTAACAAATGATACTTATAAGGATGAATGGATAGATTAACTCCCCCCGCTATAGCAGTCTCAACCTCACCTTCTTGAATACTTTTACAAGCTAGATGTAATGCAGTTAAGGAAGAAGAACACATCGTATCTACCGCCATACTCGGACCTGTCCAATCCATATAGTATGAAACACGATTAGCGACCGAAGCATATGAAGAGCTTGGAACATACCCTTCACCGTTAAATACATTTTGCGTGCCATACATTTGATACAGGCCATACATAACCCCAACAAAAACCCCTGTACGACTTTTCTTTAACGCAGTATGCGTATAACCTGCATCTTCAAGCGTATGCCATACTGATTGCAAGAAAAGTCGTTCCTGCGGATCCATTAGCTCTGCTTCTCGCGGTGATATATTAAAAAAGAGCGGGTCAAACTTGTCTACATCATTGATAAAGCCCCCCCATTTACTTTCACTAATACTCCTCTCTTTGTCCCATCTTTCCTCTGGAATTTCCGTAATACAATCCTTACCGCTTTTAAGATTCTCCCAAAATTCATCAACATTATCAGCCATCGGATAACGGCCGCTGACACCTATAATAGCTACTGGATCATCTATTTGCCTTTCAGTTGAAGGATGAAGCGGAAAGGATTCCCTTATAAATCTATTTCGTCTTTGTTCAGCCGTTTTTATACTTTCCTTTTTTGTCACTTTGACCTGCAATTTAGATTCAGTATGCTTTTCAGGGTTTGACCCAAATAATTGAGTTAACTGATTTTGGTACTGTTCCGCAAAAAAAGCAGCTAATTCTTCAATCGTCTGATATTCAAAGAACAATGTCTTTGAGAGCTTGCCAAAATCTCGTTCAAGTACCCGTGTCAAGTTGACGATCATCGCCGAGTCAATTCCATATATTTCGAGCGGTTCTTGACATTCAATTTTAGCAACCGGAATCCGGGTTTCTTCTGCAAGAATACCAATCAAGTATTCTTGCATCTTCTGATAGTAAAATAATGTATTCTCACTTGTTTTATATTTATCTATCGTAACTTCATGAGGGATGGTATTATTACCGGTTGTTGGATTATTAACCAGTAACTGCTGTAACTTATTTTTGTCACCATTTAATACCAGCCACTGACCACTTTCATCTGTTAGTAAAGCAGTCTCTAACGCTTTTAATCCCTTTTGTTTTGATAATGGGTACATCCCTTGCTCCGTCATCATTTCCTCTATGAACGGATCCAGTTGCATTCCTTTAGTCTGCCACGATGGCCAATTCAATGTCACAGTTCTACCGTGGCGCTGTCCTTTGTCACGTAGACTCTCTCGATAACCAACATACGCATCCAAAAATCCATTAGCATAGCCATAGTCACTCTGACCTAGATTACCGAAAATAGATGCTAAGGATGAGAATAAAACAAAGAAGTCCAACGACTCATCACGTGTTACTTCATCTAGCCACCAAGTACCATACACCTTTGCAGCAAAAACGTTTTTCATAGACTCTAATGACTTATTTATGATTAGTCCATCATGAAGCACGCCCGCTGAATGGATGATTCCATGAATGTTGCCAAATCTTTCTTTAGCTGCTGCCAAAAGTGCATTAACATCTTCTTTTTTACTTATGTCAGCTCGATGATAGATCACCTCTGACCCAAGCATTTCCCATTTATGCAAGTATGATTGTTGTTCAATGGTAATAGCAGAACGCCCGGTAAGTACTAATTTAGCTTGAAATTTCGTGACCAGGTAGTTAGCGACAGTTAAGCCTACGCCTCCAAGTCCGCCGGTAATGACATATGTCCCTTTTTTCCTAAACGACACTCCTTTTAGCTCATGTTCAGTTTGATTGATCAATTTATGAGGACGCATGACTAACGCCCTACGCTCGCCTGACTGATAGCGCACATAGTCAATATGTTTAGGCGCTTCTAATTGGGAATTAAGTGCAGCAAACTCTTGAATCCAAAGCCTCGGCTTATTTATCTGATTATCTAGCTCTATATATTTGTATTGAAATCTGGGATTCTCATGGACTAATGATTGTAACCAACTAGAAACAGCTATGTTAGCAGGATGTGCTTCCCCTTGATTCGTATCACTATAAATCAGCCGGATAGATTCTATACCTTTTTGCTTTTGCATTAATGATCGGGTTAAATGAAACAATGAGTAAATCCCATTAGTCAAAACATTCTCCAGCTGCTCATAACTACTTAGGTTTTCTTGATACGACCATTTATAGAGAATGAATTTTGGTTGAATTTCCTTCTCCATCAATGTATCAAGCAGCATCTGATATTGCTCACTATCTTCCGGGTTTAGGACGAAACGAGTGGTATCTATAACTTTGAAACTTGCTCCTGGTTGTACAAGCACGACACGACTAGAATTACCTAAGTTTTCATGCTGGCTCCGGATCCATTCACGATATAGTTGTTCATGATGATCAAAAATAATCACATCACCTAATAAACTAGTCGTCGGTTCTTTAGATTCACTGGCAAGAGGTTGAAGATCCCAGCTTGGTTGATAAAACAACGTATCCTCAGTTCGTGATTGATCAACATGTTTCCGTACCTTTAGTTGTAACATTCGTACCAGTATTTTTCCGCTTTGATCCGCAAGATATATGTTATATGCTGTTGGATCATCTTCAGGCTGTGTCACATAAGCATAGCAACTGCTTGTAACTGGATGAAAAATCTCTAAACTTTCTAGTGCAAAAGGAAGATACAAATCCCCCTCATGTTCTCCTTTTCCATATATCGTCCCAATTATTGTTTGAAGAGAACCGTCAAGGATGCTCGGATGAAGCTTAAAGTCTTCATGACTGTAAGACACTATTTCGGGAAGTTTCAACAGTGCAAGTGCTTCTCGATTACCAATATATAGTTCGTCGATCGTCTGAAAGCTCTTTCCATAGACGAGATCGTGTTTGGAAAACCATTCATATAATGATCCGCTATTCGGTATCGATTTACAGCGTGATTTAATCTCAACAGGTGAAAGAAATTCTTCCATATCCATAATCTCTCGTTCAGCAGACTGTTTTTCTAGTGAGAGCATCCCTTCAGCATGAAGGATGCTTTCTTTTTGATTATCACCACTAAAAATGTCAAAGCCAATAACACGATCTTGCTCCGGATATAAGCTGATGTGTAGGTGATTTGCTGATTCTTCTTCGGATAAAATGAATGGGTTGATCCAAGTCAAATTATTAAGTTTTACAACACTGCCTTCACTTGAAAGCTCACCAGCGGCACGGGCTAGTTCAATATAGGCGGTTGCAGGTAAAATATGAGAACCTGCTACCTGATGATCTCTCAAATAAAATTCTTCTCCAGTGAAGTGCGTACTGTATCGCTGCTCCTTTAAACTTGAAGTATTGACTTCAATCAGTGGATGCAAATATGCTTTTGCACTTTCCAACTTTATTTCATGATCTTGATGCCAGTAGCGTTCCCGGTCAAATGGATAAGCTGGCAATGAGATTAACTTATGATGAACCCCATTGAACAAGGCTTTCCATTCAATAACATCACCTTGCTTATAAAACTCTTTTAGTTTCTCAAGATGCTCAACATATTCTGTGCCGGTTATATTCTTCATTTCCGTTATTAACTTTTTTTGCCTATTTTGTTCACGGTGAATTGATAGTTTTGATTTAACCGCTTCTTCTTGTAAATCAAAGTTTTGCAGTTTGGTTTGAAGTTCATTCAAATCGCGAACTATCCATGCTGTTCTAAGTGGGAAATGCCCTCGTCTTTGGCACAATGTATAGCTGAGATCTGTCAGGTTAATATTCTCACCTTGTTCAGTCTTGTTTTGGCACCACTGTAAAAGATCCTCCACACGCTGCTTTAGTGATTTCTCTGTTTTTGCAGAAATGGGAATAAAATACCCTGCTTTCATTTCTTTTACTTGATCTTGTTCCCAGGACTCTTCACTCGGCGGTTCTTCGATAACAATATGAGCATTAGTCCCGCTAAATCCAAATGAGCTAATGGCAGCTATCCTCGGCTTATTGTCTTGATGTTCCCAGTCGCGTAACTCTTTGTTAACGAAAAAAGGACTATTAGGAAAATCAATATGTTGATTATAGGTAGTACAATTTAAAGAAGGCGGTAATTGTCGATGTTTAAATGCCATCAAAACTTTAATCACACTTGCCACACCGGCTGCAGCGGATGTATGACCAATATTCGTTTTAACAGATCCAATTGCACAAAATTGCTTTTTATCGGTAAATTGTCTAAAAGAATTTGTCAAAGCCTCAATTTCAATCGGATCGCCAAGCTTCGTTCCAGTACCATGTGCTTCCACATAGCTAATATCCTCAGGATTAATGCCTGCCTTTTGATAAACAGCTAACTCCAGCTCAGTTTGTGACAGTGTACTTGGTGCTGTAATCCCGTTCGTTTTCCCGTCTTGATTAATACCTGAACCTTTAATAACACCGTAAATACGATCTCCATCACGCTTAGCAGCCTCCAATGATTTAAGCACAACGACACCGCAGCCCTCACCAGGCACGAAACCGTTGGCACGATCATCAAACGTCTTGCATTTTCCATCACTTGAAAGCATGCCCGCATTACTGGCTGCAATATGAAAATACGGCGTATTAGAGATAAAAACACCACCTGAAAGCGCCATGTCACTATCACCATTCAGGATACTCTGACATCCTAGATGAATTGACACCAGTGATGAAGAGCAAGCTGTATTCACCGTGACACTCGGCCCTTTAAGGTTAAGAAAATAAGAGATACGAGCTGGCAGAATCGAACTTTCTGTTCCCCAAAGAGATTGAGGTTCAACCCCATTATTGAAATGCATCATATAATCAGAGTTACCTACACCTGCAAAGACCGCACATTTTTTATGACTAATTTCGTCGTTAGCATAACCGGCATCTTCTAAAGCCAACCAACTTTCTTCTAGGAAAATGCGTTGTTGCGGATCGGTCATTTCTGCTTCTTTTCCTGACATATTAAAGAAGAAAGCATCGAATTGGTCGACATCCTTTAAGAATCCACCCCATTTACTATTCGTTTTGTCCAATTTATGCGGGTCGGTATCATAAAATTCTTCAGAGCTCCAACGATCAGCCGGAACTTCGCGAATTGTACTATGACCGTTTGCAAGGTTTGACCAAAAAGTATCAACATCCGCTGCTCCTGAAACGCGACATGAAATACCGATTATAGCTATATCATCTTTATTTTCTTGTTGGCTATTTCCATTAGCTAAAATCGGTCTCTCCTCCTTATTGTTCGTAAAAAAGTTTTTGGAAGAAGAGTTTGATGTCTTTACATCGGAAGCTTCGGCCGGTTTATAGCTTGGTATTAATTCCGAAGCTAATCCTCCAGTTTCCGGTACAACAACAACCTTGCCAATATTCTCACGCTTTTCTAACCATTGATATGCGTCGTTTATCTTAGCCATATTAAAAACTTTCCCAACCGTCGCCTTTATAGCACCATCTGCTAAAACGTTTGACATAACACCAAGGTATTTTTGTATGAGCTCTGGCTGTTTAGAAACAAGACGACGCAGATCAACACTATGAAATGTTTGGTTATCAACTAAATTAGACAAGTCAAACCTCTCTGCAGACTTCAGTCCTACCATGGCTATTTCCATATAGCGTCCGCCAGGTGCTAGACTATTTAGTCCTTTTTGAATAGCATCACCAGCAAGCGTATTGATCACGACATCGACGCCTTTTCCCTCAGTAAGTTCCTGAATTTTTTCAGCGAAATCCTCTTGTCGGTAATTTATTAGATGTTTGACACCCATATTTTTCAAATAGTCAAGCTTCTCTTGAGATCCTGCCGTTGCATAGCATTCAGCACCAATTAACTGCGCCAATTGAACAGCAATAAGCCCTACACCACCTGCAGCTGTCTGAATCAGCAGCTTATCACCTTTTTGAACTTTAGCTGTTTCAAAAACGTGATACATTGTGGTGAACACAATTGGAAAAGCACATGCCTCTTCGTGAGAAACATTGGCTGGTTTTTTCACCACAAGTTGTTCAGGAATTGTCACGACACTGCTTTGTCCCCCCATGGAATCTCCCATCAAGCCAATAACTTCATCACCGGGATTTACATGTGAAACATTAGCACCTGTTTTCATAACAACACCGGAAACTTCAAAGCCTGGAGTAAATGGATAAGCCGGCATGGTTGGATACAAGCCTTTTACACACAGGAGGTCACCAAAGTTTAAAGAGAATGCTTTAACTAATATTTGTACTTCTCCTTCTTCGGGTTCTGAAGGAGAAAGTGGATGAAGTGCAATATCCTTGGTGTGACCTGGTCTTGTTAAGACAACCGATTGAAACCCTTCTCCCTGTTGCTGATTTTGCTCAAGCTTACCAATTAGTTGGTAACCATCCTGAGGGGAGATCTCTCCCCTCTCAATCATTCCAAGAATGGCCGTTAAATCGTTCGGATTAATTTTCAAAATTAATCACCTCCACAAGTTAATGACTTCATTTGTTGAAAGTTCACCTTTAGCTAATTTTTGAAGTAAATTTTCATTGTTACTTGTTACTGAATCAGATACATCTGCAGTTTCTGATTCAGCTATAGGTAACTCTTTATTAATCTCTCTGCCATGTTTTTCTTTGATATATGACGAAAGTTCTTTTACATTACTATAATCAAAGAGAACAGTTGTCCTTAGCACGATACCTAGTTTGTCATTGAGTGTGTTAATGACATTGACTCCCGAAATAGAATCAATCCCAAATGCTGAAAACGGCTTTTCAAGTTGGATGGTCTCTCCATTAACACCGAGTATTTCTTCTAAACTTTCGACAACTTTTCCGATGATATAATGATGTATTTCAATCTCACCAATCCTATCAATTTCATCCTCCTGATCGTGGATATCTGTGTTAGACGTCAAACCGATTATTGTCTGATTTTGTTCTTTTAATAGATCGCTATATTGCTCACAGATATATTCGACTAGTTCGTGAACCGTTTTGTAATCGAACAAGACCGTTGTTCTCATCACGATCCCTAACTGATCATTTAGATGGTTAATGAGGTCGACACCTGAGATTGAGTCAATTCCATAGGCTGAGAAATCTTTATCTAGTTGAATATCACTAGCGCTAATACCTAATTTTTCTTCCATACTTGCTCGGATAATTTGTTCAATGTACAGCGCTCTTTCGAATTGATCATTCTCATTCTTCTTGTCATTTACCAATTTAGATGCTAATAGGTTTAACTCCTCCACTTGATCAGATGCTACAGCTACATGTTGTGACGAATCTTCAATCATCCGAATTTCATTTATATTTTGTCTTATTAGACCATTACTCTTAGCAATCATAACGTTTTGGCCTAACCCTACCTCACCTAAAACTTGAAATTGTTCATATCCTATTTCCTTACATAAGCGTTCCCATGTAGATGGATGAATCAACGGTGAGTTTGGTAAACGGTTCTGACTGTCTTCATATAGCCACCAACCGTCTAGTAACCCAAATGTCAATGTAGCAAAATCATGTACTTGTGTTGTTTCATTAACGATTAACCAACCGTTTGTTTTAAGTAAGCTCTTTATATGGTGAAGCGTAGTTGATAAGTTACTTGTAGCATGTAGGACATTCGTTGCTAAGATGATGTCGTATTCTCCTAATGTAAATCCTTGTTCGATAACATCTTTTTCAACATCAAGTACTTTGAATTCCACGAAAGGATTATCCAGACCAAATCTGCGCTTACCATATTGAGTAAATCCAAAAGAGATATCACTATAGACGTATTCCAAGTGTTTACCATAAGAGCGAATCCCCTCAAAGACATGTGCGCTAGTCCCACCTGTTCCTGCACCAATTTCAAGAATTTTCACCTTTTGCTTACTGTTTAATTCTTTAAGCGTCTGCTGTAAATAAGTTTGAATGCTTTTGACAACTAACTGGTTATAATAGTCGGCCATCTTATTATTTCTATAAATATTTTCAACGAGTTCCATAGATGTGTTCGGGAACATAATGTCTGTTGCAGGAACACGTCCTGTTAGAATATCTGGATATCTTGTATAACATGTCCACAATAAATTAAGATGGGCTTGAATTTCAGGATACGTTGCAGCTAGTTCCTGTTTACGTCTCTCAAGTTGGCCGAGCGCTTCAATAATATCCGGTGCTGCTATTTTAGATGAAGAAATAAGGTCGTTACCTGATTTTTCAACAAAACCTAAGCGCTCCAGCATATCAATGCCCGCAGATAGCAAGCGTCGATACTTAGGAACAATTCCTAATCGTTTTTGCAGACCATCAATCGTATCTTGTTCTCCTGTTTGGGCCCATGCCCCTAATTGTTTAAAGGAATTTAATAATAGCAATCCCCCAAATGCGGCCAAATGTTCAAAGGCTTGTTTGATATGATGAGCATGACCAGGAGCCATCTTTGGCATCTCAGTTAGTTTGACTCCCCTTTTCAAATGGCTAGGTTGCTCCGGAAGCAGTATAACTGTACTCTTCGTATCAATGCCGAGTTGTTCTAATACACGCTTATCAGCTTTAAACGGGATCACTTGCTGTAAGCGATTTGACAAGACGCGAACGATCGCTTCCATTCCTTCCTCCGGTAAAATTGACTGAACTCCCTGCTGTGCTAAGCGTTTGTTATAATCCCCGGATGATACGATTCCAACAGTTCCCCAGTACCCCCAGTTAATAATACGTACAGGGTACGATTCCTTTTTCATTAAAGCTTGAGCAAATGCATCTTTAAACGTACAACCGGCAGCATAATTACTTTGTCCCGGATTACCCGAAAATGACTGAACAGAAGAGAAAAATAACATAAAGTCTAATGGTTCATTTTTCAGGACAAGGTGCAGAATGTAACTACCTTGCACTTTAGTATCCAGTGCTGCCCGTAAATCATCTTCAGTCATGTTGGCGATGATTTTATCACGTAACACAATGGCTGAATGAATTGCACCGTTTATCACGCCAAACTTCTCTTTTGCTTTATTAACGGCTTGCTGCATACTCTCAAGGTTAAGCGCGTCTGCTTGTAAATAGAGAACCTCAGAACCATTTTCTCTTATTTGATTAAGCTTCTCTTCACGCTCTTTATCTAGAGGGCTCCGTCCAATTAATACAAGATTCGCTTGAACCTGTTCAGAAATATAGCGGCTAAGCTCCATGCCAATACCGCCTGCACCACCTAGAATAAGATAACAGCCATTTCGTTTGAAAGGAGAGCTATTTGCAGGTGGAAGTTGAACAGATTCCAAGGCTTGTACATAGCGCCTACTTCGACGAATTGCAACCTCTTTTTCCTCTGTGTCAGCAGATTCTGTTGCTACAGCTCCTGCCAATTTTGAAAGAGCATTTGCTTCGTCAGGCATTATATCTCGTAAACTAAAATCTATTAGCTTCGTATTCCAGCTCGGGTATTCCTTGGCTAGAGATTTAGTAAAGCCATGTATACTAGCACTCTCTGGACGAACCTCATCTCCTGCATACACAGGGAAAATATCATTGGTTATCACTTTAAGTGTCAATGAGTGCATACCGCTTGGATGACGATTTAACTCCTTCACTAAACGGAAGAGTGAAAGAATGCCTGTTTGCTGACTTTTCTCAAGTACATGTAAATCTTCTACAGACGCATTTACTTGTACTCCTCCCATGAAGTAAATCAAATCTATTTTTTTCCACTCAGATAAGATGCGTCCAATCCCTCTATCATCAGCCGGATCAACCTCCCATACATTTGGAGAAAGCTTCTGCGTTTGTTCCCCAAATTGAATGCGATAGATCTGTGCATTTGGATGTTCTTCAACTAAAGCAGAATGTAATCCCGCTGTTTCTGCCGGGTGAATGAGAAGGACATGCTCGTCCTTTTTATTTACAGGATTTTCGCTACCTTTCTGCGGATTCTCAATCCAGCTTGGTTGATAATAAAAGTCCTGTTGAATTGCAGTTTTTTTCTTTGTCGGTACAAGTGTGACACCATGCAGTTTGATACAAACTTTCCCATTTAAATCTGTCAGAGACACATCATAGCGATAGTTACCCACATTCGTGACATACGCGTAGGACTGTGAATCTAACTTCCTGTAAAAGTCTATTTGATCAACTCCAAACGGTAATAATAACTGGTCACTTTCTAATAAACCAGAAATCGTATGCATAGCTGCATCGACCAGGCTTGGATGAAGCAGTTTGTCATTCAGCTCATGTACATAGGCCGGAGCTAGCTGCAAATAACCCAGTGCCTCTTTATCGTTACTCCAAACTGCCTCTACTGCTTGAAAATAAGGACCATAGTGCATCCCAATCGATGTTAACTGTTCATAAAGATCTTTTTTAGAAAAAGTAAGTCTACAGCGTTGTTTAATTTCCGTTACGGGTAATAATTGATGAAGCTTGGATTGCTCAGCTTTATTTAGTGGTATAAATTCTCCTCTAGCATGAACAATACTCTCATCATTTCCCTTACTTTTCACTTCATAATAATTTCTCTCATTATCTGAATGTACACTAACTTCTAACTCAACCGGCTTTTCCTTAACAGATAATGGTTTTAGCCAAAGCACATTAGATAACGTGACACCTTTGTAAAAGCCTGCACGTTGTATTCCCTCATAAGCGAGCTGCAGGAAGCCCACACCAGGGTATAGTTTTTCATCAGCTACTTGATGGTCGCGAACGATCGGGTCATTTTCAGAAACAGTTTGATGTAAAACGACATGCGGGCTATGATGAATCGTCGTTACAATGTTGCTTTCAATCTCCTGTGCATTTTGATGGATTAAAGGTGCATTTGGTATCCAACACCGTTGTAAATCAAATGGGTAAGTTGGTAACGGTAATCGCTGATATTCTTCACCAGCATATAGAGTTTCCCAAGCCAGGTTATACCCTTGTATATAGAAATCCGCTAATAAAGAGAGTTTTGCTCTGGCATCACTTTGCTGTAAAGGCTGTTTCACAAGTTGTACAAGCAACTCTTCCCCTTGTTGCTTCCTATCCTTATGGTGGTGTACAGGATTCTGCTCAAGATTATGTTGTCTGAAGTCGTTACACGTTCCATTTGAAAGCACAGCCGATAATTGTGCCTTTAGTTCCCAAAGAGTTGACGTCACAAATACAGCACGGACAGCAAAATGACTTCGGCCGATATGCAAGGTGTAGGCAAGATCTTGTATAACCAGGTCATCGTTTTCCTCTCGTTTTAAGAATTCATGGAGCTCTCGAATTTTACTTTGTAACGCCGACTCAGTTTTAGCCGAAAGAGTGATCAGATACCCGTGATTCGGCTTTGCCTTCCCTGATTTGACAGGCGGTGCTTCCTCGATCACCATATGCGCATTTGTACCACTAAATCCGAATGAGCTAATTGCCGACATACGCCGCTTTCCATTTTCATTTTGCCATTTCTTTAATGTTTTATTGACATAAAATGGTGTTTTTTCAAATGCAATGTGTTCATTTTCTTTCTCAATTAATAAGGTTGGTGCAATTTGCTTATTCTTAAGACTAAGTAAGATTTTTAACAAACCTGCAATTCCTGCTGCTGGTAAAGCGTGTCCGATGTTACTTTTTACTGATCCAATCGCACAATATTGGTTCTTTTGTGTATAGGCTTTAAAGGCATTCGTTAAAGCATCAATTTCAATTGGGTCGCCTAGCTTCGTACCTGTGCCATGAGCTTCTACATAACTAATATCAGCTGGATTGATTTGATATTTCTTATAGACTTCCAGTTCAAGGGCAGTTTGTGATGGTGCACTTGGGGCTGTAATGCCATTTGTTTTTCCGTCTTGGTTAATTCCTGAGCCCTTGATAACACCATATATATGATCGCCATCGGCTATTGCCTTCTTAATTGGCTTCAGTACAACAACACCTACACCTTCACTTGGAACAAAACCATTTGCACTATTATCAAATGCCTTGCACTGTCCTTCCGGTGACAACATGCCGGCCCGACTCGCTAAAACATGGACGCGCGGTGTATTAAGGATCGAGATACCTCCGGCTAACGCCATATCACTCGTACCTGATCTGATGCTTTCACAAGCTAAATGGACAGCTACTAAGGATGATGAGCAAGCTGTATTGATCGCTAAACTAGGGCCTTTTAAATTTAGAAAGTATGAAATACGAGCAGGCAGAATCGATTCATCATTCCCCATAAACTGGTAGGCACTAGGTGGTATGTCATGTTCTTTCATCATATCCATATAATCGCCTGAACCACATCCAACAAACACACCACACTTCTGATTCTGTAATGCCTGCTGAGAATAGCCTGCATCTTCTAATGCACGCCATGCTTCCATAAGGAAGAGACGCTGTTGCGGATCAATCATGTCGGCTTCTTTAGGTGAAATATTAAAGAATAGAGGATCAAATTGATCAATATCGGCTAATTGCCCCATCCACTTTGAATAACTCTTATCTGCTTGCCTGCGATCAGGACTATAAAAATCGTCCTCTTCCCATCTCTCGACTTGGTTTACAGTATTTTTACCATTCACAAGATTCTCCCAGAACTCATTTAGATTCTTTGCTCCAGGGAACTGTCCTGACATACCAACAATCGCAATTTCATCTAGAGCACTTGACTGATTATTTTCTGTCAGGTTTGAATTTGGATATTCAACTTGCTTATTTTGATTTATTGTTGTAAGTTGCTCAACATATTGTTCTCCTTCAATATGCAAGTCAGCATCTTCTTGCTGTATAACCTTTGATTCTATATTAGACAAAATCTGAAGTTGAACACTTGTCAGTTCATCAACAAATTCTTCTATTATATAATCAGCTAAAGCACGAATCGATACATAATTGAACAGATCTGTCGTACGCAGTGAAATAGCAAGATCAATATTAATACGATTAATAATTTCTACCGCTAATACAGAATCAACACCAAAGTCAGTAAATGCTGCATGATCATCAAACTCTTGTAAGTCTATTTGCAAAACCGCTACTAAAGCATTCGTGATGGTTTGCTCTACCTTTAAGACCAGGTCACTTGAATCAATTGAACCTTCTTTTACCTCTTCGGATTTTGCTAATTCTGTTTCTTCCCCTTTGAACGGAACTAAGGAAATATCAGCTGTTGGAACATTATTATGTTCATCCGGCAAGACTCTAACTTCGACACCAACCAATTTTGCAAAAACCTTCCCATATTCATCAACAAGGGCAATGTCAAATAGCATTGCTTGTTTCTGTTCAACATAGGCATAAACAACTGATGGCAATGTATTTAGATAGACCAGCTTCTCAACAGCAAAAGGTACAAGTGTATCCTTGTTACTGTTGTCAGGCCTTTTAATGCCTGATATTGTCTGTAAAGCACCGTCAAGTAGATTTGGCGGAAGAATAAAAGCATGCTGCTCTAATTGAACATTTTCAGGTAATTCCAGCTGGCCAAGTGCTTCTCTGTCGTTCCCCCACAGCTTTTTAATGACTTGGAAATAAGGACCATATTGTAAATTTATTGCACCAAAATGTTCATATATTTCTTTCCGTTCATACTGGTGTGTACTTGTTATCTTAACTTCTGAAGGAACAATATGGTTGAATAGATCTTTTTCTTGATTAGAGTCCATGACAATTACTTTTCCTGTCGCATGTGTAACAAATTGTTCGTTATGATTACTTTGGATATCAAAATGCCATGAATGTTCAAACTCCCTCAATATCAAACGAATCTCTAACGGTTCAAAATGGATAATGATTGGTTTCTTCCAAACAACCTCATGTAATTCATATGATTGTTTTGGATCGATTTCTTGACAAGCAGCTAATACCATTTCCAAATAGGCAGCACCCGGCAGCATCGCCTTTTCTTTTACCTGGTGATCATGAACAACCTGTAATTGTCGAGACAGCTTTTTTATGAAAACTAACCCATTCTCGCCCAAACTTAATTTTCGGTCAAGTTGATCGATTAACGGGTGAGAAATTGCATGAGTGCCATTGTTTTCTCGTGTCCCTTCAATCATTTCAATCCAGTAGCGTTCACGAGCGAATGGATAGCCAGGTAATGAAATTCTCCGCGCACCATTAGATGCATTCATTTGTGTCCAATCTATATCAACACCGTTTACCCACAAAAGAGCAAGCTTCTCTAATTTCCCTTTATGAACCCAGGTCTTAATCAGCTCTTGGCTATCCTCATCTTCGTCAAATAGCTGAATTCTTTCCTCTCCTTTTTTCACAGTTCCCTGGAGAAACTCCGGAATTTTTTGATCATTTACATACTGCTCAAGTTTTTCACGTAATTCGTCTGTACTGTTTACAATAAACGCAAGACGTTCTTCCATTGCTTCACGACCAACTTGTAATGTATGAACAATATCCATTAATAATGGCTCATTTTTTGAATGTTCAATATTAATAGTCTGATCATACTGATTAACGAGCACCTGTTTATTTATTTTCCACAAGTCATGCACTAATTCTTTTAAACTATTATTCTCATAGAATACATACGGTTGAACCTCAATTTGCAGCAATTGACTTAATGCTTGGGCTAACTGGGCAATCATCGCTTGGTCAAAGCCGTAGTCTGTCAGTTCTTCATCAAAAGCAATTTCCTGTACATCCACATTGATTACACGTGCTACTGCCTGGCGAATATCATGAATAAATGTTTGAGGCAGCGGAAAATCAACATTCTTCAGACGATTTTGTTTATTTAGAAAGTCAACCAACTTCTGAGCATAGCGCTTAAGACTTTTCTTATTTTTTGCTGACAACACGATGAGCTGCGGGTGAACTGCATTAGACTCATCACTTCTATGATTTGCTTGGGTTTCTGTCCACTCTTCTACAATTAAATGAGCATTAGAACCTCCTGCACCAAATGAACTTAAACCAGCAAGCCTTGGAGAATCTTCAGCTTTCCAATCGCTTAACTCTCTTTGTACATAAAAAGGTGAGGCAGCAAAATTAATATTTGGATTAAGGACATCGGTATGGATTGATGGAACTAATTGCTTATGTTTAAGCTGCAGCAGCAGTTTTGTTAATCCGGCAATACCTGCTGCAGATTCTAAGTGTCCAATGTTTGACTTCACAGATCCAATTGAACAAGACCCTTTTTCTTTGTTATACGGTTCAAGCGCCTTTTGTAATCCTGTGATTTCAATTGGATCGCCAAGAGCAGTTCCAGTTCCGTGAGTTTCAATATAACTGAGATGACGCGGGTCAATCGATGCTTCTTTAAACGCTTGAGCCAATAAATCTGCTTGTGCATTTGGATTCGGTACGGAGTAACCATTCGTTTTTCCACCATGATTGACGGTGCTTGATTTAATTACTCCATAAATTTGGTCGCCATCTTGGATAGCTTTACTAAGCGGTTTGAGTAATACAGCTCCAACACCTTCACCAGGCACATACCCATCTCCCCCTTCACCAAATGAACGGCATTTCCCATCAGTTGAAACGAATTTGCCTTGGCCAAGTAATAAATATTTATGAGGATGGATCGATACATTCACCCCTCCAGCAAAGGCAACTTCACTTTCGCCAAGTTGAATGCTTTTACAAGCCAAATGTATAGCTGTTAAGGAAGATGAACACATTGTATCCAATGCAATACTTGGGCCATGGAAATTAAAGAAATACGAAACACGATTTGCAATTGAAGCAAACGACGATGCGGGTATATCTTGACCTGTCATGTCCTGGTTAGCCCCAAACATCTGATAATGTGCATACATAGCCCCAACAAATACACCTACCCGGTACTTGTTTAATTGTTTTTTTGTATATCCGGCATCTTCCATCGTATGCCACACCGTCTGTAAAAACAGTCTTTCCTGAGGATCCATTTGCTTGGCTTCACGTGGAGAAATATTAAAGACTAATGGATCGAATTTATCCACATCGTCCATAAAGCCGCCCCACTTACTATAGGTTTTTCCTTTTTTCTGTTTATCGTAGTCAAAAAACTTAGTATGATCCCAACGATCAGCCGGTACTTCACTTATACAGTCTTTCCCCTCCTTTAAGTTATCCCATAGCTGGTCTATATTCTCAGCCATCGGATAGCGTCCGCTTAATCCGACAATTGCGATTTCTTCTCTGCTATATTTATGTCCCGAGTCATTCTGTTTACCATGTTCACCGATGAATCGTGAACGGTTTACCTCTTTATTCTTATACTGTTTTGTACTACTTGTCTCGAATGTATTAGTCGTCGACGGATTCCGTGAAACTGAATGGCTGAAAAGCTCCTGTACTTTTGACTGATGAGATGTCATAAAATAATCATGCAGCTCTTGGATTGTCTGGTATTCAAAAAACAACGTCTTTGATAATTCTCCAAAATCCTTCTCTAGGACACGAGTCATGTTCATCACCATTACTGAGTCAATTCCGTAATCTTCTAATTCTTCAGTTGCCGAGATCTGTGAAACAGATAATTTTGTTTCTTCTGAAAGAATCTTTTTAAGATAATTTTCAAGCGGCATCTTATATTGGTTATGATCTAAAATCGGCTTTACAGAAATGCCGGTCCCTACTTCTTGCTTTGATGAAATAAACAGTTTGTCTAACCCTGATGCATAACCTTCGACAACAATGAGTTGTGACTCAGAACTCATTAGGCCTTTTTCAAATACGGCAAGGCCATTTGGAGTACTTAAAGGTACAATTCCGGGCATTCTCTTCTCTAATAAATGTAAAACTTCAGGATTAACATGCATTCTTCCTTCACGCCACAGAGGCCAATTAATAGAAATTGTATGGGTTGGTCTATCTTCCCGTTTATGTTGATGAGCTAGTGCATCCAAAAATGCGTTTGCATATGCATAATCACTTTGACCCGGATTGCCGCGTTCTGAACTGAGTGAGGAAAAAAGGACAAAGAAATCTAATGCTTCGTAACGTGTAGCTTCATCTAACCAAATTGTCCCGTAAACCTTTGGACCAAGAACAGCATCCATATCAGCAGCGGTTTTCTTCAATACAAAGCCATCCCGTAACACGCCAGCACTGTGGATAATTCCGTTTATTCCTCCATGCCTTTCCTTAATATCTGATATTAGCTCTAAAACATCTTCACGATTCGAAACATCAGCTTGTCGATATTCTACATCTGCACCATACTGTTCAACCTCATGAAGCTGTGAACGTTTTTCAGCTGTTAGAGGCGAGCGTCCAGTAAGAATCATTCGAACCTTGCCATTCGTTTTTTCAGCTAAATACTTAGCAAATATAATTCCTAATCCTCCTGTGCCACCCGTAATTAAATAAGTGCGATTCTGCTTAATCGGTAAACGATCATTAGCTGCTGGTGAAACACCCTGATTACTTATTGTTTTTTGTATCCTTTTTACCCAACGCTTGCCTTCTGTTAGGCGAACTTCTGCTATTGTTTGATCGATACATGTTTCTTCTAGCCAATGATCAATCTTATGATTTGGATCTATGTCTGTGGCAACACTCTTACATCGAAACATAGGATTTTCCTCTGCCAATGTTTTGAGCCAGCCACTGTTTGCAGCATAAAGTGATTGTCCTTCCTGCTCATAATAGATATACGTTATATCTACTGTTTGCTTAAGTTTATGAGTCATGATTGCTTGAGCAATATAAAGCAGTGAATACACACTATAATCTAACCTTGCCTTTATTCCTTCCTTACTATAATCATCCTTAGCTTGTGACCATACATGAATGATGTTATTTGGCTTGAATCCGTTAGTAATCAAGTGATTAAACAAGTTTAAGTAATCCTTTTTAGAAGAAGGATTAACATAATATATTTCATCTCCCTGTACATCAAAGGCATTTCCTGGTTGTACGAGTCGCACCCTTGCTTCGAAAGCTTCTTTTTCCAACTTAGATTTTAATTTCTGAAATATCCTTTCATCCGGGGCAAACAGTAAGATATCACCTTTTAGTTGAATACCTGGTGAAGATACTTGAGGTTGTTCTTCCCAACTCAAATAAAAAGTACCGACTTGTGTTTCTGACTTTCTGTGAAAGGATAGGCTTTGACGTATAGTAAAATTCTCTATAATAGCTAATACCCTTCCAACTTGATCTGTAATAACAATCTTAAACTCACGTTCATGATCGTTTATGTTTTTTCCTTTCTCTTCTTTCACATGAACATAGCGTGCATCTTGAATCGAATCATAAATAACTAACGATTCCATACCATAGGGTAAATAAGTCTTGTTTCCCTTTTCTTCAAGTAGTCCCAATATGGATTGAAAAGCACCATCTAATAAACTTGGATGTAACATATAAGATTTTGCACCGTTTTGTACCTTGTCAGACAACTCTATTTCTGATAAAGCCTCGTCATTCGAAAAGCGGAGATTAATCAATGATTGAAAACTTTCACCATAATCAAAACCATTTAATTTAAAACGCTGATAACAAGCTTCTCTCTGCCACTCGGTTTGGCACCTGGAACGAATTGTTTCCAGTTCAATTGTATCTGCACCCTTGTTGTTCTCTTCATAATGGACCTCACCATGCGCATGAATGGTTCTTTCACCTCGGTGCTTTTCTGTCCATACTTCAAAAGCTGCATATGCTTGTTGCGGGTACAAGCTAATCGATACCGGCTGTAGCTCTTGATCCTGTTGCACAACAATTGGAGATTCCCAAATTACATTTTTGATTTGCTTCACAGGCTTGTTATATGAAAGCTCACCTGCAGCACGTGCCATTTCTATGTAAACAACTCCCGGTAATACTTGATTATTATGGACGTGATGGTCTGCAAGATAAAATTCTTGTCCAGTTAATGTTAACGTGAACCTTTGTTCCTCAAAAGTTGATGTATTTTGTTGCAATAAAGGATGAAGTCCTTTAACCACTTCTTTCTTAATACTATGTTTATCACCGCTAGTTGCAATCCAATAGCGTTCACGTGTAAAAGGATAAACCGGTAGTGGAACCCGCTTAGGTTGACGGGGGTCATGCAGTTTTTTCCAAGGAATTTGATCAACACCAGCTTGCCAAAATTGTGCTAATTTAGTCCAGTCACCTCTCTGAATCACTGTTTCCATAAACTGAAGCCCTGTTTCACCTTCAAGGATATGATCTAATTCACTCTGTTTTTGATTACCAAAGTACATTCCATCGATCGCTGAAGCACCTTTTACATAGAGTGTAAGCTTTTCAATTAATTCATCAAAATCACTTACAACTAGTGCCAAGCGTTCAGCTAAACCTTCACGCCCGGCTTGTAATGTATAGGCTACATCGGATAGTACAAGCTCCCTTTTTTCCCTGTTTAAGTATTCAATCAATCGATTGGCATAGTTCCTAAGACGTTCCTGATTACGAGCAGATAAAACGATCAACTGTTTACTAGAAGGAACTGGCTCCGTGTTTGTATTTACCCACTCTTGAATAATTAGATGAGCATTAGCACCACCCGCACCAAATGAACTGATACCTGCTATTCGCGGTAACTTTTTTTCAATATCTTTCTCTAAACTTACTGGTTCCTTCCAATCCCTCAGATCTCGCTGAACATAGAAGGGTGTACTAGCAAAATCAATATTCGGATTCAGTGTCTCTGCATGTAGTGAGGGTACTAACTTTTTGTGTTTCATTTGAAGTAAGATCTTTGTTAAACCTGCTATCCCTGCTGCGGATTCTAAATGACCAATATTAGATTTGATCGAACCAATCGCACACTGATTCTGCTCACGATTATTATTACCAAATGCCTTCACTAAGCCGGTGATTTCTATCGGGTCACCAAGTGCAGTGCCTGTTCCGTGTGCCTCAATATAACTAACCTCTCTTGGATCGACCTCAGCCTGGTTTAAAGCTTGTTTGATTAATTCCGCTTGCATTTGAGGATTAGGAACTGTATATCCATTCGTCTTTCCACCATGGTTTAATGAACTGCCTTTGATAACTCCGTAGATGTAGTCTCCATCTTCTTGAGCTTTGCCAAGTGGTTTAAGTAAAACCGCTCCTACTCCTTCTCCTGGTACATAGCCATCTCCGCCTTCGCCAAAACTACGGCAACGGCCATCAGTAGAAGCGAATTTCCCCTGACTTAAAAATAGATACTTACTCGGATGAATGGATACATTTACCCCTCCGGCTAATGCAACATCACTTTCCCCTTTTCGAATACTGTCACAAGCTAGGTGAATGGCTGTAAGTGAAGATGAACACATCGTATCCAAAGCCATACTCGGCCCGTGGAAATTCATGTAATAGGATACTCGATTTGCTATTGAAGCATAGGACGAACTTGGTGCCACCTGATTACCCTTTAGTCCTTCCTCCACACCCAGCATTTGGTACTGACCGTACATTACCCCAACGAACACCCCTACTTTATCCGTACCCAAGCTATATCTTGTATAGCCAGCGTCCTCTAGAGTATGCCATGCTGTTTCTAAGAAGAGTCGTTCCTGAGGATCCATCAGCTCTGCTTCTTTAGGTGATATATTAAAGAATAAAGGATCAAAGCAATCGACATCGTCCATAAATCCGCCCCATTTGGTATAGATCGAACCCTTTTTATTCTTATCTGGATCGAAACCATCACGCCAATTCCAGCGCTCCGTTGGCACTTCTCGAATACAATCCTTGCCTTGCTTTATGTTTTCCCAGAATTCAGTTAGGTCATTAGCTTGTGGATATCTTCCACTGAGCCCGACAATCGCAATGGGTTCGTATGTATCAACTTGAGTTGTTCGAGATCTTTCACGACGTTTTCTGCTACGGTTCCTTCTAGAGCGCGAGGTAGTTAATCGGCTGTTCTTATTTTTTCCAGTTGGTGTTGTTATGAACTGGTCAATATTTTGACTTTGTTTGCTTTCTAGTTTTGTTACCTTTAAAATTTTTAGCAGTTCTTCTTTATAAGTGGTAACGAAATAGTTTGCCAGTTCAGCAATCGTCTGATATTCAAAAAAGAGCGTTTTGGAAACCCTCCCAAAATCCTGTTCCAACTGGCGTGTTAATGCAACTAAAAGAACCGAATCAATCCCATAATCTTCAAGCGCTGAATGACTCTTAATTTTAGAGACTGGGACTTTTATTTCATCTGCTAGAATTTGTTTGAGGTATTCTTCTGTTTTGAGTTGCAATTCTTGATCACTTGCGCCTTGTGTACTGTCGTTTTCCTTTGTCACATGTTTCCCCGCCTTTCTACTCAATATATTTTCTCGACTGCCTGAAAGGATAACTAGCTGGGATAAGCCGCTCGTTACTGCAGTTTCAAATCCGGCCGTCCCATCTGATTTAGATAGTGGATCGAGCCCCATTACTTTCTTCATCCACTCTTGTGTACGCTTATCAACTGTCATCCCACCGTCTTGCCATAATGGCCAGTTAACGGAAACGGTAACTCCATGTCTTTCCCCAGCCTTAACTTGTTTTGTTCTTTTGGTCGCAAAAGCATCTAAATACCTGTTTGCATAAGCATAATCGACTTGCCCGGCATTACCTATCAACGAGATCAGTGAAGAAAATAGAACAAACATCTCAAGCTTTTCAGACTTTAACGCTTCATCTAACCTTTTTGTTCCATCTATTTTTGCTGTTAAAACGTCAGTGAATGCCTGTTGATTCTTCGACTGCAGAAACCCGTCGCGAAGACAACCGGCCATATGAATGACACCATGAATCCGGCCGTATCGACTTTTAATATCGTCTATTAATTTGTTACTATCTTCCTCTTTCGTAATATCAGCTTGATAATAGACAACATTTGAACCAAAACGACTTAGCTCTTCTAATTTTCCTTCCTTACCTTTACACAATGCAGACCGACCTACAAGGATGATATTAGCTTGTGTTTGATTAACAATATGTTCTGCCATCAATAGACCCAAGCCACCTGCTCCGCCTGTCAGGATATAAACACCGTTAGTTCGCCATATCGAAGACTTGCTGCCCTGATTCTTCAAGTTTTCCCACTGTTGAATACGGCGCACCTGCCTGACCTGATCTTGATAGCTTACTTCTATTACATCCTCTTCTTGAACAGATGCTTCTGCCATGATGGTATCAATTATCAAATCGAGGTTCTTATCTACAGCTACTATTTTTGCTTTTACCTGCGGCTTTTCAGCATGTAAGGAGTGGAAAAATCCAGCCATTGCTTCCTGTTCACATGTATCTCCATGATTCTCATAAACATATAGCCAATCCAAGGCTTCCATGCCATGAAAGAGCAGTGCTTTTACTAAAAAGAATGTAATATAAACATCATGGCTCTTTTCCGATTGGCGGTCCGAAATTTGAATAATCTTATCAGGACAAATGCCTTCTTTCTTCCATGAAGCTACCAATTGATGATAATCATCAGCACGATTCTGACTCACTTCATAATTATTAGATGAGTGGACTTGAAATTGATGACCAACCCTAACGTTTATGACGTGATACCCTGTATCTTTTACGTTTTGAGCATACTGATTGTCAGCACCAAATAGCACCAATGTTTGCTTCTTCACATCATTCACATGTTCCGGCAATGGTTCATTTATCAATAAAGGGCGATAATAATAGACATGCGATTGTTCAGTATGATGACTATTCATGAACGACCACCCCCCTGGCAGATCCAATGGCTTGAATCGTAAAATCACTTAACACAACAAGTAATGTTCCGCTAGAGTCATAAAGATAGACATCAAAAACCTTTTGGTTATCCTCTTCTTCAATTAGGAGGATGTGAACAAAAACACTTGTTGTAAGCGGATGTAGTTGTTCTACTTCACCTACTTCAATTGGAAGAAATAAATTGTAATTTTGTAACAATGACTCATCGATAAACCCGATTACTGTCTGTAAAGCACCATCCAGCAATATAGGATGAATAGAAAATCTCTCAAAATCTGCTAAAACTGCTTCTGGTATTTCTAAATAAGATAAAACTTCATTTTGATCTCTATTAAGATATAACCTCTCTAATGACTGAAAGTGTGGGCCATAGCGTAAACCAAGCTTTTCAAATCGTTTATAGACTTCTTCCTTATCTATTAGTTGGCTAAAATCCTCTTTCAAATCATCAAGGTTGATTATTTCATTCTCTTCATCTAGATCCTCCTTCGCGTAGAGAAGACAACCTTCACAATGAATGACTATTTGTTCCTTTTCAAGAGTATAAATTTGAAATTCTATTCTATCCTCTTGATGATAAAGTTCAATCTGAACTTCTATTGGATGATCATCGACTTTTAATGGACGCAGGAAAAAGATATCTTGTATAAAGAAAATCTTTTCTTCCCCAGCTAACTCGCCTGCTGCCTTAGCCATTTCAATAAAACAAGCACCTGGAAAGACTTTCTCACCGTTTACCACATGTCCAGTTAAAAAGTGATCATATGGATACAACACAGATGTATAACGCTGATTTGCAAATGTTGAAATATTTTGTGTTAACAATGGATGCAGTTCGCCGGGAGCAATTGAGTCTTGACTGACGTTAAACATTTTATTTACTGAATCACCCTTCTCATTGACCCAATAGCGCATCCGTTCAAATGGGTATGACGGCAGTGAAACAACATAACAATTCATAGTGTGATATAGTATGTCAAAATTGATCACTTCACCTTGAACAAAAAGACCCGCTAATTTAGTCAAATGTGACCTTACTTCCGTTCGTGAAAGTCCTTTTTCGGCCAGCTCTTTTAATAGCTGGTCACTTGAACCTATAAAATCGTTAGGAAAGTCGATAACACGAGCTTCCCGTAGAGAATCCAGTAACTCCTGCTTATCTTTAACAACCCATACCCTACGTTCCTCAAAATGACTGCGACGTGAACTTAAGGTGTAGCATATATCCAGAAGGGAGACATCCTGCCCCTCCCCCTCAAGCCAATTAGCTAAATCACTAATTTTCGTATCAAGAGCCGTTGTCGTTTTAGCTGATATAGGAACCAAATAATAGGGCATTAGTGGTCTGTCAATTGATCGATAATGGTTGATTGATTCCTCCAAAACAATATGAGCATTTGTTCCACTGAAACCAAACGAACTTGCAGCAGCACGTCTTGATTGACCGGGCTCCACTTCCCACTGACGCAGCTTGTTGTTCACAAAAAACGGACTTGTATCAAAATCGATATATTCGTTTGGTGTATTGAAATTGAGTGTGGCAGGAAGTTGTCGATATTTAAAAGCCATAAGTAGCTTTATGAGACTCGACACACCTGCTGCTGCAGCTGTATGACCAATATTTGTCTTAACCGAACCTATCCCGCAAAATTGTTTTTTATCTGTATATCGACGGAAAGTATTAGTCAGTGCATTCCATTCAATAGGGTCACCTAGTTTCGTTCCCGTTCCATGTGCTTCAATATACTGAATTGTTTCCGGGTGAATATTAAACTCATCATAGACGGCCTGTTGTACTTCTGTTTGAGCAATTGAACTTGGCGCAGTAATTCCGTTGGTTTTTCCATCTTGATTTATTTTCGATCCCTTTATAACTCCATATATTTGATCGCCATCACGCCGTGCAGCTTCAAACGGCTTAAGTACAAGTGCTCCTGCTGCTTCACCTGGAACAAATCCATCTGCATCATCGTCAAATGTCTTACACTGCCCATTAGGCGAAAGCATGCCGCCACTTGATGCCACTTTAATAAATCCCGGGGTAGTATAAATAAAAACACCACCAGCAAGAGCTAACTCACATTCGCCGGTGAGCAAACTCTGGCATGCCATATGAACCGCCACCAATGAAGATGAGCACGCTGTATCAATTGCAATAGCCGGCCCTTTTAAATTTAAGTGATAAGATATTCTTGCCGCTAAAATCGAGCTCTCGTTACCCCAGAATGATTGGGCGCGAGTCGGCATGTTAGCTTCTTGCATTTTGGCCACATAATCTCCTTTAGCAACGCCAACATAGACACCGCACCTCCTGTTTGAGATCTTTTCAGTTGCATAACCAGCATCTTCTAAGGCACGCCAGCTTTCTTCAAGAAATACTCGCTGCTGCGGATCCATTTGTTCTGCTTCATGACCGGATATATTAAAAAATAATGAATCAAACAAATCTATATCCTTCATAAACCCGCCCCAATTATTACTCGTCTTATCCCATTTCTCATGATCTGGATCAAAATGCAAAGTATTGTCCCAACGCTCTTTTGGAATATCGACAATAGAACTCTTGCCATTCACAAGATTTTCCCAATATTGTTCAACATTTTCCGCATCGGCAAAGCGGCCGGAAATTCCAATGATGGCAATATCATTTGATGACGAGGTAGAGGGTGCTTTTTCATATTTCGATTCCTGTTGCCTTGTTGGTTTCTTTTCTGCATCATCCGATTGAATCCAAGGAAACAACAGTGGTTCAACTGGCGAAACTTCCTTTTGTTTGCGTTCAGCGGAAATGTTCTCCGCATATGGGAAGTTCACAACCACCCGTCCAATCGTACTCCGATCATATTTCACTTCATAGGCCTCTTTGATTTTTGTGAAAGGTAAAATTTTTGCCACAATTGGTTTGACGATCCCCTTTTCTAAACAAGCTGCCATGATATCAAGGTAATAACATCGCATTTCAGGATGATCATTTAAAAACTTCTTTACATTAAAGCTGAACAGGGTTTGGTTATTAACCATATTGGATAGATCGAGTCTACCAGACGCCTGTAAGCCAAACACCGCAATCTCAACATAACGGCCTTCTGGAGCTAAACTATTTAGACCTTTTTGAATGCCTTCACCAGCAGTCGTATTGATGACAACATCGACACCGAGTCCACCTGTCATCTCTAATAGTCTTTGTTCCAAATCATCTTGTTGGTAATTGATAAGATTTGTAATACCAAGTCGCCGTAAATACTCCAGCTTTGAATGTGAGCCTGCTGAGGCATAGATTTCAGCGCCGATATGTTGAGCTAACTGGACAGCCACTAATCCATTGGTACCTGTTGCAGTTGGGATGAATATCTTATCTCCGGCTTTAACTTGTGCTCTCTCAAACGCCATATACATCGATAAAAAAGCTGCCGGAAAACCACATGCTTCCTCATGTGTCAGTTTGTCAGGTTTTCGTACAACCAAATTCTCATCGGTTATCACTAACGTAGCCTGCCCTCCACATTCAAGACGCATCACCCCGATAACCTCATCGCCTACCTTTACCCGTGTAACATTCTTTCCAATTCTCCTGATCACCCCGGAAACTTCAACTCCCGGAGTGAACGGATAATCAGGCATCATAGGATACAACCCTTTGATAAGCAAAAAATCGGAGAAGTTAATTGGGAATGCTTTAACAAGTATTTGAACCTCATTTGGACCTGGCTCTTGATCAAGGATCGAACGAACTTGTATATCTTGATGAGTCCCGGGCTTATTGAGTATAATCGCTTGAAACCGTTCCTCAAGCTCATTTGAAATATCTTCAGAGTCCTCTGATAGCATCTTGACTAGAAGCTTTGCACCCTCTTCTTTAGATATGGTTTGGTTTTTAATCAACTTTAAAATCTTCATCCTTATTTGCTTATCATTCACGGTTATCCTCCTATCCGATTGTTAACCTCTTCCAAATCAAGTTCTCCTGCTTCTAATTTATTCAATAAGTCCATCAATTCGTTTTCCTTATTAGATCGTTCAGAAATAATATTTTCCGGTTGTATAAGAGAAGAAATTTTCTCTCCAAATTCTTCATAAATATAGCTTGTCAGTTCTTTTACATTCGGGTAATCAAAAATCACAATGGTACGTAAAACAATTTGAAAAGCATCATTCAACCGATTGATTAATTCAACACCTACAATGGAATCGACTCCGTAACTTGAAAAGTCCTTCTTAAGACTAATGGCATTCGTTTGTTCTCCAAGCGATTCAGCAAGCTGCTGGATAATCGTGTTTTCAATATAGTCTTGAACCTCATGCCCGGACAGGGTCTGAACCGGGTGTATGATTTCGTTTTGATCCATTGTAGATCCAGTCTGAGAGACAGCAGCAAGAAAGTCAGAACCTACAGCTATTTCCTGCTCTGATATTGACTTGTTAATAGTAGTCTGAGTATGAGTCAACTCATTGGCAAAAGTTTTGTAAATAAAATCAGTTAATTCTTTGATATTAGGATAATCAAAGATTGCTATGGTACGTAAAACGATCCCAAGTGATTCATTAATTTGATTAACTAGCTCAACAGAAACAATCGAATCTACTCCATAGCTGGAGAATGATTGCTTCAAGTTGATTTCATCAGGATTCATGCCCAGCGACTCGGCTAATTGTTCAACTATTGTGTTTTGTATAAACAATTTAATAGATTGTTCATTAGCTTCAGGGCTATAAACAACTTGTTCAGGGACTCCGGATTTCGCTACAATGACATTTTGAGGCAATGGATTGTTTAAATCTTTATGGCCACTTAAAATAGCAATATCTATAAAGCTAGTCTCTCTTAGGGCTTGCTCCCACATACCTGGTGAAAGGAGTGGTGAATCTTTCATGCGGACCTCTACGTCTTCGAATAGCCACCATCCCTTTAATAAACCAAACGTAAGTGTATGGAATTCTTGTACCTCTGTCACTTCATTTAAAAGTAGCCATCCATTTGGTTTCAGCAATTGCCGAACTGTAGTAAGGGAATCTCTAATATTACTCGTTGCATGTAAAACATTGGCCGCAATAACAATATCAAACTCCTGTTTTACAAAACCTTGCTTCTCAATATCAACACTAATATCCAATGTTTTAAAAGATGCAAACCTATATTTTTCACCATACTTACGCTTGCCTAATTGCGTAAATCCAGCTGAAATATCTGTATAAACATACTCAACTTGAGATTGGTAGCCTGCGATCTCATTAAGGACACATCTACTCGTTCCACCTGTACCGGCACCAACCTCCAATATTTTCAATTTCTCACCTGGCACTAGTTGTGCTGCCTTTTCCTCTATATAAGCTCTAACAGTTTGGGCAACTAGCTGATTACAGTAATCGACATAATAACTACCTTGATAGATACTTTCCACTAGCTCTGTCGAAGAGTTCGGAAAAATAATAGTCGTTGATGGAATATCCCCCCGTAAAATCTCTATAAAGTGATTCATACACGTTTGCAGTAATCTAAAGTGAGGCGACACTTCGGGATAACGATTTACGACCTTCTTTATTCGTTCCTCTAACTGAAGCAATGTCTCTTGTACAGCTTGATTTTCAACCTGTGCTGTACTTGTGACAAAATCACCATCAAAGGTTACAAATCCTCGCTTTTCTAGCAGGCTAATAAGTGCATGGAACTGACGCCGGTTTTCTTCGGAAACAGCAAGCTTCTGTCTAAGCACCTCAATTTCATACCGCTCATCTAACTTACAAAAGACCCCTTGTGACTGAAAGAAATCTAATAACAATAATTGACTAAATCGCAACAACTCTTCAAATGCCTTTATGCTGTGCTCATTTATACCAAGTGGTGGAATATGTTGATTCAAGTTAGGATATTCTCTAATATCCAACTGTTGAGCAATTGACACTCCATCTCTAACTGGCGCCGATACTCTACCATTCATCCCCTCGATCACTCGTTTCTCCGCTTTGATAGCAAGAACCTGTTTTGAAGAGTGAGCTAAAATTCTTTCAAGTGCCTCCATTCCTTCTTTCGGTTGGATAGAATGAAAACCCTGTTTAGCAAGACGGTCCCTATAATCCTGATTTGCAACAACACCAACAGTTCCCCAGAATCCCCAATTAATAACATGAACAGGGTAGTCTTCTTGTCGATCTATAGTACGTGCATAAGCATCCATAAATGTGGAGGCTGCAGCATAATTACTTTGCCCCGGACTTCCTGTAAAGGACTGCGCAGAGGAGAAGAACAGCATGAAGTCTAAAGAATCACCACTAAATACCTTATGAAGGTGTATACTTCCCTCTACCTTTGGACGAAGAACTTGACTGAAACTTTCATTATCCATCCAATCCAAGGTACGATCTTTTAGGACAATAGCAGCGTGAATAACCCCATTTATATGACCAAATCGATTCATTGCTTCCTCTTTTGCCTTACGCAAACTCTCATAGGAAGTCGCATCAGCACGGTAATACATTACTTCCCCGCCAACCGATTCAACATGTTTTATTTGTTGCTTTTGCTTTTCAGTAAGAGCACTGCGACCGATTAGGACCAAACGTGCTTGTACCTTCTCCGCTAAATACTGACTCAAGGTAAGTCCAATTCCTCCTGACCCTCCGACAATAAAATAAACACCGCGTTTTTTAAAAGCAGTTGTTGAAACAGGGGGTATGTCTACAGGCTGTTGGTGATAGACATAACGTTTACCATTACGGATAGCAATGCATTCCCCATTTGGATGCGACGGTTCAGCAAAAATAAAAGGTAACTGAGAAAAGATCGAATCATGTAAAGTTAGATCGATACAGCTTACCTGAAGGTTTGCGTATTCTTTGGCAACAGTCATCGTAAGTCCAAACAGACTTGCAGAAAGGGGGTAATTACGCTCATCTGGATCAATAGCATGGACATCATTAGTGATGACCTTTAGGACTATCTTTTTCTGCATCCACTCTATCCGACTCATGGTTCGGATCAAATGATAAAGCCCCATCACCCCTTGTTCTTGACTTACATTTATTAACTCAAGTGCATCACCCGCTGTATTGACTTGATGGGTTTGAATACCGCCAAGGAAGTAAATAACATCCGGCCTTGGAATCAAACTCAATGAATTTTCCCAATCTATTTGTTCATCCAATTTAAGATAATGAACCAGGTCCCTCTGGTGGTGCTTAGCTATCTCTTGATCCACCCCTTTTGTATCCCTTGGAGTTACAATTAAGATGGACTGACTGTTATTTACCTCAGCTAATTGCTTCTCATATGCAGCAAGTGTTTTTTGTTTCCAACCTGTCTCATAAAAGAAGTTTTCAAGATTGATTGGTTCAGGGCTTTTCTTACGAGAAACATGGACCATAATATCCATCATCCTTACTGCAACTTGACCATGAATATCTGTAACATACACATTGAATCTGCCATTTTCTAATGCCTTAACATAAACAAAAGATTCAGCTTGCAATGGCCGCAGCCACTCTACACTGTCCACAGCAAACGGCAGTATCGTTTGCTGATTGGAGCTGTCTTGATACGTAATCTGTCCTGCAATTGTTTGCAATGCACTATCCATCAGGGTCGGCTGTAACTGATAGATTTCTAATTCTTTCACATATTCCTGTGGAAGCTGTAAACTTGCAACTGCTTCTTGTTCAGAAACCCATAGTTCCTGAATCCCTTGAAAGTAATGTCCGTACGCCAAGCCGCGCTCTTTGAACAATTGATAGATTGTCTGTTGATCATATCGAGTTGATGTCCGGTCAATGGCATCGTGTAAGGAAATTTCATCTGGTTGCGAAGAATGCAGCTCTTTATTCGTCACATAGCCTGTTGCATGAGTTATGACTTTTCCTTCATCAGGCTCACTTAGAACTTCAAATTTATAGAGGCCCGGTTCCTGCTTGGTCAATACCGTACGGATCTTTTGTTTATTATTAACGACAAGGGGTTTCAGCCAAATGACTTGTTCTAATGTCATGTGTTCCTGCGGGATAGCATTTTCAGCTGATTTCATAACGAACTCCAAATAGCCGACACCTGGTAATAATGGTCTTCCGTCAATAATATGATCATTTATAAGTTTATCTTCACGATACAAGGTTTGATTGAATTCAAACTGCTTTTGATCAGACTGCAGACGACCAAATTCTTTTTCCTTTGTTGTTTGTTGATTTTTCTTCACCTTTTTAAACCAATGACTATCTCTTGCAAAAGGATAGGTTGGAAGGGATAAGCGACGAACAGACTGCCCTTTATGGAGAAATTTCCAATCAATCTTGACACCAGACACCCATAATTGTGCAATTTTGCTCCATTTCTTTTCTTGAAGTATGGTCTGTAAGAACTGTTCACCTTCGCGCCCGTCGAGCAAAAGCCCGACATGTTTTTGATCATATTCCGAAATATTTCCTGTATAAATATCCGCTTCTTGATCTCTATTAATATAGTAAGAAAGCATCCTCATAAGCTCTTCTCTACTTGATGCGACAAAGGCAACACGCTCTTCCATCTCTTCACGCCCCACTTGTAATGTATAGGCCATGTTGCGAAGAGAAAGTCCTTGGCCTTCTTTTGCTTTCTCAGCCGGCTGTCCATTTAAAAGTTCTGCCACTTCAGAAGCCAAGTCCTCTATCGTCGGAAAATCTGTGTACCTGTTTGCAGAAAGATTAAGGTGATACTGCTGATTAATACGCCCCAGGAAAACAGATAAATTAACCAGATCAAACCCTATCTCAACAAGCGGTTCATCTGCGTGGATATCTTGATCATTAACATCGATCACATCTGCTGCCAACTGGACAAGTTCACGTTCTATCGACCTGTTCTTATTCATTGTCGATATGCCAAACATGGTGTATTCCTTTTCTTTAAGAAAATCCAGCCATTTTTGGACATAAGCCTCTAAGCGTTCATGATTTTTTGCAGAAAAGACAAACAATTGAGGGTCATCACTCTCCTGCTGTATCTCATTATGCTGATGAAATTCTTCAAGAATAACATGGGCATTTACCCCTCCAAAACCAAAGGAACTGACTCCAGCTCTTCTTGGAAGTTCACGATCCTGTTGATCGCGCAGTGCTTTCCATGGCTGTGACTCTTTAACAATATAAAACGGACTGCCATCGAGCTGGATATATGGATTTTGTTCAGTTAAGTTAATACTCGCTGGTAAGGTTTTGTATCTCATCGCCAGCAAGACTTTTAACAAGCCTGATATCCCTGCTGCAGGCTCAAGATGCCCAATATTCGTCTTAACTGAGCCAATACCGCAATATGCTTCTCCAGGAAAATGACTGCCACGGCGTTTAGCGAGTTCTTTAAATGCCTTTTTAAGACCATTGACCTCAATCGGATCACCCAAACTTGTCCCCGTTCCGTGTGTTTCCATGTAGCTAACCGTACCAGGATCAATATCCCCTTCTTCAAAAGCACTCATTATTAACGATGCTTGAGCATTTGGGTTCGGAGTTGTCAGGGTGTTAACCTTACCTCCATGGTTAACTGCTGTTCCTTTAATAACGGCATAGATCGTATCATTATCTTCAATTGCTTTACTGAGAGGTTTAAGTAAAACAGCACCTGCTCCTTCAGAACGCACATAACCATTGGCTGATTGATCAAATGTTTTACAACGTCCATCTGTGCTAAGCATTCCTGCTTTTCCAAATGAGATATAAATCGTAGGCGTAAGTATGAGGTTAACCCCGGCTACAACAGCCGCTTCACAGCTGCCGTTCCAAAGACCCTCTACCGCTTGACGAATCGCCACTAAAGAACTAGAACAAGCTGTATCAATTGGGAAGCTCGGTCCACTGAAATTTAGTAAATAGGAAATACGATTAACGAGAATGGAATGGAAATTCCCTGTCGTCGTATAAGCTTGGACATCAATTTTGTTCTCTTTCAGTAATTCCATATAATCGTTTGTGGATGCCCCTACATATAACCCTGTTTTTATCCGGGATAAGTCAGAGACTTTATAGCCAGCATCTTCAATTGTTTTCCAAACAGTTTCCAACAAGATTCTCTGTTGTGGATCCATCAACTCGGCTTCACGAGGTGAGATACCAAAGAACTTAGCATCAAACTTATCTACATTACGAATAAATCCGCCCCATTTGCTATTTGTTTTATTCTGCTCTTTAGAAGGATCACCTAGGTACTCACGCCAATCCCATCTGTCTGACGGAATTTCTGTAATACAATCAACACCTTCCACGAGGTTTCTCCAAAATTCATCCATATCATCGGATTGTGGAAAAATCCCGCCCATACCAACAATAGCGATCGGTTCTTTTGTTCTCGCTTCTTTTTTGCCGGCACTTTTAGTCGATTTATTTTCGATACTATTGAGTAGGTTTTTATCTGGTTCGCTACCAATAAATTGTTTATGAACGTCAATTGACTGACTTTCATCATCCGTGCTTGCCTGGTTATTCCCGGAATCCATGGTACTCTGTTCTTCTACTTTTTCATGTGAAGAATTCGTTTTTGTAACCTGTGAGACATAATAAGGTCTCAACTTTTCTGCATAATCTTCTACTAGAAAGTCTGCAAAGCTATCAATTGATGGGTACTCGAAGAAAACCGCAGGTGTTAACTCAGTGTCAAACTGTTTATTTAATGCATTTGTAAAATCAATAAATTTAATTGAATCGAACCCATAGTCACTTAAGTCACTTTCCGCACGTATTCGCTTGATAGGAATCTTGAGTAAATCAGATAGTATCTTGATTAAGTCTTGGATTAGTAAACGTGTCCACGCATCATCTGTTTCTATTTCACGATCATCACTAGTGACAGCCACAGCATTGATAGACTGTACTATTTGAGTTACTAGTGAATCTGATATCATTTCATCCTGTTCTGGTTTTAATGCAGCTTCTGGTAGTTGTTCAGTCTTACTTAGCACCTGATTAACTTTCTTTGGATCCCCCTCGATTAACATAAATTGACTCCCTTCATAGGTTAGCCCCTTCTCAAACATTTCCAGTCCCCACTCAGTGGACATGGCTTTCATTCCAAAACGTTGAAAAAGTAATTCCTTAGAATGCTCATCAACGTTCATACCACCGCCGAGCCACAACGGCCAGTTGATAGCAAGACTTTTACCATTGCGTCCTCCTTTGCTTTTCATTCCTTCCCGCCATTCTGCAAATAGGTCCATAAAACGATTGGCAAAAGCATAATCAAATTGTCCTAAGTTCCCAAGTACCGCAGTACTAGATGAAAACATGACGAAAAAATCTATATTTTCATTCCTTAAGGCATCATCAAGCCACAATGTACCAAATACTTTCGGAGCCAATACTTCTTGCATTTCACTCGCTTTTTTTCGTATGAAAAAGGCATCACGGATGACTCCAGCACTGTGAATAACGCCATTTATCTTACCGAATCGTTGTTTTATTGTCTCAATAAGAGAATGTACAACATGACGTTGTGATATATCCGCCTGTACATAGTGAGCACTAACCCCCATGTTGCGAAGTGCTTGTAAGGTTTCATTACGCTTTCCGTCTAACTCGGACCTTCCAGTCAACACCAGCTTGGTGTTAGGCGCTTGTCTTGCAATATACTCAGCAAAAATAACACCTAAACCACCTAAACCGCCGGTAATAAGGTATACCCCGTCCTCTCTCCATGTATACTCACTCTGCAATTCTTGTTCAATATCAAATTGTTGAAAGCGTCTAACCCATCTCAGATCATTTTGATCATAGTGAACTTCAATACCCGCCTCCGGTTCATGCTGAATCTCATTCTGTATGACAGACAACAGATTCCTTCTCTCATCAACAGAAATATTTTGATAGCAAAGCTTAGGGTTCTCTAAACATAGTGTTCGTGCTGAGCCTCCAAAGGCACCTAAAAGTGGCTCTACAGTTTCTTTTGTTTGATAAATGTGAAGAAGCTGCACCGGGCCTTTAGGTTTTTGTTTCATGAGAGCTTGGCTAAGATATAGTAAGGCATAAATACTTGACTTCAATTGGCTGGAAATGGTCAAGGCATCGAAAGATATACCAGTTTCTCCTACTAAATAGACAATATGCTTGGGCAACAAGTCTCTCTTTTCCAACTCAGTCATCAATGTATGAAAATCCTCTTTATGACCGAGATTGATCTTAAAGCTTCTCTCACCAAGTTGTACAAAGGAATCACCAGGTTGAACTAAGATGACCGGCACATCCATTTGCCACTTTCTCCAAAGATAATCGTCTCGGTCAAAGAGAATAATCGGTCCTACTGGACGTGTAATTTGTTTACGTAATGATTCTTTTTGCCATACAGGCTTAAAGGATGCACGCATCTCCTCTTTCACTGGATGGTTAGCATCTTGTTGTGATAATTCTTCTTTCATAAACTCTGCTGGTTCAACCGGTCGAGCCAAGAATCCTTTCACCTTAACAAGGACCTGCCCCTTATCGTCTGTTATATCTACGTCAAATTTAGGAACTCTAGGCTTCTTGCCATTCTTCGTTTGAGATAATTGACAAATAGAGTAGCACCGGTCTGTAAGCGGCCGGATAATCTCTATTTCATCAACTGTGTATGGAAGGTTGATCATTTCTTCGGCCCCGCGCATCTCTCCTGCTGGTGGTACTTGAAGAGCTCCATCTATTATCGAAGGATGTAAGGTAAATGAATAAAAATCGTTCATTAAATGTGGCGGTAAGTGAATTGGTGCAATCGCCTCTGAATCACCTAAATAGATTTCTTCAATCGACTGAAAACTTTCACGTAGATTAAGCTCAATCGAATGCAAGTGGCGATAACTATCAATCTTCCTTTTATACCCCTTCGTGCAACGTGACTTGATTTCATCTATGTCGCGCCATTCAACTGCCTGCTTTACTTGATCTCTTGATTCCAATTCAACCTTTCCTTGTCCATGTAAAACTTTCAGACCTTCTTCATCAAGACTATATATCTCAAATCTGAGTGATTCACGTTCATGTTCCGGTACGAGACTAACGTACAAAGTAACCGGCTCATCTTTTACATGAATGGGACTAATTAAAACAATATTACGAACTTTACGAATATTCCTCCCTGCAGAAATGAGCTCGGCTGCTGTCCTGACGATCTCCACCGATACAACTCCTGGTAGAACCCGAGATTTGCCGACATAGTGATCAGCTATAAAAAACTCATCCCCATAAATAACCGTCATAAACTTATACTCATTTAGTGTTGAGATGTTTTTACTCACCAATGGATGTAAGGGCTGTAGTTCACCACTTCTTTTTTTCGGAATCACTTGTTCTGGAACACTATCCGGAATCCAATACTTTTCACGGGCAAAAGGATAGGTCGGCAATGAAATACGACGGGGCTTATGACCTTCTTTATACATGGCCTCCCAATCTACTAGACCTCCAAGAACCCAGAAATCGGCTAACTGATTAAATTTTTGTGATTCTATTAACTCTTCGGCATATTCCTTCTGATCGCGTCCATCTAATAATTCTTGTAAATGGTTCTTCTTCCCTTTCTTCTTTTGGTTAAGCTTTTGGGCTGTTCCTCTATATACACCTTCCACATTTGCTTCTCCGTCAAGATATTTGATGAGTTTGTTACATAGATCGTCTAAACTATGAAATACAACAGCTAAACGCTCTTCCATTGCTACTCTGCCGATCTGTAACGTATAAGCTACATTTAAAGCGGATGGCTGATGGTTTGTAAGGTGACTAACTAATTCACGCGCATACACTTGCAGCTGTTCATCTGTTTGAGCAGACAGCACTGATACGTTTATACCTTGTCCATTTTTTGATTGCTGCTCAACCTGATCCGTATATTCTTCAATGACAACATGAGCATTTGACCCACCTGCACCAAATGAACTAATACCAGCTCGTCTAGGGACTACTTTTCCATCACCCATTATAGGCTGGTACCAGTCCTGAAATTTTTGTTGAACATAGAAAGGTGTTTTTTCAAATTCAATGTTTGGATTTAATTTATTCGCATGTAAAGAAGGCACTAGTTTTTTATATTTCATCTGCAGAAGAATTTTCGTGATGCCAGCTATCCCTGCAGCTGCTTCAAGATGACCAATATTGCTTTTTACAGATCCTAATGCACAATACTGATGCCCCTCTCCACTATGATCAAAAGCTTTGGTTAAGCCTGCAACCTCAATAGGATCTCCTAAAGAAGTCCCTGTCCCGTGCGCTTCTACGTAACTGATTGTACGCGGATCAATCCCCGATTCTTCTAAGGCTCCCTTAATAAGTTCTGCTTGAGCGTTCGGGTTTGGTACGGTATAACCATTTGTCCGTCCGCCATGGTTAAGCGCCGTTCCCTTAATAACACCATATATCTGATCACCATCACGAACAGCGTCAGATAACCTTTTTAATAAAACCGCACCGACACCTTCACCAGGTACAAATCCATCACCTTGTGCACCAAAACTATGGCAGCGCCCTGTTTGAGATAACATACGCATTTGCGACAACCAAACGTACTTTGAAGGGTGAAGATATAGATTTACTCCACCTACTAAAGCTGATGAACATTCTCCCCTTTTAATACTCTCACAGGCAAGATGAATTGCCGTTAAAGAGGCTGAACACGCAGTATCTACAGGCATACTTGGTCCTTGGAAGTTAAAAAGGTAGGAGACGCGATTTGCAATCGACCAAGGTAAGGATGTCGGAATGATCATCTCATCTTGTTTTTGTTTCCATAAATCAGGTCCCAAGAGTAGATAAGAAAGAGTCGTTGCTCCTACAAAAACTCCAACATTAGCACTACTTTCACCCCTGCGCATTGCACGTAATTGTTGAGGAGTGTAACCAGCATCTTCCAATGTCGCCCAAGCAGTTTCAATAAACAATCGTTCTTGAGGATCCATCGTATCAGCTTCTGTTGGAGCTATATGAAAGAACAATGGATCAAATTGATCGACATCATCTAAAAAAGCTCCCCATTTAGAGTACGACTTTCCATGTGCTGATTGGTTCGGATCAGCATCATAATAGTCCTGCCATCTCCAACGCACCGCTGGAACTTCTGTAACAGTATCTTGACCTTCACGAAGAATTTGCCAAAATTCATCTAACGTACGAGCTTTAGGATAACGTCCACTTACACCAATAATCGCAATGTCCTCATCCCTTATTTTCGGAGATGGAGAAATTGTTGCATGATTAACTTTAGCTTGATTTTCTCCATTCATCACCGAATCGGTCGAGAAAACTTTATTTGCCTCATTTTCATTCAAATCTAAAAAACCTATAAGCTCATCGGTATGATTATTCACCATATACTCTGTTAACTCTTTAACATTCTCATATTCAAACAACAGCGTCTTTGGTAACGCACCAATATCTTGTTCCATGCGATGATTGAAGTGATGAATAAGCAACGAATCGATGCCAAACTCTTCAAAACGAGTTTCTGAGTCAAGTTCATCGACATGAACCTCCAGCTCAGCAGCTAAAACATCTTTCAGATAGTTTTGCGTTTCTGCATATAAGGTGTTCATTTGTCTTTTATCCTCTTTTTCATTTTGTAAGATTTTTATGTCTTGATTTGTCTGATCTTGTGCATTACTCTTTGTTAAACCTTTATGTAATGATTCGCCTCTTTGCGGTTCTATCTCTACAGCTTTTTTAGTCGGACTCAATCTAAAGGGTTGGCGGTCAAAGGAGTATCCTGGGAGACGAGTCTTCATAAACGAGCCTTCTTGATAAAACACTTCCCAGTCAAAGTCAACTCCCTGAATCCACAACAATTTTAATGTATGTTCCCATGCCTTTTGGATTCCCTCCTGAAAATCACATACTAACGTTGCTTTCTCTGTAAGTTTAGAATTACCTTTTCCTAATACCATTAAGTGATAACCATCTATCTGAAGAACAGAATTGGTCGATAGTAATGTCTCAAACCAAGTTTGCACATCATTTATTTCATCAACTGTTTGATTCATTTCTTTTAATAAAGGCATTTTCTCGATTCGTTTTAACTTATTTTGACGGTTTTCCATGATTAATGCAGCTCTATCGTAATTTGGTGTTTCCACCATGATTAATTCAACTGCTAACTCCTGTGGTATAACATCACATTGGATCAATTCCACTACCTCTTGAAAACGAGGGTTGTTCCATAAGCTTTGTTCTGTAAGTTCCCACTTTCGATTCAGTTTATTCATGGCACACGTGACGACTATATACAAAAGCCAACGTTCTCGGCTTGTCCAAGCTTCTGCTTCAAGGAGTTCGCTTATATTATAATTAAAGACTGTTAACGCATTATTCCATTCTTGTAAATTTCGTTTAAATGTAAATTGACTAGATTCTAACTGCCTAGCTTTCTCAACTACCTCATTAAAGACGTCCTCAGGAATCTTAGTAACTTCTACTTCTTCACATAGGTTCTTAAGATAATTAGCCGTTATCCGATATGGAACTATCATCTGCTTTCTGACTGGATCAAATAATGGGATGATTGGTCGTTTTAGCTGTATTGCATGTATATTTACCTTCCCGTTTATGAGACCAAGAACTGTATCAAGTGACATCATTTCACTTAATACAAGGTTTAGATAAGCCCCCGTCTTCTCACCTAACATGATTTGCGGAGAAAAGCCAGCCCTCTTTAATGCGGTAACCATCAGGTAACCAACTAAAACTGAAAACATCTGGCTGTCTTCACTACTCCACTTTTTCCTTCTAAATGAAGCCCATAATTTTTCTCCACCTAAAGCAAGGATCTGGTGACGAATATCTTTAAGGAAAGGGCGCCATTCTTTAATATCTTCATAACCGCTGATGTCTAGATTGCCTACGTAAATTGTCCAAGGCTTATTGTTTACTGACTGGATCTCCTTCTCTGCTTTATTTAAGAAATTGAAGATCTCCTCTTTTGAATGCACCCACTGCGCTATACGAAACCCGAATTGTCCACGACTAATAAGCTGTGTTTTACATGTACTTTCTAGAGATGTCTCTTTAAAAGCTGGGGATGAAATATATTTTTTCCAGTTACAGATAATATTTTGTAAACTACTTTCATTTTTGGCAGATAGAGCAAACATTTGCGATATTTCATTTCTATTATTTTCTTCTTGAACATGTTCTGTCATAAATTCTTCAACAACAACATGAGAATTAACACCGCCAAAACCAAATGAACTCACAGAAGCACGATAAGGTTGATTTGAATCTGATTTTTTCCACTCAGACAATTGATCAGCAACCTTAAACGGGGTCCGTGTAAAATCGATAATGGGGTTCAAAGATTGAAGGTTTAATAGTTTGGGGATTTTTCGATGGCGCATCATCATGAGGACTTTTATTAATCCCGCCATTCCTGCTGCGGACTCAAGATGTCCGATGTTCGTTTTGACAGATCCAAGCTGACAAAAACCTGTCTGATCTGAATACTCTCGAACTGCCTGTGTTGCTGATTCTACTTCAATTGGATCCCCTAAGGATGTACCTGTCCCATGGGCTTCCCAGTATGTAACAGTTTCTGGATTTACCTTTGCATCTTCATAGGCTGATAGAATCACCTGTTTTTGCGCCTCTACGCGTGGTGCTGTCATTGATACTGCACGCCCTCCGTGATTCACTGCCGAACCTTTTACGATACCATAAATGTGGTTACCGTCTTTAAGTGCATCATCTAATCTTTGAAGTAACAGGACACCGATTCCATCACCTGGCACATATCCATTCGCATTTTTATCGAAAGTTTTACACTGTCCATCTGGACTTAACATTCGTGATTTTGAAAATGAAATATACTTCCATGGATGAAGATTAAGGTTAACGCCACTTGCAAAAGCATAATCACTCTCTCCATTCTCTAAAGTTGTTTTTGCCTCATGGACCGCAACTAAAGATGACGCACATGCACTGTTTACTACTGAACTAACACCACTCAGTCCAAACATATAGGAAATTCGGTTAGCTAAAATCGCATCCATATTTCCAAGGCTAGTATAGCTATCGATCTCATATTCTGGTTTAGTAACCTCTTCACGGTAATCATTTGACATGACACCTACGTGAACAGAAGTCTGTTTCTTTTGCAGCTTAGATAGAGGAACACCCGCATCTTCCATGCAAAGGTGCGTTTGCTCCATTAATAAGCGTTGTTGCGGGTCCATTTGCTTAGCTTCACGTGGAGAAACTTGAAAAAATCGATAATCAAAATGGTCAATGTTCTCGATTAGTCCACACCATTTACTAATACTCTTATTACTAGCTGTTATATCTGGTGAATAATACTTATTTAGATCCCATCTTTCTTGAGGAATTTCTTTGATGGAATTGACACCATTCTCAAGATTCAGCCAAAATTCTTCGGGATTATCGGCACCTGGGAAACGGCATGCAATCCCAATAATCGCAATATCCTTTTTCATAAATTTCTCCCTCCCTTTAAACCGTGATTTTCTCAAGGTCTTGTAACTCCCTGAGCCGCTTAGATAAGACGTCCACTGTTCCTTCCATCAATTTAATGCCTATTTCATCAACATGGCGATTACGCCAATTGTCTAACTCAGTTCCCTTAACCCATTGGTTAAACGCCCCTAAAGCAGGGCCAGTATGGATCTGGTAATCGACCTTATAGTTTCCATCACCTGTAATAGCCAAACGAGTGGAATGACCAAAATACCATCTAAATACCAGGGCCATCTTATGCTTTGGATTTTTTTCTGCCTTTTCGATTTCTTCTGTTGGATGATATGATTTCACTTCTTCATAAATTTCCTCAAAGCTGCGCTTAAAGTAACGTTTTTGTAATTGTTCCTTCGTCTTCTCATCGATCGCATCAAGTGATGGATATTGGCGATATAATTCGTACAATTTCTTTGCACGAGCTGGGAAGAAGACACCTTTCTTTAGTACTTGGACTTTTGCCCCAATCTCGAACATGTCACCTGCAGGGACCGATTCTGTATCTTGGACGTTCATTTGATTCAGTAAATCTTTCACTATATCACTTGTGCCTGCTTCTACCGTACACTGATTAATAGAACCTGTTAGGATAAAGTCCGCTCCCATAAGAAACATGGATGCTGCTGCTTCTGGCGTGCCTATCCCTCCAGCTGCCCCAACACGTACACGTTTTTTATAACCATAATGTGACATCATGTCGTCGCGCAACTTAATGATTGCTGGTAACAAGGCAAACGCCACACCATGATCTGTATGTCCACCAGAATCAGCTTCAGCACAAAGATCATCAGCCATAGGTACTTCGCGTACCAAGTCTGCCTCTTGGTATGTAAGCTTGCCTTCTTGAACCAACTTATCAATCATACGATCAGGCGCAGGGCTTAAGAATGCCTCGGCCACATCAGGACGTGAAACCTTCGCCATAATCGTATGGTTTACAGCAACTGATCCATCAAGCTTGCGCGAAAGTCCTTTCGCACGATATTTTACGAGTGCAGGCGTAATTCCCATAAAAGCAGAGGCTTCCAAATGGCGAATCCCATAACGCAAAAAGAGGTCCACCGTTTTTTCCTCTATCATGACATCTGTTGGATCATGAACAAGATTCATACCATATGGCTCACCATTTGAAAGCTGTTGCTGAATAGATTGGATATCACTTTCCAATCGGTCTAGTTTTAAACCACCTGTACCATAAAATGAAAGCATACCTGCTTTACTCATTTTGACAACCAAATCCTTTGATGCAATTCCTTTATACATGGAACCTGCAACATATGCATACTTAACGTTATACTCCTGTTTAAATACTTCATCCCCCAGGGACTCTGGAGAAATAGCAGGTGCATCCTGAAAATAAGTGTCAACATTTAACTTTTTTACTTGCGTATGATGATCATCTACAGCTTCTTCCTTATTTGAAGCAACCTTCATCAAATTCAACGGCTCTGCTTCTTCCTTAATTTTTGTTACCATTTTCGTAATAACTGAGCTGTCACCTATCTCAACGAGGTCGATTTCCCCTTGAGCTAGTAAGTACCTTACAGTATCCGTCCACTGTACTGATGTAGTGATTTGTTCGGTTAAAAGTTGCTTTGGATTAGTATCGTTTGGATACGGGCGTGCGGTTACATTGGAAATGACAGGAATCTGCAAACGATTAAATGTAAATTGCTTAATAAATTGAGAAAACTCCTCTTTCGCTTTCTCCATATAACGCGAATGGAAGGCACCGCTTACTCGAAGCACAATATACATATCAACCCCTGCTGATTCAAAGATCGATTGAGCTCGTTCTATATCTTCTCTAGGTCCTGCAATAACGATTTGAGATGGAGTATTATAGTTAGCAATATCAATAGTGTGTACATCATTTTCTAATAGGACTTTCTTAATTTTCTCTTCCGAAAATCCTACGACTGCTGCCATGCCGCTACCTGTCACCTGGCTCATTAATTCCCCACGCTTCTTTACGAGACGTAACCCTGTTTCAAAATCAAAGGCTCCGGCTGCAAATAAAGCATTGTATTCTCCTAAGCTATGTCCTGCAACAAAATCCGGCTTCCTTCCGGTTTCTTGTAACTTTTTCAAATAAGCTAAAGCATGAACGACATATAAAGCAGGTTGAGTAAACTGGGTCTGCCCCAACTTCCGCTGAGAATCTTCTACACATAACTGGCGAATTGAGTAATTAAGAATTTCATCAGCCTTCCTTGTTAATTCAGGAAATTGGTCAAACAAATCAAGACCCATCCCTTTTTTCTGTGCACCTTGTCCCGGAAATAAATATGCTAACATCCTCTTATTCTCCCCTTTTTCAGATGAGTCTACTAACTCATTTAAATGTTTTATATCTTGATTAAATGGTGTCATGATGGCATATACCTTGGAGTCAGATTGCGATGAAATAATTTGTTTAACAAAACTAGCTAATGTACCAGAAGGACCTAAGTCTATATATATCTTTGGCTCATGTTGATTCAAATTATTAATTGCCTTACGAAAATGAATCGGTTGTCGGACAACATCCCAAAAATACATTGGACTTAGCTCTTGTATCTGTTCACCTGTTACACAAGAATAATAAGGAATGCTAGGTCTATTAAATGTCAATGACTTGAGATATGCTAAATACTTATCCGCCATTGGGTTTAAATAGGACGAATGGAATGGATAATGAACAGGAACCTGTTGATACATGATGTTAAGACTTTGTAGGTAGACCTTAACACTATTTAGATTTTCCAATGTACTAGAAACGACAAAATGAGAATTAAAATTAATTGAAGCTAATTCACAAGTTTTATAGAGTTCTGCTTTATCATGAAACAAATTAGGATCATGGAATACGGCTAACATTCCTCCACGTTCACATTCAAGCTCTGTTAATCTGGACATTTCTACTAGAGTTAGTAAAGCTTCATCAATGGTTAATACATCGGCTAACACTGCTGAGGCAAATTCTCCCATACTAGACCCTATTACTCCATCAGGTTCAACGCCTTTTGCTATTAATGTTTGAGCAAGTGCATATTCAACCATGAAGATAGCCGGGTTTGTATAAAGTAAGCGATCAAATTGATTCGTAGTTTTTTTAGAAGAGTAAATTATTTTCAGAACTGATTCTCCGATTAATTTTTGGATTTTTCGATCCAGTCTTAACATGTGTTCCCGAAATAATGGGGTCTGTTCAAATAACTTTTGACCCATTCCTATGTACTGAGAACCTTGACCTGAAAACATAAAAATTTTTTTATAAGACATTTCCTTTACCTCACTGAAAAATTTATAAAATACGAATAGGTATATCTTCTTCATCCTGCTTTTCAGTGTTTTTATTTCCAAAAGCATTGAGCCTAGTTATTTGTTATTTTCGTATTAGTTTAAAACTTACATACATTACGTCAAATAGTTTTATAGAGAACTAAGATTTTTTTAATCAAAAATAGTTTTTTGATTAAAAAAATCTTTCGTTGAATCACCAATATTTCGAGAAAGACCTACATTTTTTTACAAAATTATTATTTTTTCCTAAATTATAACACTAAAAAAGGGCTAATTTTCCATATTTTTTGGAATAAATCCCATATTAGGAATTATGTACTATTTATTCCCATCCTGATTTTTTGCAAAAAATAGGATTGGAAATGTTAGATTTATTAACTAATTGAAAAGTATCTTATAGCATTTCGGAAGAATGATATTTCCTAAAAACCTTGAAATAATAGGTATTACTTCTTGCGTTATGTATTGGGTAAATAAACTTATTTCTATTTTCCAACTGAAACATTTAGATTAATTTCATTCCCCTTATCCACTTACCATCATCCCAAAATTAATTCTAATTACCTATGATATTTTTTTGTAAAACTTACTTATTTATTATTAAAAATTCATTTAACCCCATATATATTTTTGGAAGTGTTTACCAATTTATAAAAAACTAAAAAGAGTCTAACTCCTAATCAAGCTGTCTTAGAAATCACTAAAAACGAAAAGATCGTAATGATTGGATTTTCACTCTAAAATAAGATAATCTAAAATAATGCATGTAATATAAAATTGAAGGAAATGGATGGGAAACACATGATTGCAAAGACTGAAGAAGATTTTAACGGATTAAAAGAAATAGGAAAAATCGTATCCTTGATTCGAGAGGAATTAGTCCAAAAAACAGTAGCAGGTATCTCAACGAAGGAACTTGATGACATTGCAGGAAACTTATTTGAAAAGTACGGGGCAATCTCTGCTCCAAAGGGAGAATACAATTTTCCCGGATACACTTGCATTAGTATTAATGAAGAAGTGGCACATGGTATCCCGGGTAGTCGTGTGATAGAAGAAGGCGATCTTGTTAATATAGATGTCTCGGGCTCTAAAAATGGTTATTTTGCAGATACTGGAATTTCATTCGTGGTTGGCAATGGAGATCCCGTTTTAACCAAATTATGTAATACTGCTGCAGAAGCCTTTGAAGCTGGCTTAAAAAGAATAAAGCCCGGTTCTAAAAAAAGCGGACTTGGCAAAGCAGTTATTGCAACGGCAAGGAAGAATGGATTTACAGTGATCATGAACCTTACAGGACATGGAATTGGCCGAACGATTCATGAAGCTCCTCAACATATTTATAACTATCATGAGCCTTTAGATGATGAGCTCCTGAAGGAAGGGATGGTTATTGCCTTTGAACCGTTTATTTCCACTGATGAAGAGGAAGTTTTTCAATACGAAGATGATGAATGGACATTTGTGACAGAAAACAGCATTGTGGCTCAATGTGAACATACGATCATCATTACTAAAGAAGGACCGATTGTGATTACCTTATAAAAGCTTAGAAAGTACCTGCTAACGGGGCTTGGCCCCTCTGCAGGCTTTTTTAGCTTCATTTGTCCCAGTCTCCCCTTTTAATAAGGCAGAACTTCATCACTTACCATTTCCCATTCGTGAATTTCAAATGCTCGGGCCCCTTGAATAATATGGGGATCTTGTTTAGTTATTTGTTCTGCTTCTTCCAATGAGTTAACCTGATAAATGACTAATCCGCCAGTTCCGTCAGCAAATCGTCCATTGGCAAAAATTTTACCTTCTCTGCGCATTTCATTTAAATAATCAAGATGCTGTGAACGGTATTTTTGACTCTTTTCTTCATCCAACATCGGTAAAAAAACAGCAAAGTATCTCATACATTAATCCCCCTCTCCCTTACGTTACCTTTTATTACTTTTTATCTACTGTTTCATTTCATTATATATAATAAAAAATTCGAATGTAATATTCTTTAAATAAGTCTTTCACTAAAATTCACATATGAATTTTTTTATTTTAAATGATGCCCGGCATTCCAAAAAAGCTGACCTCCAGCAATATTGTGTAGGTCAGCTATCGAAACTATTCGATTACTTCCACACGTACGTTTTTACGTCCCCATTGGAGAGCGTTATTATGGTTAGGAATGAACACATCAATTTCATTTCCGTTTATACCGCCGCCTGTATCCGCTGCTATCGCGACTCCATGACCCTCTACTTTTACGATGGATCCAAGCGGTATAACACTAGGGTCGACCGCAATCACTTTCGCATCAGGGTATTTTTTTAAATCTAGACCCATCCTTGTCACACCTGAACACCCTTCACAATTTGCCGTATATGCTGTGCTTGCGACTGTCAATGTCTTACCGGCAGCTGAACCACGTTTGGCTTTACTATCCAACGCTGATCTTGTTTTCGGACCTGCAATTCCGTCAACCGCTAGCCCTTGTTGCTTTTGAAAACTCTTGACCGCGCTCACAGTGCCGTTTCCATAAATACCATCTAAACTTGAATTGTAATGACCTGTTTGCTTTAACTGATATTGAATATGTATGACTTGCTTTCCTATGTTGCCATATCGCAAGACTTTTAACGCATGGTTCGTTTGCGGTCCGGCAATACCATCGACCTTTAAGTTGCGTTTTCGCTGAAAATCTTTGACAGCTTCTACTGTGATATCCCCATAGTATCCTGTCGATGTATGGTAGGGGAATACAGCTTTTGTCATCAAATAATCCTGTAATTCGGCAACATCCGACCCTGATGAGCCATTTGTTAGTGTCCGATCTCCCATTGCTGCTTCTGTAAATGAAGGACCTGCAATCAGGATGACTCCAACAACAAAGACTAAGAACATATTTCTAAATCTTTTTAACATAAAAAAAATCCTCCCTATTTTCTTTTTCATAAAAGAATTCGAGAGGAAATGACATTATTCGTATATAAACACCATATTCACAACGTTTGTCCCTTAATAATCCATTATTTTGAAATAATACACCCTATTTGGTATGCATGAAAATGATGGTTGACTTAACAAAACCATATTCCTAATTAATATTTTAAAAATTTATTACGAAATAACTTTTACCATTAACGCCACTAGCAATTAAAAAAAGCGTCTCTATATTATTGAAACGCACAAGTTAACAACCTTACTTACAGTATTTAATATAGTTTGTTAAAATAATTGGTCCTAATTTTTCACTTTTTGTATTAGAAAGTCTAACTTGAACTTCTACATTTTTCATTTCAGCTGTAATGAAATCAAATCTCCCAGCCCAAGTTGGACTATTTTCTTCAGGAGTTGGATAAAGTCTAAAACGCCAACTTATTTCATCTGGAATAAATGCAAACCCCTCATAACTATCATAATTGCCATATGAAAATGGCACTGGCAGATGAACACCAAGGATACTTATCCTTGTTCGAGCAAAACTCTGTGGAATTAGTTGCACTTTATATATTAACGCTGTTCCCTTAGCATTTTTTAGGTTTTTATCGACAGGCTCTAAGACCATACTACAAGGCATATTAATTGCATTTGTCTGATAAGGATACGTAGCAAAAATAGAAAAAAGTAGGAATAAAGCTAAAACAAATCGTCTCATCATTCACCTCTACAATCATTTTTAGTTAGTATCCCCTAAGTACAGAAATACACAACAAACTGCAAGTAAGTTAAACTAGATATTTTTAAAGATAATGTGCAATAATATAAATGTACAATTTAAAAAAACAGCAAAATAAAATTCTTTCTCGGGATAGATCGCCATTAAGGCAGGATAAAAGATTCCACTATAATAAAGATTATTTATACTATATGAAAAAATAGGAGGAATTGTATTGAAGGTGTTTTGTGTAGTTGTCTTAATTTTTTTCTTAACAATCTTAACAAATGTATCAGTTGATCTTATTTTAGGTGATACGCTGTTCGAATCATTAAACACCTTCCTAAAAACCTTTAATATTATTGGGGCTGGAGAGTATGTCATGTTAATATTTCTAGTCTTCATTATTATTGGCAATCAAATCTTCCAGTCCTTTAAAAATAGAAATCAGAAAAAAGCTTAATTGGTTTTTTGTTTCAAACGCTTGCGAATCGTTGATACTATTAACATTAATACTGGAAAATACAAAAAAAGTGCAAAAACAAGCGGGCGTAACCCCTCTTTCCCTTCTTCCATATATCCGGAAAAATTAGTCGCTATTGTCATAGCTGAAACGATGATAATCCCTCCGACCGGCAACAAAATCTGCTGATGATTTTTCAACTTAAATAAGTCAACAATCCCAATGACAGCTCCATAAATAAAAAGCGATCCTTTAAAAAAAACAGTGATTAACATCGTAAACACGACAATCACATCAAGTCTTTGAATAAAATCAAGCAGATTCACCTTTCCGATAGTCGCTAGTGTAGGAAACGTGGTTCTTTCCATGACATCAACACCAAGAACCGCGATATTTAAACTAGCAGTCCAGCTTAAAGCAAGTCCACTTAACAATAAGGCAGACATCCAGACTTTTTTAACTGAACCAGACTTATTTAAATAAGGGAGCAGCATTGTAAAAACAACCATTTCCCCAAATGGAAAATGAGACGATTCCAAAACAGCAGTTGATAGGATCGGCTTCCATCCATTTTCAAGAAAGGGTCTTAAATTATGCAACTCAAACTCTCCAGAAACAAGGATGAGGACGTTCCCTGCTGCTCCTAACAAAAGCAAAATCACAATAAATACTTCCGCTGTTCTTGCTAACACTTCAATTCCTTGATTGAGAACATAACAAATGACGAGAACGAATGAGATTTGGATTGCTAAAAGCGGTGTTTCAGTCATGGTGGATGAAACAATTAGTTCACTAAAGTCACGAACCTGTCGAGTTGCAATTTGCAAAAAATAGAGAACATAAAATAAACCGATAATCCACCCAAAATAGTTCCCTAGTATTTTTCTTGCATAACCAGTAATAGGTAGCTTTGGATAATGACAAAATAGCCGATAGTAAATAAAAAATAAGCAGAATCCAATAGACATTCCTAATAGGATGGCAAGCCAAGCATCTTTTTTTGCTCCTATTCCATAACTAACAACCACTGCTGTCCCTAAATTAAACATAAACATCAGTGCGAATAATTGAATACCGTTAACCTTGGCTTTTTCCATCTCTAGCAATCCCTTTCTTTTCAAAATCCGTCTTATTTTATATACGATTTTACTTTCATTCCGGTCCGTCGGATCGTTGCATTCACCTCTACATTAACTTTAGACTCCGGAAATATTTCTTCTTCCCATTTATCCTTTATTTTTTTCCAATAATTTTTGTCCTCAATGTTGATATATTCCCCAAATCCAAAGACATCAGTTTTTTCCTCTTGTACTGTTTTTATTGTTGTCATAACCTCATCTTTAATTTCTTTACTCAACTGATTTTCTAATCTTTTAATCGTCTTATCCTTATCGAGCTCAATTGGACAATGTGTTTCCAACACATCCCCTTCTGCATTTATTTTAATAGTAATAACAGGCTTATCTTTTTTGACCTTAACCTTTATACCTGATTTTGCACGCCCAATATCAATTGCAACTGCATCTTTTTTTTCAGGGCAATCAAGATTCATTACTGTCTGTTCCATTTCATTATTAACCCACACCACACCACGGGCAGGATCTCCTTCCAACCATTTTTCCAATTTACCGTCTCTGATAATCGCAAGTCCTTTTATTTCTAACTTCGCGCTCTGGGAAATTTCTTGCATATTAGCTGTTTGATTCCCCTTTTCTACTTTTCCATTAATCTGGATCCCTGTAATAGCAACACTTCCTTCTGCCAATTTCATAATTGCTTGATCAGCACGGGTACTTTGAAATTCCCCCCATATTTCTTTAGAAGATTCCAAACTCCCTTCTATATTCGCTGAAGGTATAGGTCTTAATGAAGTAGAGACTTTTAAAGCATCTTCTGCTGTATGACCTTTTACGATTAAAACAGGAAAGAGTACCCGAAATTTCGGATCACGTTCAATCACATCAAAAAGCTCTTTCATTCCATCTTTGGCCAGTTCCTCACCAATTAGCATGATTTGAATATGTGGAAAAAAAAGCTCTGCTGGTGCTTCATTTGAGATTTTCCTTAATGCTTCCTTTAATGTACTGCCAGTTTCTGAAAAAGTTGTAACTGGTGAGGATTGAACGTTACCACCTTGTTGTCCACCTGAGACGATACTAGGATTAATAATTTGGACTGTTGTACGAAATCTATCTTCAGGATCGTCACCTCCCTTATCAATCCCTATGCCTGATATTATACTAAAATCTTGTAATTCATTACTGTCCCAGCATCCTGATGTGAAGAGAATAGATAAAACACATAAAAGAATCTTATATGACCTCTGTATCAATAAACTATTCATGATTATTCATTCCCTTCCCCTATTTGTCCACCTTTTTTAGTATTTATTCTATTTGTATTTTTCTGACTAACAAGGTGAGGACGTTTTCTCATAAATGGTATTGGTATGCGCAAAATCGCATCTTTTTGATCCGCAACAATAAGTGGGGCAAAGGGAGATAAATATGGGATACCAAATGATCGCAAGCCAACCGTATGACTAACTAACAATATGACTCCTAGCCCAATACCATAAAGTCCAAACGTACTAGCTAAAAGCATCATAATAAAACGGAGCAAACGAACGGCATCTGTCATGGAATAATGGGGGATTGTGAAGCTTGCAATGGCTGTTGCAGCTACCACAATAACCATTGCACTAGAAACAATTCCAGCAGAAACCGCCGCTTCACCTAATACTAATGCACCTACAATTGATACCGCCTGACCAACAGGACGAGGCATCCGGACCCCAGCTTCCCGCAGTACTTCAAATGTAAATTCCATTAATAATGCCTCTATAATGACCGGAAAAGGAATTGCTTGACGCTGAGCTGCAAGATTAATAAGTAAGGGCGTTGGAATGAGTTCTGGATGAAACGAAAGAAATGCAATGAATAAGGATGGTCCTAAAAGCGTTATTAGAAAGGAAATAATTCTTATGAACCTTAAAAACCCACTAATATTCCATCGTAAGTAATAATCTTCAGCAGTTTGAAAAAATTGATTCCACGTAGTTGGAACAATTAAAGGTATTGGTGTTCCATCTACAAAAATAGCGACCCGTCCCTCTAACAAATTTCCTGAAACAACATCAGGACGTTCAGTTACCATGATGGTTGGCCATGGTGTAAACGTATCATCTGCAATCCATTCTTCAATCGTATTTGATCCTTGTATTTCATCTACATCGATCTTGTCTAGCCGTTCTCTTACCTCATTAATAAGTTTTTCATTTGCAATTCCGTTTATATACATCACGCCTATAACGGTTTGGGTGATCTTTCCAAGCTCCTTTGTTTCTAGCCAAAGATTTGGACTTTTAATTCTCCTTCGAATCAAGGACGTATTTGTAATAAGCGACTCTGTAAAACTTTCTTTAGGTCCGCGTACCGAATTTTCTGTCGTTGGTTCTTGAATTGACCTAAGCTCTCCCCCCTGTGAAGCACATCCAAAGGCCTGATTCAATCCATTAATAAGCACAATTGTTTGACCAGTTAATAGTAAAGATAGTAGTTTCTTTAAGTCTATTGCTACCTCAACGTGGGTAGCTGTTAAAAGATGATCTTTAATATATATACCTATCTGGCTTGGAGCCCAGGCCTCCCCTTCATTTTCGACAACATTAGTATCAGCCATGAGTTTTTCAATAACTAAATTTCCCATTAGATCTTTATCCGTTAATCCATTTACATAAATGGTTGCAACTTTGTGCATGAAAGGTTTTCCCATTTCAAATTCCCGTATAATTAAATCACCGCTATGACCTAATGCTTCTTTAATATTTATAATATTATCCTCTAAAGAATGACCAAGATCTTGTTCGATCGAGGAAGAATCTATTTCATCATTAAATACCTTCTGTGTTTTCTTCTTGAACATACGGTTCCATGCATCATTCATTTCTCATTACACTCCAAGTTTTTGACTACAATGATTATTTTTTAGAGTTTCCATTTTTATATCATTCATGCATTTTCTTCCTTGCATAGTTAAAGGAAAACAGTTCAAAAGGAAAAGGCTTTGTACAAAAAGTGTAAACCAAACAGTTTTTAGAATTAGTAACTAAGAAATAGATTGAGATACCATATAAGCTTGGGGTTTTTACAAAAATGCGACGTGTGAAAGAAATAGTATTTAATACGAATCTTGTGAAACCCCTACTGTAAATATGACAAAAATAAAAGCTTCAATCCCTTACCTATAAGGAATTGAAGCTTCACACTGGTGATTCGAGAGGAATTCGAACCTCGCCCCTATCCTGTCAGGATTGGGTTAGGGATGTGGTTGTAAAATACATTAATAAACTCAATAAAATAAAGTAAGTCTATGTAATTTTTTTGTGAATTTAGGAATGTGGGATCAAAATAAACAATAAATCAAAGCTTTGTTTTGGTGCTATACATATCCTATCTATTGAATTAGGAAAAAAGAATATCTTTCTTTCCCCTAAGGAGAACCATCTTTATCTTCCCTCTGAATAAATAAATTGCTTAGTCTATCCCCTTTTTAATCATCACTTGATTAAACATCATTTGACATGAATAATATACGATATATGCTAGAAAACTACCTAAAATAAAAATAGAAACTGGAAAAGCGTACAATAGAGCACCACCTATTCCAACAATGATTAATAAAAGAATCGTTAAAATAGGATTCATGAGTGAGAAGAAAAATGCATTTCTGACAACATACTTCCAATTCAACTCAAAATGTACCATGATTGGAAAAAGGTAAATAGTTATAGAAGCAAATAAAATAAGGCCAATTATTAGCAAAATATAAAGGATAAATTGAAAGCTGGAGCTTTCTGGACTGATAATCCTGTAATCTACATATAAGAAAACTCCAAAGACTGCCCAAACGATAGATAATAAAATACTTTGTTTGAAATTATCTTTAAACTGCAAACAGAAACTCTTAAAAATCCCATTCGTTTCTTTCTGTAACTGTCTCTTACGGACAACACCGAACATTGCTGCAGTTGCTGGGAAAATTGTCATTAGGGGGATTGAGGCAATTACCCACAATACATTTAAAAGAAAGTAATCCACGATTGTATTTATTGTGTTTAATAGTCGATTATTCAAGTCATTCATCCTTTATCCCCCATAATCTTTAATGTTTATTTTCTCCAAATTGATTTTAGCATATGAATCTCTAATGTGTTTACTTTTACATCCCCACCAATTGAATACAGTTCGAGATCCTTGCTATTCTGATCTGGAAATATTAAATCTGTCATCACTAGCTCTCCATTGTTTCCAAACGCTTCAACAGATGACCAATCAACAAATAAGTGTAACTTCACTTTATTGTTATCATAAGGAGCTAAGTCTCCTTCATGCTTTCCAATAAATGATTCATTAAAATCTGATTGTCCAGAATTCGTGCGATCGATAAACAATCGTTGTTTAGTAACGTTATATCCGATGACAGTTTCCTTTTGATTTGATTTACACACTTTAAATCCAAATTCAACTGCTGTACCGATTTCAAACTCTGCAATAATTTCAAGAGTGTTACCTTTTACATTAGAAACTATATTCTCGCTAGGTACGATCGTTTGATTTGTTATTTGTATTGATTTTTCACGAATTTTTTGTAATTCTTGAACTGGCTCTTGAACTAATCGAACTCCTTCCTTCATTGTTTTTAATGAAAGGACTCTTGGAATTGTCATCGCGCTTCGCCATTCTTTAGTTGGTGTAACATTTGCATATCGCCAGTTACTCATCCAGCCAAGGTAAATTCTTCTCCCATCCTCATTTGGAATATCCGACCAGCTTACTCCAGCGTAATTATCTCTGCCTCTGTCAATCCAAAGAGTCGTTTCTGGTGTGTTGTCATTTGTAAATGTTTCCCCATCAAACTCACCAATAAAATATTGTGTTCTTGATCCTTCTTCATAACTTGGATCATCACCAATACTCAAAAACAAGACCCACTTCTTTTGATTAAAATCCCCATCTACTGGTAATTCAAACAAATCCGGACACTCCCATACTCCTTCATGTGAGCCATGACCGTCTCCAAATTCACTTGCAAAGTCCCAATCTTTAAGGTTTTTTGATGTATATAGCCTCACTGTTTGACCTGAAGCTAGGATCATCACCCATTTTTTTGTTTCTTTATGCCAGAATACTTTTGGATCTCTAAAATCCGTAATGCTTTCATCTGAAATGACAGGGTTTCCTGCATAACTCACCCATGTACGTCCATTGTCTTTACTATAAGCAATACTTTGTCTTTGTCTAGGGCGTTCAGAGTCTGGGTAGGTATCCGAATGAGTAAACATTGCTACTAAACCTGATTGACCATTAAAGAAACCGCTAGTATCATTCCAGTCAACGACTGCACTGCCAGAAAAAATCATCCCATGCTCATCTGGTTTTAATGCGATCGGCAAATGTTCCCAATGGACAAGATCTGTGCTAATAGCATGCCCCCAGTGCATTGGTCCCCATGTTGTTCCATTTGGATGATATTGATAAAACAGATGATATTCACCTTCAAAATAAACCATTCCATTAGGGTCATTCATCCAATTAGCTTCTGGTGAAAAGTGAAATTGCGGTCGATACTTTTCTGTATAATATTGTTGTTTAGTCTCCGTGTTCATAGACTTTGTACTTCCTTTCTCCCTCAACTAAAAAAATTTTATATATTAATAGTTAACATTTAGTCAGTAACATTTTTTCTACTTGTTCTTTTGATGGCATACTTGGAATCCCACCTTTTGCAATTGTCGCAAGTGCCCCTACTGCATTAGCAAAAGTTGCTACCTCAACTAATTCAGCTTGGTTTAACATATTTACATGTTTATTAGACTCAAGTATCTTAAATAAAGCACCGCCTACAAAGGCATCTCCCGCCCCAGTTGTATCCACAACTTCGACATGAAACCCTGATATTTTCCCCCTATGATTTACAGACCTGTAAAAGCAGCCTTTCGATCCTAAAGTGACAAATACAACGGAACACCCGTATTGAGCTTGAATAATTTCAGTACCTTTTTCCAAATCATCATATCCAGTCAAAAAGACGAGTTCTTCCTCTGACAGTTTGACGATATCAGCATATTTTAATCCTTTTAGAATCATTTCTTTCGCTCGGTCTAGTGAATCCCATAAAGGAATACGCAGGTTAGGATCATATGAAATCATCACATTATGTTTTTTGGCATATTCTAATGCTTTAAAAGTAGCTGTTGCAGCAGGTTCATGTGTCAACGATAATGACCCAAAATGAAAGATTTGTGAATGTTGGATCAACTCTTCGTTAATTTCCTCTTCTGTTAGCATAATATCTGCACCTGGCTTACGATAAAAATGAAAGGAACGATCGCCAGTAGAATCTAAATGAACAAAGGCTAGCGTTGTATTTACTTGATTTGAAAATAAAAGATTAGTTGTATCGATTTTATATTGTTCTAATCCAGTTTTTAGCAAATGACCGAATTGATCATCCCCCACTTTTCCGATAAACGATGTTTGAATATTAAAATTTGAGAGAGTTACTAAAACATTTGCTGGGGCTCCACCAGGATTCGTTTCGAATAACATATGTCCTTTATCTGAATATCCCGAAGGTGTAAAATCAATTAATAATTCTCCTAAAGCTGTTACTCTATTCACATCTATCACCTATTTCTACATTTTAAATAGAAAGGCCAGATAGAAAGAACATCTGGCCTTAAAGAAAGGATAAGGTAAAACTTCCAACAGTGGGGGTTTTCTTCATCCCCCACTATTGGTTAGTTGAACCAATTGGACCTTTACGGGCAAGTTATCCTCCACCTACCCTCTTTGTAAACTCAAAACTTGTGAGGGGAGTCTACTGCCCGTTAAGAGCGGGATAAATTATAACTCTTTGTTAAATCGGTCTAATCCTGATTGATAAACTTCCATTAATTCATTTAATCCCATTGTTTCTAATTGCTCGACATACTCATCCCACTCTTCTTCTATTCCACCTTCAACTAACCATTGAGCTTCCTTCTGTTTTACAAATTCTTTGATTTCTGGTTCAATCGTATTAATCTTTTCAAGCTCTTCAGCACTAAAGAAGATTTGTGGATAGTTTTCCTCAACCATATGTGGTTTGTAGTATTTTTCAAGAATTTCTAAACGTTCTTTTGCTCTTGGCTCCATTTCTACTACTGTTCCAAAATGCTCTTTTAAGACAACAAATGGTCCACCAGGTGCAACTTTTTGACGTAATTCTCCCATTGCAACACCTTCAGGTAATTCTTTGTTAACTAACTTACCATTTTCATCTTCTTCATAGATTTCACCGATTGGTCCCCAGTTAATTTGTGCAGACATTTTCGGATCATATAATTGATCAACCCATCGCATTGTAATTTCTGGATTTTCATTAGCTGACGTGATAACAAATGCATCTCTACCGTATTCAGAATAGTTCGAACGGCCCACAATGATTTTTCCGTCTTTTCCTTTTAAAGGAGGTAAAATGGCATAATCATCAACACGGTCTGTCCCAACTACTTCAGTATCCTCCCACCAAATGAAAGAACCAAGTGTTGGATCTTCTGTTTTACCTTTTGCAAATAATTGGGCTGTATCTTGAGTGACAACCTCTGGATCGATTAATCCTTCTTTTACCCATTGGTGATAGTACGCAATTGCCTCTTTATATTCAGGTTGAGTTGCTGCATAAATCACTTTTCCATCACGAACAACTCGATGATCAGCCTCAAATGGAGCATCTGGTAAACCGAATAAACCTATTAAATCTCCTTCATTTCCGCACCAACCATTAAACCAGAAGGTTAAACCGATCTCATCTTGCTTTCCATTCCCATTTGGATCTTTTTCTTTGAAAGCTTTTAATACATCATGATATTCTTCCAATGTTGTTGGCATTTCTAAACCAAGTTTATCTAGCCATGTTTGATTAATAAACATGATGTTTGGCATCCCTACTAAATCCATCTCTTCTGCTCGAGGTAAAGAGTAAATATGTCCATCTGGTGCAGTCACAATTTGTTTAAGCTCTGGTCTTTCTTCAAATAATTTCTTTAAATTAGGTGCATATTTATCTATTAAATCTTCTAAAGGTATAATCGTACCACTTTGCCCATGCTGCATTAGATCTTGATCTGTAAAGCCTGAAGCATAAAACGCATCTGGTAGATCACCACTTGCTAATAATAAATTTTTCTTTTCTTGATATCCATCGCCAGGGATATTGTTCCATTTTATACTCACATTCGTCGCTTCCTGGAGTCTGTCAAAGATGACCATTTCTGAATAATCAGGTGCTAAAGGTTGTTTCGGTGAAACAAAATTTAATGTCACTTCTTTCTCTACTATCGGCAGACCTGTTTCGTTGAATGCTGCTGCCGATTCCTTTGATTCTTTTCCTGACTCACTACTTGTACAACCTGTTAAGGCAAGTGAAGCACTTAACCCAAGTACTAGAGCCATGGACATTTTCTTTTTCTTGTTTCTTTCTATGCTTCTTTTCATTGCTCTAATCATTACTTTTTCCCCCTTAATGTTAAATAATATTAATTTTTGAGAGTATAAACCGGAATCCCCACCTCCTTTAAAGTAACCTGTTAAAATATATCAACCTTTAATTCCACCAATCATAACTCCCTTAACAAAATACTTTTGTACAAATGGATATAAAACTAAAAGTGGAATCGAAGCTACAATAATCACACCGTATTTAATAAGTTCTGAAACTCTTTGTTTTGCTGCTAGTGAATCAATATCACTCATCATTTGAGTAGAAGCTTCATTTTGAATTAAGATATTACGTAAAATCAATTGAAGAGGATATAAATCCTCATTATTTAAATAAATTAATGCATCAAAGTACGAGTTCCAGTGTCCGACTGCATAAAATAAAACCATTACAGCTACAATAGGTTTGGATAGCGGGAGGACAATCTTCCAAAAGAATTTCGCATCCGAACAACCGTCCATCTTTGCCGCTTCTAATAACTCGTTTGGTATAGATGTTTGGAAATAGGTTCTTGCAACAATCACATTCCACACTGCAACAGCCTTAGGTAAAATTAACGCCCACATCGTATTGAGTAATCCCAGATTCTTAACGACTAAATAAGTAGGAATTAACCCTCCTGAAAAGAACATCGTAAAGAGGAATAAAAACATAATTAGGTTTCTACCATATAAATCTCTACGTGATAATGCGTATGCAGCCATTAATGTACATGAAACATTCACAAGAGTTCCAACAAACGTATAGATGATCGAGTTTTTATAACCTAACCAAATCTTGCTATCACTAAAAATTCTCTGATATCCCTCAAAGGTAATATCTTTTGGCAGTAGCCATACCTTCCCCTCATAGATCAAATTAGGGTTACTAATCGACGCAATCACGATAAAGTAAAGAGGATAGACGACTAATATGACCATAATCGCGACTAGGAAAATATTAATTGAATCAAAAATTTTATCTTCTTTAGATCTTCTAGTTGTTTTATTCATTGCGAATAAACCCATAATCCCTCAACCTCCTCGTTACCATAGACCTTGACCTGATAATTTCTTAGCAAATTTGTTAACGGCCACTAATAATATTAAGTTAATAATGGCGTTGAATAACCCTACTGCTGCTGCAAAGCTATATTGAGCCTGTTGCAAACCCATCTTATAAACGTATGTCGGAATAATTTCTGCAGATGGCTGGTTTAAAGGTGTTTGCAATAAGTAAGCCTTTTCAAATCCGATATTCATAATATTACCTACCGATAAGATCAGTAATATGACTGCAGTAGGCATGATAGCTGGGATATCAACATGTAATATTCGATGCCACTTATTCGCACCATCCATTACTGCTGCTTCATGAAGCTCAGGACTAACTCCTGCAAGAGCTGCTAGATAGATGATTGCTGCCCATCCTGTTTCCTGCCAAACTCCCGATCCAATATACAATGGTTTAAACCACTCTGGTTTCGCCATAAACGAAATAGATTCTCCACCAAACATCATGATGAAATTATTAATAAGTCCATTGTTTGAGAAGAAAACATAGATCATACCGGCTAAAACGACGACTGAGATAAAATGCGGGGCATATACCACTGTTTGAACAAAACGTTTGTATTTCTCATGTCTTATTTGGTTCATCATTAATGCAAGAATAATTGGCAACGGAAATCCAATGACTAATTGTAAAACGCTAAGACCTAGTGTGTTCTTAATTAATCTCCAGAATTGAAATGAATCAAAAAATCTTTCAAAATGCTTAAAGCCAACCCACGGACTTCCCATAATACCTTTTGTTGCAATAAAATCTTTGAAAGCTATAATGACTCCATACATTGGAAAGTAGTGAAAAACGATAAAATAAATTAAAGCAGGTAATAAAAATAAATAGAGTTGGTAATTGTTCAACAGCTTTTTAAATTTAGCCTTTTTTATGTTTTGTGCAGGTTGATCTATTTTTGTTGACATCCTAACCTCTGTGTGCATATCTTCTCCTCACTTTCAAAAATATATTTAAGCTAATATGCAAGCTTCAATAACAAGTTCGTTTGATCATTTATTGACTTCAAGAGCCTCCGCTTTCAGCGAAATCTGGAAAATTAAAAAACTATCATTTTTTGATAACACGGCTAACATGGTCATTATGTCAACCGCATGACATATTATTCAGAAAAAAATTCTAAAACCTCATCATATTAACATTTTGAATCTTTCTATTCCAATATGCATAGACTTTTACCTTTACAAATATTCGCCTCAATATGTCAACCGCATGACATATTGATTTAAAAATTTTTTTCAACCTCTAAAGGTTATTGTTTCAAATCTATTAATTTCCGATATTCATGGACTTCTAACCCTTTTTTAGAAACCCCTTACAAAGAGAATTATATGCCATACGCCTTCATATGTCAACCGCATGACATATAATTCACAAAATATTTCACTTTTTACTCATTCAGCTCTATTCTTTCTATGTCGTTTCACTATCAATTAATTTAACAGGTAAAATCGTTTCTAATTGAATTTCTTCATGTTCACCTTTAATCTGTTTAATAATAATTTCTACAGCCTTTTCAGCTATTTCCTTAATGGGTTGTTCAACTGTGCTTAATTCAGGCAGCAGCCTTTTTGTTGTTTCTGTACCGTCGTATCCAACTACTTTTAGATCATGTGGAATATTAATGTTTCTTTTTCTAGCCTCTCTTAAGACCTTAGAGGCAATCAAATCATCACTTGCAAAGATAGCTTCAACTTGAGGATGGTCATCAAATATTTGTTTGACAATATTTATAACAATTTCATCTGTTGATTTAAGAGGAAATTCATATGTAAGAGGATTTAGGTTATTAGCTCTCATAACATCCTCATATGCTTTTCTTCTTAAATTTGCCGGAGTCTCTAAATAATGTGGTCCATTAATGTGGATAATTTGTTTACATCCTTTATTAATTAATAGTTGAGTCGCTAGTTTTCCACCTTCATAGTTATCACTAGATACAACTGGTGTTTTACTTGATAAATAACGATCGATACCAACTACAGGCAGCTTTGGTATTTCGTATTCTTCAATTCCTCTATTGTGAGCACCAGCTATGATTCCATCAACTTGATTCATTTGCAGCATTTTCAAATAGTTTCTTTCCTTGTCTTCACGGTTTTGACTATTACAGAGTAATACCTTATAACCCAATGAAGAACAAATATTTTCTAAATGAAAAATAAGCTGTCCATAAAATGGATTACCAGTACTTGGAAAGATAAGCCCTATTAAGTACGTTTTCTTGATGAACAGTGAACGAGCAATTTCATTAGGATAGTAATTTAATTGTTCCATCGAATCATGAACTTTTTTTCTAGTTTTTTCACTAATATATCCACGATTATTTAATACCCTAGAAACAGTTGTTGGTGAAACACCAGCAAGCTTGGCAACGTCTTCAATTTTTGGTTTCACCATCTATTTTCCCTCCTTAAATCCAATAAGAGTACTGTAATATCTATTACTTATAAAATGAAACAAAGATTATCGATCATAATTTTACCATAATTATTTATGAAAGGGGTAACAAAATTTTTACATATCGAAAATTATAAATACATAAACACCTTAATGTAAAGTACCACTTAGTAATCGCTTTCTGTTGCCCCTGTTCTTCTGAAACCAAAAAAACATACCTTTCTGATAAATCAGAAAGGTATCAACTCTACTATTTTTTAAGTTTTTAGTATTTTACTATTCCCCCACAAATAACGATCATTATGATAGAATAATGATTTAATTTTTATATGGATTAGAAGTACCTCCTTCAGGCGCTACTTCTATATGGACTGGAACATTAACGTCATCTAAATTAATATTGCCCCATCCACCTGTGTGCTTATCAACCACCTGAATATATAGTTCTTTTCCTATATATTCCGATGCATCCCAATAGACACGACGATAGGCTTCACCATTATGACCAGTAGCTTTCAATAAAATTTCCTTTGTTTTTGCATCAACAAGTGCAATGTATAAAAGCCCTTCATCTGCACCTCCTGAGGTTAAAAAGTCAATCTGACCACCTCCCCCCAAAATGAAGTTTTCAGATTTGATCACACCTGTCGCCTCATCGCCCCCATGATCTGGATGAAAGCCCCATAGGTGATAACGGCTCGGGTCTATAGATGTTGTCGCCTGTCCGAATGGACCACCCCAGCCCCAATCATTCTTATTCGTCACATGATCGTCTGTGAATGCATTTCCTTCTAATACTGTCCAGCCAGTTAAGTCACCAGATTGAAAATCATGATTTATTAATTCGCCATGTTGTATTTCTTCTTTTGGAGCTTCCTCTTCAAAATAAGCTGGTTCAAGATTGTCACTATAAGCTGAACCCATTTCATATACTTCCATAGACACAATCTTCGCTTTTCCATTTTGACTCCATAATTCAATGCCTAGAGAATCAGCTCTCGTAGGATATGCTCTGGTCGTTATACTCTTTTTCCCATTGGCATAGGCTTCAATCATCGATCGATCTAAGTAGATATGAAGCTTTAGATTTTCTCCGTCAAGAGTAAGTTGACCTTCACTACTTGTTTTGGCAATATCAGGATCTAAGCTCATTTTTGTTGCATCTACGCCAAATTTTTCAGCTGCTTCATCAAAATATAGGTTGACCTCTTCGGATGAATCGGCAGATTGACGTACATTTATCCCATACTTTTCATCTGATTTCGCTTTGATCTCAAGAACAATTTCTAACATATCACCCTTTACATCAGCTAGTTGCTTATTCGCCTTTTTAAGTGATTTATTTTTTATTTCAACTAGCTTTTCTCCTCGTAAGCTTTCTAATTCTTTAATTGGTTCAATACCAAGCTCCCCATTTTCTAATAAAGACAATTCTAAAGGTAAGCCTGCATTATGAGCCCAGCCAGCATCATAGTGCTGCTGTTCTGTTCTACGATCTTGCGCAATACTAAATAATATAGAGCGCCCGCTTTCATCGATCATTCCACTTGGGCCCGTAAAATGTACACCATAGTCAAATAATTTAGGTTCCTCATGATCCGGAATAAATTTGTTGTTTTCTTTATCCCATGAACCAATCCAATGAAATACATATTTCACATTATGTTCACTATAGCTCTTAAACCAAGGATTAATGAAAAATGCATATTTTTGTTCTCCATTTTCATCTTCTCCAAGTGGCAGCAGCACAGGCAATTCCCACACATCACCTGTCTTAGGATATTTTTTTGAATCCCCTACAAAGAATGGTCCTTTGTATTCCCAATTTTTTAAATCCTTTGATGTATAAAGTAATGCAGTACCGCCAATATTTTCTATTCCAGAACCTACAATTTGATACCATGTATCTCCATCTTTCCATACAAACGGATCACGGAATTGACCGAACATAACCTTTCCTTCCTCCGCTGGTAAATCAGGAGCTTGAACAGTAACAGGATTAGACAGCATCTTCCAATCCTTTAGCATCGGATCAGTTACATCAGTTGGTGTTGCTAGGCCAGTCATTTGATTTGGTGTTTTACTATCATCTCCAGCTGTGAAAAACAATACAGGTTCTCCATTTTTATCGAAGTGTGCAGAGCCTGACCATACACCGTCTGGTGATACCCCTGATGGAGCTAAAGCGACAGGAGCATCCTCCCAATGAACCATATCTTCACTAACTGCGTGACCCCAATGAATTTGGTGCCAATATGGTCCCTGTGGATTATGCTGATAGAAAATATGATATTTTCCGTTATACTCAAAAGGTGCATGTGGCTCATTCATCCAATGACCTGGAGAAAGAAAATGGTATTGAGGTCGATATCGATCTCCATCATATACACTTCGCTCAAAAGATAAATCAGGGCTTGGTAATTGATGATTCTCTTGATTGTCAATTATTTGATCATAGTTCTTTTTTATTTCTTCGGAAGTTAACGCTTTGTTATAGATTTTTAATTCATCTATCATTCCGTTAAACATATTAGCAGTAAATGGCCCTAATACGGCAGCTGTGTTGTGCTTTCCTATTAATAGGTCCTTGTCAGAAGCTGTTATTGTTGCATTTTTAGGTGTATTAACCTCTCCTGCTAACTCTCCGTTTAAAAAGATTTTCATTTTTTTTGCTTCCTGATCAAATGTTGCAACTATATACGACCACTTATCTTTTTCTAGTACTTTATCTTCTTCTGCCCATACCTCTTTCCATTCACCATTTAAACCAGCTTGAAATGACCATTTTCCATGTCTGCCCATCCCTAAAATATACCCTTCACCTTGAGCTTTATTATGCTGATTAACAATAGCAGATAATTGTCCAAGATCACCCCATTCATAAGAACGCGGCGCAACCCAAGCTTCAATTGTAATAGCATCACTAGGCTGTATTGATTGGGTTGCCTCCTGTTCAATATAGGTAGAATATCCATCAAAAAGAAGCCCGTTTTTTTCTACACCTTTTCTCCATAATGGATCAGAGGAAGGCTTATATTTAGCATCTGAAAAGACATATTCAACTTTTTGATTCTTACCTGTCACTTCGTCCTTTACTGAATTACCTTCACTTTGATTAAAAGCCCAATGGTGGATAATACCTCCATTTCTCACTTGAAAATCATCCACATTAATATGACCAAATCCTCCTGTATGTTGATCAACAATTTTTATAAATAGATTTTCACCTAAATATTCCTTTGCATCCCACGTAATACGCTGGTATGTTTCTGATTCAGGTCCAGTTGCCTTAAATAACTCTTTTCCATCAGAAGCACGGACCAGTGCCACATATAGATCATACTTTGTCGTTCCATCCATCTCATCTCCTCCACCTAAGAGGAAAGAAATTTCTCCATTGCCAGCTAAGTTAAATGTGTTTGACGTTAATGTTCCGGTTCTTCTATCAGCTTCTTCAGGTTGTACTCCCTGAAAGCCCCATAAATGGTAGTTTCCTTGATGCTCAAAAGGAACCGCTGTTTCCCAATAAGTTTCTTGACTTGAAACAGTGCCCTCAAATGCATCTCCAGTAGCTGTCCAGCCTGTTAAATCTCCTGTCTCAAAACCAGGATTGACTAAGGTATTTCCGATAACTTCTTCTTCATTTAATACATGAAAATCATCGACATTAATATGCCCAAATCCTCCAGAGTGGTGATCAACAACTTTAATATAAAGAGCTTCACCAAGATATTCTGATGCATCCCATTTCACTCTGCGATATTTTTCTGTATTAGCTCCAGTTGCTTTCATTAATTCTTCTCCAGTAGAAGCTCTAACAAGTGCTACATATAAATTATTAATGTCCTGTCCTCCACCGACTAAAAAATCAATCTGTCCATTTCCATCAAGAATAAAGGTGGATGATTTCATTATTCCAGCTCTTAAATCTGACTTATCATCACTCTTTGCCCCCTGAAATCCCCATACATGAAAAGTGCCTTCATGTTCAAAAGGCCCTCCCCAGAATTTAGTTACATCTGTGACAGGTGATCTAAATGCTGAGCCGGTAACAGTCCAGCCTGATAAATCTCCAGTTTCAAAATTGGGGTTTTCAATAGTATTTGGGAGGCTATTCATATCGAAATCTTCTTGATTTGTTGTAAATGTTGCCTCTTTTAAAGGGTAAAAGGATAATGAATTCAGTGTAACTTCCCCACCCTTTGAATATAACTCTACCTTTCTACTTGAATCATTTGGGAAAATTTGATTTGTAAAAACAGCCGTACCTTCCTCTGCAAAAACCTCAACAGATGAGCGGTCTACTAACAACTTAATAGTTAAAATTCCGTCCAATACATTTAAATCAGTATGTTGAATGGTAGGAAAGTTCTCATCAAAATCTGTTTCACCTGATTTTGTTCGATCTACAGAAAGTTTTTTATCCTGGATATTATAGGAGATGTTCGTTTCTTCGCTTTCCCCTTTCCTCACTAGAAACCCAAATTCAGTTGCAGTTGTGTCCGTAAGGTTGAATTCTGCCTCAATCTCAAACATTTCGGCTTCAAGATCGTTTAAGACATTATCAGTTGATATTTTTTGATTTATTATTTCCACCATATTTGCAGTATCTCTTAACTGGTTTAATTCATCTACTGGTTCTTGTTTTAATCGTATCTCTCCATCTACCTCCACTAAAGCAAGCTCTCGTGGTATTGACATAGCTCCTCTCCAAGACGAAGTAGGAATTTCCCCTGCATATTGTGCTGGATTATTCATCCATCCTAACCAAATTCTTCGACTATCATTAAGGGAGTCAACCGTATTGCTCCATGTTACTCCAGCATAAAAATCAGCTCCGTAATCTGCCCACATTAATTTATCCATCTTTTTATCTGGAGTAAATGTGCTGCCATTAAAGTCCCCTACATAATAGTGCATTCCTGTTCCACCAGTTGGTGTTGGGTTGATACTTACAGTTAAAACCCATTTTGAGCCTATTTTATTTCCGTTACCATCATATAATGGCAACTCAAACAAATCAGGACATTCCCAACTCCCAATTTCAGCTGCTTTAGGATCAGAGAATTCACCTGTTTTTTTCCATTCTAATAGATTGCTAGATGAATAGAAATCTACTCTTTTCCCACTAGTAATAACAAAGATCCATTGGTTACTTTGCTCATGCCAAAACACCTTAGGATCTCTAAATACACCTGAGCCTCCATTACTTGCTTTCATTTCATTTGGCATTGTCAGAATTGGATTTTGCTCATATGTTGTCCATGTTCGACCATTGTCAAGACTGTATGTAGCACTTACATGTTGATTATCACCACCATTTTCGCTCGTATAAAGAGCAACCATCGGAGGAATTTCGTCTGTTCCTAGACCTGATGTATTCTCCTCATCAACTACAGCACTGCCTGACCAAGCAAACCCATTTTCATCAGGATAAATCGCAATAGGATAGTGCTCCCAGTTTACTAAGTCCTTACTAATCGCATGGCCCCAATACATTGGCCCCCACACTTTATCGGTAGGGTTATGCTGATAAAACAAGTGGTATTCACCGTTATGGTAGACCATTCCATTTGGATCATTCATCCAATTTTTCACAGGAGAAAAATGAAAACCAGGTCGGTAACTTTCATCATTCACCACTGGGAGAGATGCCGCGTTTACGGTTACTAGTGATGGGATTAACAATTGAATCATTAGGATAAAAATAATCAATAAATGGATAAAAGACTTCTTAATAGTTTTATTCACACTATCACCCTTTTCTTAGAAATTTGCGGATTACTTATACTTATCATTAGAGCTTTAAAGAAAATTTGCCGATTGAGCCGGCTAAGGCGAAGCCTGATGCGTAGTTGCACTTACACTTCATATTTAAAATTGTCCACTACGTCAAACCACCTTCTAGATGCTAATTTTTCCTTTTTAACCTATAAGAGAAAATAAATTGTATAATAAAACTCTTTTCATCACCCCCTTCATGATATCGCTTACAAAATTCATCATCTTTTATTTTATAATTGCTTACTCTAACTGAAATTTAACGCTAAATCCCGTTACAGGAAGGATTATTCTTCGTCTTCTATATGTCAACCGCTTGACATACTTTCCCAAAAAAAATAAATAGTATATTAACTTCAAAAGTTACCTTTTCGAATAAACAAATTCCTAACATCAACATTTTTAAGCCCTCTAGGAAAAGTCTACAAAAAAATTATATGTCATACCCTTTAATGAGTCAACCGCTTGACATATTTTTTTCTGAAAATTACATCTATTTAAATTTAATATGACTGGTCATTCCACGTTCAAAGGAGTTTAGTCCTTACAATGGTAAAGGTTATGATGTTTCTGATTACGTACCTTGTCTTAAAAAGGATCATCAACAAAGACAAGAGATAACTAAACATCAGGAGAAAATATTCTTGAAAATGATTTTGTACTTTTTGAGACCAGGTATAGTTTTTCTCGTTCAAAAGGTTTAATGGCGTGACCTACTAAACTTTCAGAATTCCCATTACTGTACATTTCAGCTGTATCAATAACTTGTATACCTGCGTCTAATCCCGCTTTCAAAGCATTTAATTCTTGCGTATACTTTTCCTTGTCATCTCCATATTCCAAGTACCTAAACCGATTGGAAAAACTTCTCTCTCAGCAATTTTCACTTTTTGTACTTCTATCAACTCCTTCATAGTTTATATTTTTCATGAGAATGCGCTTAGAGGTTATCCCCAGTAGTTCAGAGAGTATAAATAATTTAGTAATTTAAAAACCAGTTACATAAAATTATTTATACTCCCTCGGTACAAATTTATATTTTTCCATATCAAAGATACCTTCTTCATAAAGGATGTCTTCAACAGATAGTCCTTCATTGAAATAGTAAAGATCTTCTTGCCTAATATCTTCACTGCATCCAACAGTAAATTGGGTATATGAATACTCATACCCATCCCCCATTGTTGAACCAAATGGTCCCAACTCGATGCATCTCTCTGGAATTTCTTCACGTTTTCCCTTTTCATCAACATAATAGTATAAGTCCTCAATCAAGCCCTCGCTTGGCGGCAAAGCAGTTACAGCATATCCTTTATTGTTTACGCTGAACACATCATACTTCCCTTCTGTTTCTGGCTCGGGAGCATACCCAAACTCATGCATAATTGTCACCTGTCCAACGTATCCTTTTGGTATTAAATACAGATCATTAGTCTTTTTTTCCATTTCGACTTTCCCCTGCAGCCAGAGAAGTCCCATCGGCAGCAAACCAGCCAATAGAAATGCCGCGGCATTCATTGCAGCTATTTTTCCGGAAGGCATTTCCCGATCCCATTTCCTCCACTCATCCACAATAAAGAAGATTACTGATGCCAATAGAGCAAAAAAAGCAAAACCTTCCATTATAAGATAAGTTGCTGCTCCTAAAATCGTATGTATAAATCCCGCTGCAGCAAACCTCCACTTGGCTAACCTCTTTGTAAGATATTCGGACAGCAGTGAAACCGGAACTCCATAAATCACATTTCCAAACAGGCAGTAAAGGAGAATTACCACCAGCATAAAGGAAAAGAAAACCTCTCCTTCCTGGAACAATCCTAACAGCCAAAAACCCAATGTAAAAAGTAAAGAAGCATATAATGCCGTCTTCAACTTGAAAGTTAGCACCAAATAATCACTCCCTTTTGTGAAAAACTTCACAATTATTATAGCATTAAAAGGAATTTATTCCTACAATCACTATAACAAACAAAACCTGCTCCCTGACTATATAACCAGTACGTTTTTGCATATTTCCAGTTATATTAAATTTATTGCTTAATTTGAAAGTCTTATTCCATTATAAATAAAAAAAACGACATCCTTATTCAAGAATAGCGCCCGATTGCTAAAGATCTTAAAGCAAATAATTATATCCAACTTGCAAACCAAGCTACGTAATATGCAGCTGGTAGAAATAAAAACTGAGCAAGAATTGTTCCTACTAATTTAGAGCTAATCATTGTTAATGAATAACTTTTTAAGTAAATGTAATCACACTCTTTTTTCATTACTCTATCTGCTAATACAGAGGCTTTCGGATCAATAAACAATGTTAATAAGATTGTTGCAACACCATTAATAATACCTGAAGACATTAGTGCTGCTTGAGCATAATCTTCAGGAACTAACATTGATGCATATATTGAAGAAAGTACTCCAATTGTAAATACAGCAGACACAATTATATTGGTTACAAAAAGTCGTTTCGGAATTGTTTTATATGTAATTCCTTTTAAATAAGTTATTCTAGGTAACCGAATACATTTAATGACCTTCTTAATACCATTTAGATTGGACTGACTAAGAAATAATGCAATTATTGAACCTCTTTGATTTGATAATTGCACTATTGCTCGTGAAAAGATATTGATAAAGGTCGGAAACAGTAAAATCCCTAGCATGACTCCAATAGTAGTGACACCAATTAGAATCCTATATTGTTCCTCTATAAAGTTTAATTTGTTAAGATCAGGAGCTTCTGCAATAAGCTTTGCTGTTAAAGGTTGTTGAATCATTGTAGAAAATCTAGATACAATCACCAGTGTACTAAACAAAGAGATCGCAGTAGCAATTAGCTTCACTCTTGTTCCTGAAATTCTTGTTGAATAAGCTAGTGTCTCAACCATTGTAATGATTAACACAAATAAAGATATTATGATCAATTTACTCGTCAATAACTCCATTATTAGCTCCTTTTAGATATGTGATTTGTTTTATAAAAAAACTTCCTTTGTTTAGAATTGCAGTAGTCACAGTAAAACTATTAACTCTTATCTGTATTTTTAGTTTCATTTTAACATAAATATCCAGTGGAGGAGACTGACTGCTTCTCAACAATTTTGCCCCAAACTTAAAATAAGCGCCTTTCCTTGTTCTAGAAAACTCTCACTATTTAATTGATGAACATTCCTGGGCACACGAAAAAAGCGCGAAGCTTCATGTACGCGCTTTTTAAATAGCGAATGCGTGATTGCCGACTGTCTTAATAACTTCACGAGTTAAAATCCAATCACTTGTTGCCGTTTCAGGGTTATAAAAGTAGAGTAACTCATCGTCATTTCCTTGATCCGTCAAAGCATCCTGAACAGCTTTCATCGCTTCCTTATCAGAAGGTTCATTAATTGAACCATTTAGAACAGGTTCAAATGCATTCTTTTCATAAATAACTTCCTCTATTGTATCAGGAAATTGTTTGTGTTCAACACGATTCAACACAACTGTTGCAACTGCTACTTTACCAACATATGGCTCACCTTTCGCTTCTGCGTGGACAAGACGAGCAAGCAAATTCTTTTCTTCGTTCGAGATTGTTAGAGAATTATCTTTTTTTTCGATCAAGGTCATTGGAGAATTGGCTTTTTCTTCTTCATTAAAAAAACGTAAGTCTATTAATTCAGCTTCATTCTTGTCGATACCATATTTTTTGCATAATAATTTTAAAGTGTCACTAGTCTGAATAGAATCTTCTGATTCAGCATTTATTTGAGTTGTTGGAAAGAAAGTATAAGAACCAATTACTAGTGTAATTGTGATCACTAAGGTAAATAATTTTTTCATTTTGTAAACCTCCTGTTTGTTTTTTAGAGCAAAAACAGGCCCATCTACAAGGCTAACAGGTTTACAAGGGTGTCACATTAGTGAATTATTGGCAGATTTACCATTAGTGGAGATTTATATTGGCTGCTAAACTATTGTTTAATATGATGGGTGCTATCGAAGAATTTGAACGCGATGTAATACTGATCGAACAGCTGAAGGACTTGAAAGAGCAAAGTCTAAACAAACAAGCGACACCTCAATTGGTGGTCGCTCTTTTTCGTTTAATTCGATAGCTCAATAGGTTAATGTAGAACCAATTCAATCCTTTTATTTAGCTTATTCAATTAAAGCCCCGATAGTTGAAATACAATCTTTCATAAACTAAATGAAACGGCTTTTTCCATCTTCCTCCTATAGATAGAGCTTCTTTTCTTGATCAGCTTCTGCATTTTGACCATGCTCCATAAATCATTTAAATAAAAAATCTATACATTAAAATTACCATTATTTACATGTATAACTAATCCCTAAAAATTCAAACTATGATTAAGCAAGCTTGCATAATCTAATTCTTACAAACTTTAAGGAGATGATTTAAAATGGCACGCAATAATAACAGCAATCAATTAGTTGTTCCCGGTGCTAAACAAGCTATTGAACAAATGAAGTATGAAATCGCATCAGAGTTTGGTGTTAACCTTGGTGCTGAAACAACTTCAAGAGCTAATGGATCAGTTGGTGGAGAAATTACCAAACGCCTAGTTGCCATGGCTCAACAATCAATGGGCCGTTTCTAATAATTTTTAAGTATATAGGAGAAAAAGAGGCTGGTACAGATTATAAATGTGGATAAGAAAGCTTACCTTACAGGCTGTCGATAGATCTCGATAGCCTGTAAGTATAGTATATTTTCATTTTATTCAATTTAGCTAGTCGTTTGAATCGCGACTTCATATAGGGCGTTACTGACTTTTCCAAATTCGCTTGCATGTGGGCGGTCTTCTCCATCTTCATAGCCATAATCGAACATACGATTTCGATTAAGTGTTAATTTTGTGAATGTTGGTCTTAACAGATCAAAAAGCTTAAATCTTTCTTCTAAATGTGAAAATCTCTGTTGATAAGAAAGAATTTCCTCACGAACAATACTCCAGAATCGATGTTCTGAAAATTGCTCCTTATCCTGAAGAATGTTACTTAAATAACGGAAGTGACAAATAAATAATCCTGTTAAGATAAATTGTGTTAACCCTTCAGGCGGTTCACTTCGTAATACTTTTTTCAGCTCTGGGGACAACGTCGCAAGCTCTGGAAATGGCTGATCACTAATATTCACATCATCTACAAAATCCTTCATAATTGTCCTTTCCGGCTTATAACTTTTCAAAACAAGCACCGTATTTTGACCGTGTGGTGAAAACACTGTACCATATTGATATAAGTAATGTAACAATGGAGGTAAAATGGATTTCACTAGTTCCTTCACCCATCGTTCAACTGTAAGACCTGACTTCTCTATCAATGTTGATACAAATGGTGTTCCCTCTTGATCTACGTGCAATAGTGCGGCAAGTGTAATAGCATGTTCATTTTCTTGCAACTCATTATAAATACTTTCTCTCCAAACTACCCCAAGCATTTCAAGATATTGATAAGGAGCTCCCTTTAGCTTTGAAAAAGTGCGATGGTCGACATTCATGGTTGCAACCTCTCCTAATAGACTTAATCGGCACTCTTCTTGTAAAAATGAATCATTTTTTAGTATGTTTTTCATAAATGTTGTCACTTCAGGAGCAATCACTGTTCTTTCACTTGGAAGCCCCCTGTAAACAAGTGTATTTAAAATACTCATTGGCAGCTTAACATGATACTTTTCCTTGTTTGTTTTGTTTACAAAGGTTCGAATAGACTGTTGAGGAAGATACTTGTCATTTCCTTCGCCTAGCGGAATGATCTTTTTGTTGGCAATTTCAACCGAAAACATTGATACAATCACATTGTCCCATTGCCATAGGTGTATCGGCATAAAATAATATTCCTCTGCTGGTACGCCTCTGGCCTCTAATTTCTTTGCAAACTGCTGACGTGTTTCTTGCTCAAGCTCTTGTTCTAGCAGCCTATCATAACTCAATTCTTCTACAGAATGAAATGTTCCGATCGTTTTATGAACCGCTATCCATGAAAGTTGCACCTTTTTCTGTTGTTCAGGGGCATATTTAATATAATCCTCATACCCAAAACCAATCCGACCTTTATTATAGGTAATCCAAGGATGTCCACTCATTTCTCCTTCCAAATCTGCATAATCTAATTCAACTAACTCATCAGAGGTTTTTGATTTTTCTTTTAAATGAGTGTCGGCCACTAGTGTATGCAAATATTCTTTTATTAAATGTCCAGCTGTAGATCCGCTCATCTTTCCTTCCTGTTGAATACTTAACAGAAGAGAAAGTGACATAGGTATATCTTCCTTTTCAGAAGCGATCATTTCAATGCTACTTGGTATCACATAGAAGCTATCGAATAAACGCGGCTTTGCTTCAAAACAATAAATAGTTCCTTTGTTATCTTCCCATACATAGCATTGTACTCCATCCTTTTCGCTAAGAAGTTTCGGGGTAATAATTTCTTCATACATGAATTCTTGAAGCATTTTAGCTAAAAGCTGCTGATCTACGTCTCTCCAAGCTTCTCCTGTTAACATATGTAAAGGTGTTTCACTTATTTTCACTATGTCCAACTCCTTTTTTTATTTGGTATAAAGATGCTTTATGAGTGCTTATTGAAAACAAAAATGCAAGTAGTGCGGAACAAATTAAAAGGAAACCGCTAAAAAAGAACGGACCTTCACCCCCGTCATGTTCTACCATTGTTAAAGCGGCAATGGGCGAGATAAGCAAGGCTATGTTTTGGACCGATGTTACGAGACTATAGGATAGCGGCGATTCTTTTCCCATTCTCATTTTGAAAAAAAGGACGTCAATCGCGGCCAGACTGACAAAAAAGCAGATCCCATACATAATACGAAAGAAAACAAACAGCCAAATATCCTCTACTAACACTTGTATATATAGCAATCCTCCCGTTACCGCCGTTATGCAAATGAAAATCATCTTTATATGGGATTGAAGGTAGCGTTTCGGCAATAAAAACTGCAAGATGATCGCTACAAGACTTGGCATGACATATAGCAAGCTTAGTCCTTGTTTTGAAAGGGTATAGGTACGATCAAGAAATGCCGTAAAATATGGGCGAATCGTATGGTGTCCTATAAAAAAGAGAAGGACAATGAATAAATAAATAAGAAATTCTCCTTGCCATTTCCCAGCATGAGATAGGTCTTCCTTGTTTCTGATTTTTCCTTTTGAGCTAAATGAATAACGTGTTGATAAAAGAAAATAACAAGCTGCTGCAAGGACTAGATCGATGATCGCAAATAGATAATAGCTATCCAACGGAAACGACCAATTGATAATGAAGCTTCCTATAATCCCAGCTACAATTACACTTCCATGAAATAAAAATAAGTAAGTGGTTGTTGTTTTTACTTTTTCATCCTCTTTCTTGCATGAAGCGATCATCACTGGATAGAGAATATAAATGCTGCTTTGAAAAAATAGTAAAACCAGTGAGATTACTAAAAATTCCTCGAAAGAATGGGCATTGGGAATCAGTAATTTGCAGCCCGCCATGGCCATTAAAGCACTTGTTATAAGCTTTCGGAGAGGAATCCATTCCGCTACTTTAGCCCATATAGGAGTCATCACAATACCGATCAGACGGCAACAAATAATGAATAAGCTAGTTGCTTGCACTCCGTCTACTTGAAAATAGCTAGAAAATAATTGTGGAAAAAAGGGTGATAGCAGCATTTCTGAAATGAATGTAAATAGTAAACAACAATAAACAAGCCATCTTTCAACCTTTTTCATACTCTTCTATTACATCCCAAACTGCTGGAATACACTATTTTCATAGAGTTTATATACTTCTTTACCCATGATTTCATTAATAATTGTCGCGTTTCGAAACGCCCCAAGCCCTAAATCAGGTGCACCAACACCATGTGTATGCAGCTCACCGTTTTGGATAAATACATGATTTTTGGATTCGACATTTACCTTCACTTTATAGTCCTTTAAAATAACAAGTTGTCCGAGTTCGTCTCGCTCAATTAGATGATTTACACCTTTTAAGCAGTGTGGGGTATAAGGATGGTAGCCAGTCGCAAGAATCACGATATCACTTTCGATTTGCTTCTCTTTTTGCTGTTCATGCTGATACAGAGAGAGTAGATAGTGATTGTTCCATTCCTCAATCGACAAAAGTTCAGTCAATGCTTGCAGATGAACCTTTGGCTCTTTATTTCCAACCGTTCTCTCATACAGTAAATCATAAATATCAGCTATCGTATCAAAGCTAATTCCCTTATATAACAATGCCTGATTGTTCAAAACCGTCTTCTTCTTTTCTTTAGGCAAGTGATAAAAATAACGAGTATAATCAGGTGAAAAATGTTCAAGTCCAAGCTTTGAATATTCCATTGGATAAAAGCCTTTCGATCTTGTGAACCATGATAGCTGATAATCATGATCCGGCTGTTTAGACAATAAATCATAGAATATTTCAGCTGCACTCTGCCCTGAACCAATGACAGTAACTGATTTTTTTTCTTGTATCCTTTCCCGTTTGCTCATATATTGGGAAGAATGAAAAAAATGATCACCAAGACTGGATTGAAATTTCTCAGGAACATACGGTTTTGTCCCTACTCCTATGACCACATGTTTGGTTTCGTACGTTTTTGGTTCTTCTCTATCTCCTGAAAGAACCGTTACACGATAAGTCCCTTCCTCGGTTTGCTCGATATTTTCCACCTCACAATGAAACTGCAAGTGAGGAAGCTGTTCTGCTACCCATTGACAATAATGGTTGTACTCTGTACGTGGGATATGGAATCTTTCAAAAAAGTAAAAATGGTATAGTCGTTTTTGCTCATGCAAATAGTTCAAAAAGCTAAAACGGTTCGTCGGATCTACCATCGTAACTAAATCTGCCATAAAAGGCACTTGTAGTGTTGTTCCTTCTAGTAGCATCCCCGGGTGCCATTCAAATCGCGACTTTTTATCAAAAAACAATGAACGACATTCTGTTCTTTCAAGCAACGCTGCTAAGCCGAGATTAAACGGACCTATTCCTACTCCAATGACATCTAAAATTTCTTGATTTGCCAATCTGTCCACCTTCTTTCAAACACTTTCCGTTCACAACTCATCAACAAACCTGTTTTATCAGGCAATTCGACCTCTTTAACAGCTTGAAATCCGCACTTTTTGAACACATGAATCATTTTTTCATTTCGTATATCTGGCTCTGCAATTACTTGTTTTGTGTTTGATACTTGGAATTTTTTATATAAAATCGTTAGCAACAATGGATAGATGAGACCTTTTCCAAGAAATTCCTTTTCGCCGATTAACAAATGAATTCCTTGGTCATATTCATCAAACTCATAGTACTCTCCAATGATATCGTCCTTTACCCAGTACGACTCCCAATAACTCATTGGTACACCATCAAGTTCACCAATTAAGAGTGTTTGATGATCATCCTGCATAAATTTTTCTAGATGTATCCTATAATTTTCTAATGAAATAGTAAGATTCCAAAAAGGAATTACATGCTCCTCATGCATCCAAGAATGAAGTCTATTTAAATCATCAGCAATTTTTACATGACGAAATGAGATTATCTTTTCACTAACAGCATCATATCGTTCATACGGAAATTTCTGTTCAACATAAACACTAGATTCCATGTCGTTCACCTGCCAATACCGCTAATGGGTTACTAACATGAACATAAATTGATTGAGTCTCAAGAGATCCCTCAAGCTCATCCATATCGTATACTCTCGTTAACAAATTTCCCTTACATGGCAGCTTTTCTTCATGCAACAATGAAGTTAATAAGTTCGTATCGTCACCGAACAGTTTATTTAAGTCTAGGAGCTCCTCTTTAATCATTGAGAGTAGTCGACGTTCATTAATAAGGCGATTCACACCAAAAGCATTAACTAAACCGAATAAATGATTAAAAAAGACATAGTATCGAAAACGTTCCTCTGCAATTAAGTCACTACAAATCGTGTCACTTTTTTCATTTAAAGTTGAAACAATTTGCTTTAACACCTCGGCTTTGGATTCCATAAAATAGTAGCCTTGATTATCCCGATAATAAAATAGTTCCGGATACCCCTGTTCATCAAGTTGAATAATCGAGTTCTGCTGATGGGCTTCAAGCGCAATACCATATGTATGATAAAGCCAATACATTGGTCGCAAGCTCACTTTCAAATATTCTGCAAACCACTGTTCACTTGCTTGAGCAACTGAAATTTTTTCATCGTTTGCTAGTTGATTGATTATATTGGCTAAATGGGAAGCTTCTCCTGTAATATGGTCCTGACAAAGGGCAGCAAGCAATGTTGTCCGTGACTCTTTCCCATCTTGAAAAGGATTTTCACGGATGACAACTTCAAATCCTGTTTCTTCTACAGCAAGCTTTAACGTCATGTATGCCGGATCTTCCATCACGCGGAATGAAGGATGATATTCGTTTAGCTTCTCGGAAACCTCACTTTGCAGGAGTCGACTTACTTCTACCCCGCGACTGAGTTCTTTTCGTTTATTAATACGTAAAGAATTGGTGATTCTTACCGGAATCGAAAACTTGTACATATAGCCTGCTTCCGGATGGTACACGGTCCGAACAGAAGAGGTTGGATAAAACTCTCTTCCCTGTGGACCAAGGTATGTAAGTTTGCCTAATTCTATAAGCTCACACACATCCTCTCGTCCTAATAGCTTTCGTGCTTGTAAAGGATGAATAGGGATAAGAGAAAAATGATCTTCCTGACAATACTGATCTTTAAATGCTTGTGTCACAAATGGATCTTTCTTTAATTCTTCTTTAATCAGTAAAGATGCACTTTGAGGGAGAGCTGAATCCTCATCAACAATGTCCTGTACTGCTTGAAAATAATGGAGCTGGAAAGCCCCTTTTGTCTCGGGTGAAAAAATATGTTCCTCATCTTCATCGATCCCCTGGCGACTTTTCGGGGTAGGATGTACTTGATGGCCAATTAACAAAGATTGCTCAGATTGAAGAAAGGTTTTTTCAATTTGATAGCATTCGTCTAGATCACTGCTTCTGTGCGAAATGATTCTTTTTATATTTTGATAGCTTAAGATTGTTCTGAGCATTAACTCATCAGCTTGAACGGACTGGTTGTTCGCGAGTACGAACTCTTTTTGCATAAATGCCATGAGTGTCATATAGTCAAGCTGTATCATCTCATCATTTTTTATTTGATAAAACATCCTTGGGGCAAACAGATGGCGTTCTGTTACCGATTGATACCGAACCGGAATATACAAAGTAACAGACTGCCGTTTAAATGAAATGACTAGTACCTGTTTGATGCTTTGATCTTCTATTGGGATTGAGACTTCCTCTACATGTTTCCAATCTCCTTCTCCCGTTTCTTTTACATAGCAATTGATTATATTCTGCATCGTCAGGTGATTAGCAATGAATGGAATATCCATACTGAACCGCTCCTTGCTCTTTCTCTATTTTTTCTCCAGTTTGCTTTATTCGTTCTATATGTGTCTTCATATGATCGATCGTGTTAAGAGGGTTTAACATTGTCAGCTTCAAATATACTTTTCCTGCTTGCTTTGTTTTAGCCATAATAAGCTCACCGCTTTGATAGAATATGCGTTGTAGCTTAAGATTCACTTCATCAATGTAGTGATTGTCCTCACGTTGATGTTTGGGAACATAGCGGAATAACACAGCATTAAGCTCAGGCTCATTAAGGACCTCAAAACAAGCTTCATCCTTAAGGAGCTTAGAAGTTCCCTTTGCTAGATTGATTGTATAATCGACCATCTCTCCAAACAAATCGGTTCCTATCAATTTAAACGTCATCAACAGCTTTAAGGCATCAAACCTTTTTGTTGTTTGGACGCTTTTTTCTACTAGATTCATAATTCCGTCATCGAGATCCTCTTCAGGGTTTAAATAATCAGCATGATAGGTGATTTGTTGAAAATCCTGTTTATTTTTAACGAAGAATGCACCACAGCTAATTGATTGGTAATAAAGCTTGTGAAAATCAATTGTAATAGAATCGGCTAACTGTAAATTGCGAATAATCTCGTGATAGGCATGAGAAAAGATCAAGGCACCTCCGTAGGCGGCATCAATGTGAATCCATAACTTTTCCTTATTCGCCATTTCGGCCATATCTGCTATTGGATCTACACTCCCAAAATCAGTCGTTCCGGCAGTTGCCACGACCATAAAAGGAATAAGCCCTTGTTGTCTTAGTTGATCAATTTTCACCTTCGCATCCTTTATACAAAATTGATTTTTATCGTTAGTTGACACTTTGACCACAGCATTCATTCCTAATCCAAGCTGAGCTGCTGATTTTTGCACGGTAAAATGAGCATGCTCAGAGCAAAGAATGCGTAATCTTTTTGCTTCTGACGGAAGTCCCTCCTCCTGTACTCGGACAGAAAACAAATCTTGACATACTTTATTTCGAGCTAGTAGTAAACCCATATAATTGGATTGTGTACCTCCACTTGTAAAAACGCCATCAGCTTCAGATGAATAGCCGATTTGTTTTGTAAAGAATTTTATTAATTCTGCTTCAACATAAGTAGCAGCAGGACTCTGATCCCATGAGTCCATCGATTGATTTAGCGCATTTATAATCACTTCAGCTGCAAGTGACGGGAGTAATGGCGGACAATGTAGATGTGCCATCGCAGAAGGATGAGACACCCACAAAGAATGTTTGACAATAACATTTTGTATTTCATCCATCACCATACCTGACATCTGCCCAGTTGCCGGAATGTTGAGCATTTGTTTCACAGCTACTTCAATCTCTTGACGAGAGGCTCCTATAAAGGGTTTGGTCGCTGTCTTTGTTTTATCAGAAATAATCTTGATTACTTTATCCATCAGGGTGTGATACATATTCTCACTTTTACTCCCGCCATCAAGAAACCATTGTGAAAAATCATTTTTCAATTCCATCACCTTCTATCGCAAACCAAATTGAGATTCAGCACTTACCAAAGCTTCCCGAAAACGATTTAACACTTCGTTGATTTGCTCTTTTGTAATAATTAGGGGAGGTAGCAATCGAATAACAGTACTAAATCGCCCTCCTACCTCTAAAATTAACCCCCTCTTAAAGCACTCTTGTTGTATTTTACTAGCAAGCTCCGGGTAAGCCGGATAGCTTCCGATTTGGTTAGGCTGTTTTGTTGGATTTATAATTTCAACACCGATCATAAGCCCTCTTCCTCTTACATCCCCGATAGAGGATGTTTCCTTTTGTATTGACTTTAATTGAGAGATAAAGTAAGTCCCCATTTCATGGGAATGTTCTGGTAATTGATTGTCCTTAACAAAGCGTAATGTAGCACGCCCTGCTGCCATTGCCATTTGATTCCCTCTAAATGTTCCGATGTGTGTTCCAGGCTCCCATTGATCCAGGCAGCGATCATAAATAACCACTGATAGCGGGAGACTTCCCCCTATTGCTTTTGAAAGAACTAAAACATCCGGCTCAATTCCAGCATGCTCGAAAGCAAACATTTTTCCTGTTCTACCGATACCTGTTTGTACCTCATCAATGATCAATGGAATATCTCGTTCTTTCGTAATACGGCGAATCTCTTTTAGCCACTCAATTGGTGCTGGAACAGAACCACCTTCACCCTGCACGACTTCCACAACAATACCGGCTGGCTTGACAATTCCTCCTTCAGGATCATCCAATAAGTTTTCAATGTATGTTGCACCAATATGATATCCATTTTTTCCAACACCAAAAGGACAACGGTATTCATATGGATACGGGAGAAAATGGGTATCGGGGACAAGAGCATGAATACTCTTTTTTGGACCAATCGTTCCGGAAATACTCAATGTACCGTGTGTAGAGCCGTGATACCCTCCTTGAAAAGAAAGAATCGCTCTATTACCTGTAGCTCTTTTCACTAGCTTTAAGGCTGCTTCGATCCCATCACCACCTGTTGGACCACAAAAATGAATTCTCGCCTTTTCAGCAAATGAAGCTGGTAAAGAATCGAACACCTCATCGATAAATCCCTCTTTTACTGGTGTCGTTAAATCAAGAGTATGTAATGGTACATACGAATTCATCACATCTTCTATCGCTTCTCGTACCACGGCATGATTGTGACCTAACGCCAGTGTGCCAGCCCCGGCTAAACAATCCATATATTGCTTTCCATCCATGTCTGTTATATAAATTCCTTCTGCCCTCTTAATTGCAAGAGGTAATCTTCTTGGATAAGATCTTGCATTTGATTCCCTTTGCTCTTGCTTTCTCAACAATTCTTCATTTTGTGAAACAGTACGAGCAGCAGCTTTCATATGTAACACTCCTTTTTTAAAACATGTATTTTATTTAATGTGAGATGATTCTATTCAAATGATAATGATTTTCATTATCACGTTGATGTGTTTAGATTAAATGATAATGATTATCATAGTCAACTGAAAATAGGGAAATGTGAAGGTTCTCCTACAAAAAGGATTTATTTTACAGTTAGTCTCTTCAATATAGTAGTTCTTTTATACTGAAACGTAACTGACAGGATTGCTTTTAAAAATGGAGATGGATCTAACTGAAATGAAAGAAGTATATAAGCAGAAATCTTTATGGAGGAAATATAGATCAAGAAAGCTAGTCTTAAAATGACAAAGAAAACATACTAATTATTTATTTTTCCTATCCTAACATGAATGACAAGTTAAGAGAGTAGAAGATAGAACGTCTCACCCGTGGAACTTAATCTCGTTAGTTAGCTCATTAATTAAAAAGCTTGCCTAGAACAAATTTCTCGGGCAAGGCTTTTTGGATTAATTAGTTAGTAACTATTTTTACAGGTATAGTTAGGCAATCTTTAAAACGCTCTCACTTAAGGCGTTATTCATATGATTCTTATTTAATTAGAAATAAGTTATTTTTCACTAAAAACTCTTTTTTAAAGAAAAAACATTATATCTTTAAAAATTAATATGATATTTTTCAAGTACGAAATGAGGATATTTAATATAAATTTACAAGCTCTCAGTAAGTTCATTATTGATTTGTATTTTTTCTGAACAGCGAAAAAAGGAGGAAGTGACTATGCTATAATGGTTTTGCCCGAATATTATTGACTATTGGATCCATTGATCCATGTCCGTAATATATGAAGTATTAGTATAGAATTATTGTGTTTTCATTCCTTAATTGTAGTCAACCCTACCTTAGGACGTGTTAATAATACTTATCATTAGAGTATAAAAATATTAATAAAGACCTATAAGAGAGGCTCAATTAATGTAACGTAAAATGTCGCTTAATATGTTTCAATACTCAAAAGGTTTTGCGACATACATAACAAAAAAGCTCCAATCCCTCACGCAAAAATGAATTTAAGCTCTCACTCCCTTTTAAATCAGGTAGGGGAGAAATAATCGCCTCTCGGACTGCATAAAATTTAGGAGTTAAATAACCTGATTCACTTAATGGACAATCATAATCATAGCTCGTGACAGTTGGAGAAATTTGACTAAGAACTTCCTGAACATGCGGATAGTATAGACATTGCTAGAAATGCTGTACTTAAAGCAAAGGTTGCTTTCTTTTTGAATCTCATTTGAATCCTCCCCCTCTTTTTGTTAAGCGCTTACAGATCATATTATACTTCTTGTCGTTTTTATTTAACGTGCCAAATTTGGTGCAGTTTGTGGATTTTTTTTACTTATTTCAATTTTCAGTCTTCAATGTTTTACACCGCCAAGAGCAATTCCTTAATCACTTGCTGATGCATAATGATAAATACGATTAACAAGTAGATTATGCCACCCGTTTTTTACGGAATAGCTTTTCATAGATCCTCTCTTTCGTATAAAAATCATTTCAAAATCCCTTGATTTCTGAGCAAACACTTTATTCGGGTAATTGGCCGATAATATAAAAAAAACGCAATCTTTGTTCAAGATTAGCGTCTCGATTGCCGAAAATCACTTCTCACTATCTAAGCGAACTCCGAACTAGTTTTCAAACTTCTTCATACATTCTCCAAACAAATGTGAAACATTTTTTATTTATGTTATGATTGATCCAAATAGTGGAAAGGCAGGTAATAAATTGAACCCTTTAGATATTACATTTATAATTGGAAAGTTTGTAATAAACTTTTTGGTTTTATTAGTTATTTTCTATATCTACACTTCTTATATTAAGAGAAAATATGAGAAATCCAACATTGAAGGAAAACTTGATAAAATAATAGAATTGCTTGAAAAGGATAAAAAGAATTAATCTTAAATTATCCTTTTTTCTTACTGCGATTTTTCGTTCTACTGTTTATAACAGGAGTTGTTCCACTCTCATGCCCCTGAAGAAGCGCCCCTTATTAAAAGGTCGCCCCTACTTACTTGTTAGATCAAAATGTCTATTAAACACGTATTCTTGTTCATGGATAGCCCTTGAGGGTTGAAGATCTTATATAAGAAAATGGTCATCTAAATTAAGCCCCTTATAGTACTAAAAGTGGATTGAGAAATAACGATCTCCTTCTCTTTCTCCATTTTCCCAATAATATTCCAAAAATTGATTTCCTTCTTTGTATCACTGCTGCTAATTAGAATATCAAAGAAGTTATCTATGATCTAAAAGTAATGACATGACATTGTATAAAAGTAATATTTGTTAAAAATAATTAAAAATGTAAATTTCAATAGGTAATACATCGCTGAAAAATTTACAAATTTCTAAAATTACCTGGATCAATTTTCTTATTTATTCCTTTTAAAAACCTGATATTACAACATTCGCCTCTTTAAAACAGCCTTTATGAAGAATAAATCTGTCATTAATAAAGTGTTTACATATTATCGTTATACTTTTTATGTAATACATTACAAGGAGGAGATTGAGTTGAAAAAAGCAGTAAATCCTGTTTTATTATTGGCCATTGTAACAATGTTGGTTGCTAGTGTCTTTTCAGGAACATCAAATGTGTTAGCTTCTGAAAAATCTGGACAAGCCACTAAGGTAGATTTAAAGGTAATGACTTATAATTTAAGGTATTTAAATGACAATGATCCCTCACCTCATACCTGGGCAGAAAGAATTCCTGCTATTAAAAAACTCATCCACCAGGAACAACCTGATATTTTTGGTACTCAGGAAGTTTTATATCAACAACTTAAGGATCTTGAAACTAATATAGAAAATTATGACTGGATTGGTTTAGGTCGAGAGGGCGGAAGCAAAGGCGAATACTCAGCTATTTTCTATAATGAAAATCGATATTCTCCTCTAGAGTACGATCACTTCTGGCTATCAGATACACCAGATGTGATTGGATCCAAGACATGGGGGAATAATATTCCGCGTATGGTAACGTGGGCAAAATTCCTTGATAAAAAGAGCAAGGAAAGCTTTTATGTTGTGAATACTCATTTTGACCACCAATCTGCAAATGCTAGAGAGATGAGCGCAAAATTAATAATTGAAAAAATAAAAGAATTTGATGCAGAACTTCCGATTATTTTAACAGGTGATTTTAATACAAGCCCTGATAGTGTTCCACACCAAACACTAACAAGCGAAGATGCATTTGTTGATTTATGGAATACTGCTGAGGTAAGAATCAACGAAAACCTTGGAACCTTTAATGGATTCCATGATGTGACTGGTGGCGGGCCAGAAAGACGAATTGACTGGGTTCTTGGTAAAGGAAACGTATATACACATAGAATTGAGATCTTAAATGATTATAAAAATGGCCAATTCCCTAGTGATCATTATCCAGTTATTGCAGATGTAACTTTGTCATACTAATCCCTACCAAGAGGACTCAATCCACTAAAAGGGTTGAGCCTCTTTTTCTTTTAACTATTTAACACATAAATTTCCGGGTTATGAATCTTTATAGTAGTTCGGATCATTTTCCTAATCGTGTGTGTCTGGACTACAAAAACCGATTCCCCCAAACTCGGTCAGGATGATCGGCTCGCCTTGGCAGTCAAAACCATTGGCATAAATTTTACGTTTAGCCTGCTGTGATGTAAGGATATTTTCTTTCGTTGCTAAAGACACTTTAAATGCCTCGTATTTCCTCATCTCAACCTTGTGCCATGATTATAATTATGAACGGCACAAATATCAGATTGCGTGATTTCCCAGCTATCGTTTGAAATAACAAGACGGGTCGTATCTAATGAATGGATTAAATGATACATGGCAAGCGAATGGTGCTGTTCCTGGTTATTCTCACGAACTCTTGGAATCCCCCAGCTTTCGTTTAAAGGAACCCATGCAACAATCGAAGGATGATGATTATAATCTCTTTCAATGATTTCAATCTACTCTCTTGTTAATCTAGCAACTGCAGCTTCGCTATAAGAGGCAGAAGCTGCACATTCCCCCCAGACTAGGAAAACTAATTGGTCTGCCCAAAATAAAAATCTCGGATCCTCAACTTTTTGGTGTTTTCTTCAACCATTAAAACCCATTTCCTTTGCAAGCTCGATATCTTTCTTAAAGTCCGCATCTGACGGTGCAGTTAATAATCCAAATAGAAATAAGAGCCTGATCCCAAAGAATTAGGGTCCAAGACTCTCTATCTTACATGTACTAATTATTTAAATTTCTTTAAAGGGAAAAAATATTTCTTCTAATCCTAAGCAATTGTAAAGTTAAACATCGAAGTAGCTGTTTTTGGAAGTTTATAGCTTTGTCACAGTTATTTCCTTGATCACCGTTGTTGCCTTAGTTACCGCTATTGCCTTGATTACCTCTGTTGCCTTGGTTCCCCTTGTTACCTTTATTGCCTTTATTGCCCTTGTTGCCTTGGTTACTCTTGTCGTCTTGGTCAGCCTTCCACAAATGTTCTTCTACAAAAGCGGCATATAACAGCTGCCATGTTTCCCAGTCGTGTGCAGCAGGTACCTCAAGGTAAGCGTGGTCAATTCCTCTTTCTGTTAGTGCCTTGTCCAAATTTTTTACAGGTTCAAGTCCAAAATCCCAAATGCCAGTGCCGAGCATGACGGAAGGAGTATCTAAATCTGTGTAAGTGTCAATATTGTTCAGTTCATCTCCTGTAACCGCATAACTCCAAATACCAAAATATGCAAAATCGTCTGCATGGTTGAAATACATCCGATTAGTGGTCATTCCACCCATCGACAAACCTGCGTAAGCGCGGCCTTCAGGCGTATCATATACATTATAGTTATCTTCAATATAAGGCATAATATATTTAAACTGGTCTTCTTCTATTTTTTCATAGTCCCACTCAAAGTCCTGATTATTCATGGTTACTACAACAAACGGCTCAGCAGTTCCATCTGCAATCAGATTATCTGTAATATTAGCCACTGCTCCCTCGTTCATCCAACGAAGTTCATTGCCATACTTATCGCCAGACATGCCATGGGACATATAAAGCACTTTGTATGGTTCCTCACGGTTTGGATCGTATCCGTCAGGCAGGTAAACCGCAAGCCCGCGCATATCATTAGCAGCTCCTATATAAGATACAGTTTCCACTGTTCCGATCTTATTGTCTGTGCGTGGAAGCTCTACCGATCGATCTAGAAAGTCCCCTTTTCCCATTGTTTTTGAATTATACGGAACATAGACCATGCTGGACAGGCTAGAAATATTTGTCGCAGTATTGGTTAACGTCGGATTGTTAGGGTCATCCAGTCTTGCAGTTGTACTGCCGTCCGGATTGGTGATGCGGAAATTGTAGACAAAAGCACCGCTGGAAAGAGGAACTTTTGCTCCCCACAAATGATTGCCAAGATTCTCCATGTTTACATATAATGTGGTATCACTATTACCACCAGCAGGGAACATGCCTGCTTTATAATCTTTCGGTTGATATGGGTTTGCAAAACTATCTTCAACTGTGAAATGATAGAAGGTGTCACTATATAGTTCAACCTTTGTTGCCTCTTCAGTTTCATCCTCGTAAATAAACGTTGCATAATAACCGGTCGGAGAAGTAGCATCCGACTCTACAGTTACACCGGGTTCATAACTAGCATAATCTACTCCAGATGAGTTTGAAGCTAACACAGACATGTTGTTACTAAAGATTAAACATACCATGCATACTATCATTCCTAAACATAATACTTTTTTCATTATCTTACTCCCTTCTCAGATCCTAACTGAAATCGCTTACTTTATCGTCGAAACTTAATGTTTCATGAAACTTATGTTATCAAATAGTAGAAGAGTAGATTGGTTGAAAATGTTGAATTATTTGTTGAATTTTTTGACTACTTCTTTTTATAGTTTGGGGCACATATCCTGTATTTCAAGCAAGGCATCTTTTTTAAGGTAAGTGACCGCTTCAAGTTTAGTCTGTATCAGCAATAGCTTGTTCTAATGCCTCTGCTACATTATCCATTGCTTCTTTTGAGGTAGTTTCTCCGCTTAGAGCTCCGACAACTGCGTCTTTAATATCAGAAGTTACCTTCGATATAACAACCTGATTGCCCCAATCGTTTGCTGCTGCCTCTGGTGTATTTTCTAATTCATTAGAGAAGATTTTAAACATCTCTTTACCAAACTCATAATCTAATTCATTATTATCCTTTCTTGCACTTAAGAATAGTGATTTTTGATTGAATTTTGCATTAGCATCTTTTGATGATAAATATCTAATAAATTCAGCTGTTTCATCTTCTACCCCTGTATTTCTAAAACCCATAATGTAATTTCCGCCTGGAACAGATGAACGAATTACATGTTTTGGAAGATAAGTTACACCCCACTCAAAATTTTCAATATCCTTGAAATTGCTTAATATCCAATTCCCAGATAAGTATGCAGCAGTTGTTCCTGAACGGAAAAGATAATCCGGATATTCTCCACCTAACCAAACAGATTCAGGAATGATTCCATCTTTATGTAGATTGATAAAGTAGTCTAGTGCTGCTATACCTTCCTCATTATTGATGGCTGATGCAGATAAATCTTCAGTAAAAATACTACCACCGAATTCATAAATTAGCGTTGAATATCGATGAGGTGTTGAATCAACTACTAAACCGTATTTTGCTCCTCCTTTCGCCTTTACCTCTTGAATGGCAGCAGCAAATTCATCCCATGTCCAAACCTCTTCAGGTGATTGAGGAACTGTAACTCCTGATTTTTCAAATAATGTTTTGTTATAAATCAAACCGCTTGCGGAAACATCCATTGGTGTTGCAATAATTTTGTCACCTTTTACATAGTACGGTTTAATAAAGGAAAGAAACTGTGAAGTGAATGCTTCAACTCCCCCTACATATGGAGAAAGATCCAGAGCCTGCTCTGCAAAGATTCCAGTATTCGATATTCGCGTCAAAGCAGGAGGCTGCCCACCCGCAATCATCCTTTTTAATTTTGTTTCAAGATCACTATAGGCAACTTCAATTAATTTGATTTCCACATTTTCATTTTTTTCTTGATAATCTTTTATAACTTCTCGCATGACATCACCTTCAACCCCAGCAGAAAACCAGAGAAAATCCAATGTTACTTTCTCACTAGTTGCTTCATTTTCCCACTTTTTATCGAAAGCACCTCCGGAACATGCGACTACCACAATAAATAGTAATGATGTAATCAATGTTAGGAATGAATTTTTCAATTTACATTTCATTCAAACCCTCTCCTTTTTTGAAAAGTACTTCATTCTTGAATTGATAGGTTAAAGGGTAATTGGTAATTTACCATTCCTCTTTCAAAATAAGCTTCCTGAAAAGGAAAATACATCTGAATTATTGGCATATTACACTGATATGATTAAATTATTTAATTTTCTTATAAGCTGAAGGTGTTGTTTTCATAATTTTCTTAAAGACTTGTCCAAAGTATCTCGAATCCATAAAGCCTACTTTTTTTGAAACTTCATTTGCTTTTAAATCAGTATTATCTAATAGCATTTTGGCAACATGAATCCGTCTATTTGTTAAATAAGTACTTAGATTTTCGTCCGTTTCCTTTTTAAAGGTCCGACTCAAATAGCTGACGCTTATATTTAGTTTTTCAGCAATAAATTGTGCATTTATATCCGGATTACTATATTGCTGTTCTATGATTTGTTTTGCTTGCTCTACTAAACCTAAGTGATTATTATTCATTGTTTTATAGAGATGATGTTTCATCTCTACGCAGACTTCGTACAGGAAAACACGAAGTTCATCAAATGTATGAAATTGTTCAAGCTGCTCATACCCAACTTCCAGTTCAAAATTTTTATCCCATTTTGATACAACAAGGCCAAGTTTAATGAATAACTGTAAGCAATGATTTAATATTAACGTTCTATCAAATGTATATTTAAATATCTCAAATAACTCATTAAATCTATTCAAAATCTCCTCAAGCTCCCATTCTTCAAACTTTTCCACAAAGCTCGCAGATTTTAAGGATAATTGATTATTAATCTGTCCCATTTTTTTTTCATCATAAATATGAAGTTGACCCATCCCAGTGAAATAACTCCTTGACAAAGCCTCCACAGATTGTAAGTAGGAGGAATGTAATGTATCAGTGGAAGTATAAAGACCTCCCATACCAATCGAAACTGTTAAACGATTCTCAATAGATAAACAATATAAAATACGTTCAGCTGCTTCTTTTAAACGTGCTTCTACTACTTTATTTGGTAAGGTTAGTGATAAAGAAGGCAAAATATGAAGTTGCTGATCATGCGGGATCATTCTTACTTCAATATCACTGTTTAAAAATAGCTTTTTAATAGAATCTTTTATTGCTTGAAAAGAGCCGTTATGATTTAACTCCTCATATAGTTGAAGTGTGATAACAGCACCTTTTCCATGGGTTAGTTTAATATTATCTAATCTTCTTAAATGATGAGTATGTATTTTCCCTTTGACAGTAATGTCGTATAATATTGATTGCTCAATAATCGGCTTGCTCTCTCGAAGCGTTTTTTCCAAATTCTCATAATCTTTCTCTTCATCTCTATGTTGATCAATTTTTTTTACGGCTTTTTTTATTACATAACTGACTTCATCTTTGTCTGTTGGTTTTAGTAAATAATCAAAAACACCATGTTGGAGCGCTTCCTTCGCATAACTAAATTCATCATAACCTGATAAAAGAATCATGATAGTCTTCTTTTGATGTCTATGAACGTACTCAGCCAATTCTAATCCTGTATGACCTGGCATAACAATATCCGACACGACAATATCTGGATTTAGCTCATCTATCAATTTCTTTCCTTCGAAACCATCCGAGGCAATTCCGCAAATCTCACACTTTAGCTCCGCCCAATCTATTTTTTCTGATAAGCCTTTACTTATCAATGGTTCATCATCCAAAATAAGTACTTTATACATGTTATTCCTCCTCCCTTTGCAACGGTAAAATTAACTCAAATAACGTTCCGACGTTTCTATTACTTTCAATCTTCAATCCATTATCTTCACCATATAATAATCGAATCCGGTTCTGTACATTTAATATCCCACTGCCTGTACCTTTCGTTTCAATATTTTTTTCATACTTACCTTCCAAAAGCGCTGTAACAGTACTTTCATCTACACCTGCCCCATTATCAATAACTTGTATATGCAATTTGTTATTTTTGATTGTTCCATTAATAAATATATATCCATTTCCTATTTTCTTTTCTATTCCATGAATCATTGCATTTTCAACGATGGGTTGCAGAATTAATTTGGGTACAACATATTGTTTAGCCTCTGAATCAATATGAACGGAATAGTGAATTTTATCCTGAAATCTGATACTTTGAATAGCCATATAATCATCAATATAATTCATCTCTTCTTCAAGTCTAATAAACTCACGATTATTTGTTATACTTGTTTTTAGCAATCTACTTAAAGCTGTTGTTATTTTATTCACTTTTTCAGCATCCCCATATTGAGCCATCCAATTAATTGTATCCAATGTATTATAGAGAAAGTGTGGATTAATTTGAGCCCGAAGTGCTCTGAGTTGAGCATCTTTTTCACTAAGCTCCTTCTGATAGATATCTAAGACTAAGGTATTAATTTTCCTCATCATTCTGTTAAAGCTTTCTCCTACTCTACCTAGCTCATCTATGCGGTCGATTTGAACCTGGAGGTTAAAGTTATCCCTTTCCACTTCATCCATTACGGCACTTAATTGATTTATAGGTTTGACGATATAATTGGTGCTGACCCAAATCACAAAAATACCAACTAAAATGGCTATTATCCCTATTAGAAATACCGTTTTGCCAATAAGTACAGGGCCTTCTGAAATTTCATGTAAACTAATTAGTGAAATAATCTTCCACCCTGTTAAGTCAGATAGATAATGATTCATAATCAATTTTCCCGAGTTAGGGACTTCTATGATCGGATTAGATTTAACATAGTTTTGATTTGAACTAGAAATCCATGTTGTAATCGCTTTTAATTCTTTGTCTCCAGTATTCGATAAAACAACATTGTTATATTTATCAAGGATAATAATATGTCTTTCCTCTGTTGGATCAAATTTTTGAATCCTTTCCTGTAAATATGTAGGATCCATTGACATTGTTAGATAACCAATGACATTCATTTTGTCTGATTGTATATCGTAAATCGCCCTATTAGCTGTAATTACAGATTGTTCAACTTCCCATGTAACCTTTCCATTTGGATCATATTTCTTCGAATGCATAGTATTAAAAAAACCAAAGTTTGAATGATTCACACTTCTCCTTAAATTCACCCTAATCCTTTCAGTATCATAAAGGTTGATAAGATCCACTTCATTAAACATGATTGTTTCATCTGTTACTTTCGAGGATAAGCTTTTATTCAATAAGTACTCTTGTTGAATAGTTTCATATTGCGTTTTTAAAATACTTTGAATGTCATTATTAAATGATACGCCGTCCATAACACGGTTAAAGGATTCTACCAAACTATCAACACTTTTACTTATTTGGGTGACCATGATGGTATTGTATCTGATTGCCTCCTTTACCTGAATTTGTATCGCAATCGTATAAGTTATGATTGCTGTTAATCCAATGATGAGACTTATACTTAAAGCATTCTGGATTAATAATTGAGTTTTCAAATGGCGAAATCTAGGAAATCGTATTAATTTCATATTTTTTACACCGCTTCTTCTAATCATCATTTATTTTTTAAACATAAAAGATTAATAGATTATAGTTAGATTTTTCGACATGTTAAATAAATAAACTAAAAAAAGGAGATTCAACAAAAAAACACCTAAAAAGGTCCTTTTTCGTGAATCTCCCTATCTCCGTCACATTTATTAACTTGTGATTAAATTATACTCTAAGAAAAAAAACGGCGTCAAAGCTTTTTATCAATAGTTATCCAATGACTTTGCCGTCCCATCATCATACTATTAGATTAAGCAGATTTCAAAATCTACAAATATACTATCTACTAATCCAATTTCTTTTAAATAAGAGACTACTTTCTTATGTGCGGGATGTGACCATAGTTTTTTAAAGAAGCTCGATCCTTTACAATCTGCATGACAATTTCTGGTCGATTCTTTCGGTTTGTATAGACAATATTGGATGTGGGCTCCAATCTTACTTGTTCATAATCTTTTAAAGCTTGTTCTTCATTTGGTTGTTCTATAATTGCTTGCCCTAATGCATCGGCATCAAGGATTGCTTGTGATGCACCGTTGGATCCGATTGGGTACATAGGGTGGTGTGCCGCATCTCCGGGTAAAGTAACTCTCCCAAACGTCCATTGAGGAAGAGGGTCGCGGTCTGCCAATAAAAATTCATAAACAGCTTCTGTTTTTTCTATCAACTCCGGTACGTTCATTCCAACCAAAATCCCATTTAGCAAATTCATGTACAAATTTTTCTTTATCTATTTTCTTGTTCCAGTCGGAAATAGATGGCATTTCCTCTACTGCCAGTTCCGTAATCCAATTCACAAGAGATCGTCCCTTTGCTGCTGTTTCAGGACAAACAGGGTAAGCAACAAATTTTTTATCCTGGTACCAGCATAATCATTGATTTCCCCTATCGTTACTAAGTCATATTTTCAATTATGTTTTTAAAAGGTCGTTAATACACCATTTTTCCAGTTAAACTACTACTTTTTCTTCAAAACTCTTTCCACCGTATATGGGAAAATGAGTAGGGAGTAGCGTATCATTCACATAAAATTAGTGAATGTTCTGCGAAAGATCATTTTCTGGTACCTAACCTCATCTTTTAAGCTGTTCTGGATTAATCACCATATTCAGGATAAAAGCTTTTGTTGTTGTTTTGTATTTCTTTTTGATTTTCTTTTTCTTTTTGTTTTTGTCCACGTACCGTCGTACCGTATAACGTCAAGTATCTAATTACAAAACATTTTATGAAATTTGTTCTCCACCTTGGGACACTCTTTAGAAGTAAGATTATGAAAAACGCCTTACCCCTTTTCGTTACAATGGGACGAGACGTTTCTTTGAAAATCTTTTCATCTGAGACATACAATTATGCTATTCTATTTAAAAACAACATCATTCTTCAGGCATCCATATTTTAAAATTCCCGCTCAATGCTAATAAACTAAAAAAGTACAAACAATTGTCATAATAACGGCGATTCCCAGTACGCACAGGTGTGTTCCAAAATAGTTCCACACATTTCTTTGCATTAGGACCCGTTGTAGCTAGTGATGCCATAGCATTTGAAGCTAGTAGCCCGACAGGATGAAGTGATTTTTCCTCAAAGGATTCACCTGAAATTTTGTAACGCCGATAATCTGCCGGATCTTTATCTGCAAAAAACTGCTGAATTCTTTCATTTATTTCTATCGGAGTTTGTTGATCTTTAAACCATTCATAATCCAATCCAATATTGCAAGCTACTCGGTAAGAATCACTGAAAAAATGTCCGTATCCATTTTCATTATTTGGGGTTCCATCATAATATGCATACTCTGGTGCTAAGCCTGTAACAGGATGACAGGCAATTTTTAGGTATTGTCTACTTGCAACAGCAGCCTCTTTCCAGAATTGTCTATCTTCTGGATATGCCCATAATGAAAACAACTCATAGAAATGTGGTAAATGATAGGATGGATCAGAAAATTCAACATTGGGAATAAACTTGATCAATTTATTTTCAGGGTTCCACATCGGAAAACCTTCTCCATCTTCACCTTTATGAAGACAGGTTCTCAATAAGTCCCTTGCCTGTTGTCCGTAGTGGAAGATTCCGTCGCCGTCACCCCAACGATGTGAAGCAAAAAATAAGGCTAAAGCAAAATATTCCTCTCCATCTGGTGCAGGTCCATGAGAACGCTTTGTACCATCTGTGTTACAAGACCAAGCAAAATATCCTGCATTCTCTCCTTCTGTCATATACATATTTTTATATGTCCACTTCCAAAGCCGGTCAAATATATCTTTTTGATCCATTTGAACGGCCATCATCATTCCGTATGACATTCCTTCTGTACGGACATCCAAATTTCCCGTATCAAGCATGTACCCTTCATCATTTTCAACTTGATAATAAATTTGAGTATCAGAATGCTGCTCTGAAAAAAGTTTATTCCATGTATCTTGTACTCTTTCATTAATCACTTCATCAGAATATCCATATTCTCTGAAAACATTTCTGTATGTTCTATTATAAAGTATTGCCGTGTTCACTTTTTATTTCCTCCCACCCAATGTTTGGTTATTATCCAAACAAAGTTTTTTGGGATTTTATCCCTTTATTTCAAGTATACTATCTTTTAAACTACTTATTTCATTTTCCCCTTTATAGTGAACCCAATCAAAGAATGCACATGTTCTACTTTCTTTTCCATTCCCTGTTGCATACAGACCAAGACAGACACCGGTAAATACGCCCCCAAATCCCCCATTTTCCTCTTTGGATAAGTAGGACAGCGGGGATTTCCCAAGACTCTTCCATTCTTTACCTTCTTCTGCATATTGAAAATGATAATCTTGATTATCTGATTTAATGTTTAATTGAATTGTTGAATTTTGAATAATACAACGTGTCATTTCTTCAGTATGTCCTTGAATCGTTTTTAACGCGACAACTACTTTCTCTCCATTTATTTTTTTAACAGCTATCTCATAATGTGCTTTTTCATTTAATCTAAGAGATAAGCCGGCTTCTTCACCATCATTTTTTGGATTAAACTCAAGCAATGTACTAAATTCCATTTTACTATGTTTTTGTGGTTTACAAATAAATGTGGGAACTCCTTTTTCATTACTTAAATTATCCGGTCCACCAATCAAAGCTAGCCAACCTTTTCGTTCAGATAGGGAGTAGTTTTCCTCACTTTTAGCTCTAAGATGAAACCATGTCAGATCTAGAACATCTTGTTCAAAATCATCTTTATCTATAAAACTTTCCTTAATAGTAGATTCTATAGAGAGCTTCGTTGTTTCCATAACACCTGATACAATGCCCTCATTATTATCAATCATTGGCCACCCATCTTCAGTCCAAGTTATAGGCGCTAAAAACGTTTCTCTTCCCAAAATTGTATATTTTTGATTTACAGGTCTTGTTCCTAAAAATACAGCCCACCAGTTCCCATTTTGATCTTCGACAAAATCGGCATGCCCAATGTTTTGTATTGGATGATCGTTCATTTGATTATGTGTTAAGATAGGCTTATTTAACAGTTCAAAAGGTCCATAAGGTTGGCTACTTTTAGAAATGATTGCTCTGTGATCTTCTCCAGTACCGCCACATGCACATAATAGATAATACAATCCTCTTATTTTATATAGATGAGGGGCTTCGGTCCATTGTCCTCCATCACCATGGGATATAACAACCGGGGAGGTTAAAGCCTCACCGGTACGAACGTCTATTTCATATTGAATAATATGAGACTCGTATCCAGCACCATTTTGAACGGTTACATAGACTTTTCCATCATCATCGAACATTAAAGAAGGATCAATATTTCCATATGGAATTTTAATTGGATCTGACCAAGGTCCTTTAGGATCAGTTGCTGTTACATAAAAATTTCCCGTACCTGAAACATCAGTAGAAATCATATAAAATGTTCCATCATGATATCGTAATGTAGGTGCATACAAACCGCCCGAGCTTCTACTATTTCTTAAGTTAACTTGACTATCTCTCGTTAACACACTACCAATTTGCTTCCAATTAATAAGATCTTTACTATGAAAAATTGGAATAGCAGGAAAATATTCAAAAGAGCTTGTTACTAAGTAAAAATCATCTTCTCCTACTTTCACGATACTTGGATCTGGATAAAAACCAGGTATAACCGGATTTAGATACTTCATTTCTACACTTCCCCTTCTCTAAGAACTTGTAGTAAATAGAATGATTCATCTAATCTAAAATAATCAAAATCCACAAAACCACCAGGTATTTTTGTTGCATAGTTAAATAAAGCAAAACGATATCCTACAAAATGATCTAATTTATATTTCATTTGAAGCGTATTCCCTATTGAATCCCACTTCTCCCCATCAAAACTATAGTAAAAATAAGCTTTATCAACCTGATTTCGATAATCTAAATAAATTTTAAAATACACTCTATTTTGGTTGAGGGGAATACTAGCTATTTCTTTTCCATCTCCTGAACTATTATTTACCATAACAATAAAGTAAGCATCTCCTGATTTTCGTACACCAACAAACCCATAGTCCTTTTGAAAGGCGGCAAAACCGGCAAGATCTCCATCATTCATATTGTTTATTTCCAACGCTACCTTTGCTGAACATTCCGGCCCCAATGTTCGTTGTGTAAGTGTATTCCTTGCCTCTTCTATATTTTTGCAGGTGTTTCCTGTAGTAAGTCGCAAAAAACCTGGGCGTTCTGTAAGTGACCAAAGGCGATGATCGGGATTGTGATTCCACTGCCATACTAATTTTAGAAGCTTATGATCGTCTCCTTTAGGTAAATCTTTTGAAGAAGATGTTGTCAGGTCAAATTCATCAGAATCCACCACATAATGTTTACCGTTCACTCGTCCATCTTGGCTCAGCGCTCTATTCAAACAGGTATCTTGTTCTCCGAAAATCGGCCATTCATTTTCCCACGTAACAGGGATAAGATATGGTATCCGTCCAAGTGCACCACTATCTTGAAATAACATGCCATACCATTCTCCATTTATTGTGTCGATGATCCCACCCTGAGCAATCCCTCTATTGTTAAAAGCAATTCGACCTTCATATTCTCCATCTATCTTGTCTGAACGATGAACTAGTTGAGTTCGATTTCCATTTTTGGGCCATGTAATAGTAAAGACATAGTACATTCCATTTATTTTTTGGATATGTGCTCCCTCCGCGGGTAAACCAACTTCCTCCTTTGTACTGGCAACAAAACTCGCCTGAGGGATGATTACTTTAGTAAGTCCTCCTTCTTTAATGGCTGTAGCATCAGCTGTCAGTTCGATCACTTTAATATCATGATTACCGTAAACCATATACACATGACCATCATCATCAAATAATAAAGACATATCATGATAGTATTCATCTAGTACGGAAGATGTCCATTGGCCATTTTCAATATCATTTGTTTGATAGATATAGGTTTTACCTGTTGCCAAGGAACCAAATGTTACATAAAAGGTGTCATGATGATAGCGGATACAGCTTGCCCAGGAGCCTTTTCCATATTCGTTTTTCCCGCTGCTAAGCGTTTGTTCTTCATCATCTGCCAGGATATCGTATACATAATTCACAATTTCCCAGTTTAATAGATCATAGGATTTCATAATTGGAACGCCAGGATTATAATACATAGTCGTGCTTGTCATATAGTAAACATCATTTACCCTGATCACATCTGGATCAGGGATATCTGTCCATATAATAGGATTCTTAAAAATCCGATCTTCTCGTTTACTGGGTATAGTAACATTAGAATAATTTTCTTCACACACGATAAAACATCCCCTCGAAATTCTTTTACCACTTATCTTTTAATCACTTTCCAAAAAGATTCTTTAGGTTGATGATGTTCATTAAATAATAATGGCCAATTTTTTCTTCCGCGAACAGGAAAATGGTCGAGCCATGTATAATCATCTGCTGCTCCCCAGAAGGTAACAGATGTAATGACGTCCGAATACTCTCTTAAAAGTTCAAAAAAGCTGTTGTAGCGATCGGTTTGTTTAGCCACCATTTCTTCTGTAGGGACTTTTACATCTGTTCGTTTATCATCAGAACCGAAGACAGAAACATCCATTTCTGTTATATGAATTTGTAATCCTAAAGATGCATATCGCTCTATAGCAGTTCTAATTTGGTCCAAAGTAGGACTATATATATTCCAATGAGCCTGTAAACCAATTCCGTGAATTGGTACTCCTCTTTCTACTAATCCCTTTGTCAATGAGTAAATTTTTTCTCTTTTTTCTGGATTTGACTCATTATAATCGTTATAAAACAACGATGCATTAGGGTCTGCCAAATGGGCATATTCAAAGGCTTTATCGATAAAATCTTCCCCAACAATGTCTTTCCATTTAGAATCTCTTAACAAATTAGCTCCAGAGTCGGAAACAGCTTCATTTACAACATCCCAACTATAAATTTCCCCTTTGTATCTTTCCATTACGGTAGAAATATGAGCTTTCATCCGTTCTAAAAGGGTGTTTCTATCAACAAGGCTTCCATTTTTATTCGTAAAGACCCAATCAGGAGTTTGATTATGCCAAACAAGAGTATGTCCCCTTACTTTTTTTCCAAATTCATTGGCAAACGATAGAAGCTGGTCTGCTTTATCAAACGTAAAAGTTCCCTCTTCCGGTTGCAAGCTTTCAAACTTCATTTCGTTTTCTGCCGTAAGACTATTAAAATGTTTAATAACCAAGTCTTTTTGAGAATGCAGAGTTAAGGGATTTACGGCTGCTCCAATAAGAAAATAATCTTCATATACTTTGTATAGGGATGGTACTTCTCTTTGATCTTTATGTGTTGTCATCCGTCTCTCTCCTTCAAAAATAGTAGAAAACCAATTTAATATTCTACAAACTTTATCTGATTTATTTCACTGCCCCTAATGTCATACCCTTAACAAAGTATTTTTGTAAAAACGGGTATACACAAATAATCGGAAGACTTGCTACTATGGTCATAGTAGCCTGAATAGACTTAGGGGTAACAGCTTGGACAGCACGCTCACCACTTGCTTGAGCAGTATTCCAATCTCCATTTGAAGTTGCTGTATTTTGAAGAATCTTCATTAACTCATATTGCAAGGTCGTTAAATTCTCGTTACTTGAGTTATACAAAAATACGTCAAACCATTGGTTCCATTGGCCAACAGCAACAAATAATGCTACCGTAGCTAAAACCGGTAAAGAAAGAGGCAACACAATTTGAAAGAACACTCTAAAATCCCCTGCACCGTCAATTCGCGCTTGTTCAAAGAGACTTTTAGGAAGACCTTCTATAAATGAACGCATAATGATAAGATTGAATGCACTTATTAAACCCGGTAAAATATACACCCAAAACGTTCCGATTAAATGCAAATCTCTCATTAAAAGGTAACCCGGAATTAACCCTCCATTAAAATACATCGTCATAATAAATATGATGGTTACTGACTTTTTAAAAACAAATTTTTCTTGAGCGATTGCATAGGCCACCATTGCTGTACATAATAATCCAACCCCTGTCCCAACAACTGTTCTAGCAACAGAAACCAAAATGGCCTGAATAATCGATGCTTGACTAAATACATATTCATAGTTTCGCCAAGTAAACTCTCTTGGCCATAAATAGATTCCGCCTTTCACAGAATCTGTTGCAGCATTTAAAGAAAGGGCAATTTGATTTAGAAAAGGGTACAGCATAATAACACTAAGTAAAATCATGAACATAATATTTAACGTATCAAAGACTACATCTTCTCTCGTTCTCATCAAACTATTTCTTTTTCTTGCTCTTAACATTCTTATCACCCTCCTAGTATAAACCGCCTTGACCCATTTTTTTCGAGAATGAGTTAGCTGCCATCAAGAATATCAAGCTAATAACTGTTTTAAATACTCCCGCTGCTGTTGCCAATGAAAAGTTGAACATTGAAATACCATAGTTGATGACAAATACATCAATATTCTCTGAGAACTCTATGTTTTGCCCATTACCTAATAAGTATTGGGGTTCAAATCCAGCTTCAATAATATATCCAATATTCATAATTAAAAGGATGACAATGACCTGCTTCATTCCAGGAAGGGTAATATATCTAATCCTTTGTAGACGTGAAGCTCCATCAATTTTTGCTGCTTCATATTGTTCTTGGTCAATCATTGATATGGCTGCTAAATAAATGATCGTATTCCACCCTACATTTTTCCATACCTCAGATGCTCCTAAAATTCCCCAGAAATACTCACCTTTTCCTAACCAAAGGATTTCCTTGTCAATGATATTCAGCCCCATCAGTATTTCGTTAATGATTCCATCAATAGACAATACAGAGGAAACAAGTGCAGCTGCTACAACCCAAGAAAGGAAATGAGGTAAATAGCTAATTGTTTGAACAACCCGTTTGAATTTAAGATTCGTTAATTCATTAATTAATAGAGCTAACCCAATCGCTGTAACAAAGCCTAAAACTAAATTAATCAAACTCTGGGCCAAAGTATTTCTAAGTACACCTAAGAAACGATCATCTGTAAAAAGAAAGATGAAATGTTTAAAGCCTACCCATTCTTGTTCTGTGAACGAACGAGCAGGTTTAAAATCCTGAAATGCCATTGTCCATCCCCAAACAGGGAAATATTTAAAAATAAATACCCAAACAACAAAAGGTAAAGTCATTAATAATAATGCCTTTTGACTGCGACATTTTTTTATAAATGCTTTCATGCCCTTTTCCTGGTTTAGTTGCACAATTGGAGATATATGTGCTTTCACTTTTGATTGTGTTTGCATAATTAGACCTCCACTTCCTAATTGATAACCGGACAATGAAGAAGGCTGAACTTCTATCTATAGATCATTCAGCCTTTTCATTAAGATTCTTATCTACCTGCCCATTAGCTCAGCTTCTTTTTTAACAGATGCTTCAATTACATCCTCATAAGCTTCATAAGGCAATTTTTCGAACTCTTCTTTAAATTTATTCCACTCTTTTTCAAAGGCAGCCGGATCTGCAAGTATGATATCAGGGTATGACCTTTTGATTAGATCACGGGATTGTTGATCATATAACTGTGCTTCAGAACCAGTTTCGATCACTGCATCCCAGAACGGGAACCATGGTGCCGGATCCGGCTCAGTGAATATGTCAGTAAATGTTTCAATGTTATAGGCTTCTAAGAACTCTTTGTCCACTTCATCATAAGCAAGTTGGGCAACTTCAGGTTGAACAGCTGGATCAACAGAGTTGCCGTCATCAAATGTACCGCTCATGATTGGCCAGTACCAACCTAATGCGCTAAATCCAAATTCATTTCTAAATTCTTCTTTACTCACTAAATCAATTTGTTCCTGAGTTCGATAATAACGGCCTTCTTCATTTACTTCATACGTTTCTCCCTCAATTCCCCATGTAATCAACTTTTGAGAATCAATCTTTGCCATGTGATCTAAAAACTTAATAATCCTAACCTGGTCTTCTTCAGGCGTACCTGTCGTTAGTCCCATCCCTGGAGAAGTTACATAAGATTCCGGATTTAAATATTGATCTTTGATTCCTTCCTCGAAAACAATAGGAAAGCCCATATAATCATTATAAGGATCATCATCTTGCTCAAGTGTATCTAATGCTGTACCTGATTCCCAACGCGGTCCAAACCATCCAACAACACGCCCTGAAGAAATTTTAGCCAGATATTCATCATAGTTTTGGGTAAAGGCTTCTCTATCAAATAGTCCTTTATCATTTATTTCATTTAATAATTTAAGCCATCTCTTTGTAATATCTTGATGATGATAAACAGATACTTCCAATGTTTCATCATTAACGATTATTCCTTCTTGTTCACCTGATAAAAAGGCCGGGGGGTCAAAAAGCTGTCCCACATGCCAATCGTATTGTAATAATGTATATGGAATGGTATCTGCTCCATTAGTTTTTGGGTGGGCTTTTGCATATTTTTCAACGATCTCAAAAAACTCATCTATCGTTTTTGGATGCGGATAACCTTGTTCTTTTAATGCTTCACGTTTAATCCAAAATGCACTTTGTCCAACATTTGGAGGCTTAATATATCCATTTGATACACCAGATGGAAGAATATAAATGTTTCCATCCTCTTGTTTCATTTTTTCCCATATTGGATCATACAATTTTCTAAGGTTTGGAGCATGCTCCTCAATAAGATCATTAAGTGGTACAAATCCTCCTGCATCAATGACATCATTTGTCGCGTTTTGAGCATTTAGTAGTTCCGGATATTCTCCACTAGCAATCATTGTCCCTATCTTCTGGTTACTATCTCCTACGATATGTTCAATGTCAAAGTTAACTCCGGTTGCTTCTTCAAACATCTTTCCAATTTTGGTATCAGCTGTATTAACGTCTTTACCAGTTGAAGATGCATTAAAGAATTTGTAAGTAAAAACTTCCCCTTCTTCTTGTCCAGCACTTTCTTTGTTTGTGCAAGCCGTTACGACGGACAACACTAGCATAAGACTCAAAAACAAAACTAGAGATTTCCTCTTTACCACTTTGACTCCCCCTTTTTAATGATTACTTATTGCTTCACCTCAATGTTGTAAGCACTTTCATTATAACTTAGGCACTTTTTATTAGTGACCTGACAAAGTATAGTTTTTACTTTGCAAACTTTAGTGATCTTTTGAAATGGTAGTTTTCGCCTTCGTTTTTTGGGTTAAAATTAGTTCGTTCCATTGCGCTCCAGACACTCGCTTTCTGCGGGGAGGAAGCTGAGCCTCCTCGGCTTCGCCTGTGGGGTCTCATCCTTTCCTCATTTCCCGCAGGAGTCGAGTGTCTTCCGCTCCATTCCACTATAGAGTTAAATAATAGGTTTCAAAAGTTAACAATCTCTAGTAAAACAGCCCCCTTTAATATAAAGAAAAACCAATGTACACCGAAAAAGAATTCGACACACATTGGTTTTGGTTTTTCTATTAACGACGTGAAAGAAAGGAAAAATTAATTTTTGTATTCAAAAAATGGAAATATAATTTTCACTGTTGTTCCTACACCTTTTGTGCTTATTATGTTAAATTCAAACTGATTAGAGTAATGTAATTTTAAACGATAGTAAACATTTTTTATTCCTACATGTTCACCAATGTTTGCAACCTCATTTAAGGATTGCATGACCCTTTCATATTCCTCCTCTTCCATTCCCTGACCATTATCATTTATTACACAGACTAATGTATCACCAATACGCTTGATTGAAATGGTGATCATCCCTTTTCCTTTTATCGGTTCAATACCATGGATACTAGCATTTTCAACAAATGGGATGAGTGACATGTTCGGTATAAGGCACTTTGCAGCTTCCGGGTCTATATCAATTTGGTATTGCATTTTATCATCGAATCGGTAATGTTGTATTTCTAAGAAACATTTAATTAAATAAATTTCTTCATCTACTGTAACCCAATCTTTTCCCCAAATAAATGATTTCCTTAGCATCTTAGCAATATTTTCAATAATTTTTGCTGTTTCATCTTCTTTTTTTAAAAGGCTTCTCATACGAATTGTTTCTAGAACATTAAACAAGAAATGCGGATTTATTTGACTTTGCAAGGCGCTTAGCTGTGCCTGCTTTCGTTGTAATTCTAAATCCTTTTTTTGAATATCTGCAACATACACTTCATTTATGAGTCTCTTAATTTTAGATGCCATCCTGTTAAATGCATGTGTAAGTTCACCAATTTCGTCCTGATCGTTCACTCCATCTATCAGCTCGAAGTTTTGATCTTCCACCTTCCTCATATGCCTTAAAATCCGTAAAATTCGCAAATGGAGTGAGCTTGTTATATAAATGATAAATAGGGATGGAAAAATTAAATTAATAAGTGCTAAATAAAGGATAAAATTTCGTGATTTTTTAATATCCTCAAGTAAAACATGTTCTTGGGTAACAGCTACCACTTTCCATTTATTCAAATAAGGAAGACTATATGACTCTTCGAAAATAACTTTATCATCAGGTAATGAAACTGACTTGTACGGATATTTCCTTTCAGACCATTCAATCTTTGGATTTGTCGTGTATTCGATTGTACCCTTTTCATTCAATAAATATAGTTCTCCCGGAAACGTAACATCATGAAAAATACGATACATTAATCCTGATTCAAGATTAATCTCCAGTATTTTTTGGGTAGAATTTTGTGAAACAAAATAATCCATTTCCCTTATTAAACTAAACATATCGTGTTTCCCTGAATCCCCGACGGTACGTATTAAAACTGGATAGGAGCTTCTAATTAACTCTGATTCTTTATACCACGTAGAATCCTTGACAAGTGTATCAATTTTATTGATTCCTCCTGCATAAACGACGGTATCATTATCTGTGTATAATTTAATCGAATGAACAGATGGGTAAAGTGACACTTCTTTGCTTATATCTCCAAAATAATCATGATAGGCATGGATAAAGTCTATTGTTGTCTTATATTTCGTTTCTAAAAGATTGTAGAGTTCATAGTCAGTGTATATCATAGAGGAAATTCCTACAGCATCATCTATGGCTGTTTGAAAATCATTCGCTATTTGTTTCACAGAAAGAGACATGTCATTCATTTTCTGTGTTCTAACATTATTTGTCGTAACATGATAATACGCGATATGGGTTAATGTGATTGGAATAAAAACAGTACAGATATAAATAATGAGCAGTTTATTTCTTAAACTTAGGTTATTAAACTTGTATATTCTCATGGGAACTCCATCTCGTTCATTTTCCTCTATAATTTTTTTCGATATTGAGTTGGGGTCATACCAGTGGTTTTCTCAAATTGAGTAACAAAATAATCTGAATTAGAAAACCCGACATTTTCAGCTACCTGATAAATTCGCATATCCGTTTGTCTAAGCTTTTTCTTCGCTTCACAGATACGGACTTGCAAAAGATAATCCTTAAAATACAATCCATATGTTTTTTTAAATAACTGTCCCATGTAGACTGGATTCATAAAAAATTGATTAGCTATACTCTTCAATGTAAGGTCTTCTCTGTAGTGTGTATCAACATATTTTTTTATTCTACGTATATTTAGTTTTCCAGAATCTTTATTCAATTGATTTAACAGTGTGGCTGCCTCTAATATAAAGTCCAAGAACATCTCCTTTATGATTTGCAAAGTACGAGGAAGGTTGTCCCAATTCAACATGACCTGGAGGGAAGTTAGATGTTTTTCATCCCCTTCCATCGCCTGTATCGTTTTCACCACTTCGTGAACCACCCGATTAATGGATGTCCTTACTGCATCTTTCGCGAACGCTTTTTCCTGAAATTGCTCGAACATTTTATCAATTGTTTTTTTTATGTTAGAGATTTGATTTTCTTCTATGTGCTCCATTAGTGTTTGATACAAGGCGTGATCAAGTTCTATATAATTAACGTTGGACACTTTTGTTTTGCCAAATATAATAGGATTTTCTAAATTCTCCAAATATTTAAATTGCAAAGCTTTTATCGCAGTTTCATATGTATCCTTGATATCATTAGGATCATCTACAATTTTTCCAACATAAATGGAAACATCCGTATTCAAACAGTTCATGATCTGAGTCTTTATTACTTCTGAGAAATGAAAAATATTTCCTTTAAATTGTTGTATTTCCTCGCTTTTGACAAGTATGCCGATACGATTATTGCCATGCTCACGAAACAAGGTAGTAGAATGCAGATCTTCACCATGAATCGTTCTGCTTATGATCTCACGTATCTTAGTCGCGTTTACAAACATATTATTTATCTCAATGATTATATAAGCCATTCCTGTTGTTTGGTTGATATTCAACTTTTTCATACATTCATGACGATGTTCTTCTTCTAGTTCTCCAGTTATTAATTCATTAAAAGCAGTAGTAGCAAGAATATTGTTTCTATTGCGATCTACCTGTAATTTTTTCGTATGCTTCTCCGCAACCTTTTTCAGTGTTTCTTCAATCTCATCTTTATCAACTGGTTTTAATATGAAATCATGCACACTATACTTAACAGCTCTTTGAGCATACTTAAAATCACTATACCCAGTAATAATAATAAAGTTAGGAGGAGATTTCTTTGACTCTACTATCTGCTTTATCAACTCGAGGCCGTCTAACACCGGCATCTTGATATCAGTAATGACTAGATCGGGATTATTCAACTGGATATACTCCAAGGCATCTTCTCCATTATCTGCTTCTGCACAAACTTCAAAGCCACAGCCTTCCCAATCAATGAGACTAATCAATCCTTTGCGAACAAATCGATCATCATCTACTAAGAACACTTTATAAGCCATAGCCATTTCCCTCCAATCATTTGAAGCATACAACAAATAATGCACACTATAAATATAACGCTTTCATTTTATCATTAAAAGCATTCCAGTATCACTTTGTAGACTTAGCTGATTGCTGCTTATCTTCTAATCTGCGAAATCCGATTAACGCACACCCCATTATAATTAGAGCTATTGTGCTGGTCATTATTAATGGGATCAACCCTGGTATAAAAACTAGCAGAAAATAAAGGAGGCCTAACCCTATTACGATCAGGATGGTAATGGCAGGACTAAGGATCCCGATTAAAAAAGCATGTTTAAAATAGTGATGGAGTTTTAAATCGTAATGTACGTATACTGGGATAATATATAATAAAGAAATAAAATATATTATACTTATAAAAATTAACCCTGTTTGAAACACATAATATGATGATCCGGTCATATTTTGAATAGATAAGAAATCAAGATATAGTAAATAACCGACTATTGAGTAGATTAAGCCGATCACATTAGACTTAAAAAATTCTCTCTTATAAGTTAAAGCAAACATCTTCAAAATTTGTTTTCCAGTGGTATCCTTTAGCAGTAAATGACGAATAACCGTAAACATCGCCACTGTGGCTGGGAAAACACCAAAGATAATGAGCCCGGCCAGTACACTTCCGATCCACAGCAGATTAATATAAGCCAGCCACATAATCCATTCTAACAAAAGATAAAACTTCGTTATATTGAGAACTTTCCCCATTTGTTAATGCTCCCTTCACCTTTATTATAATAGACTTTTAACTAACATACTTATATGGAAAAATAAACTATATTCAACTCACCATTACCACCCATTTTTCAATCATTAGTTCAATATTAAGAAACATGACGAGCATATAGAAAAGAAGAAGGCTGATAGCTTAGTTCAACCTTCTTACCTCATTAAATTAAACATAATGTAAAACACTTCTCTATAAATGAATTTCACATCATATTTTTGTCAGAGCAAGTATTTCAAAAACCTGTTAGAGTTGTAAGCACTTACATTATAACTTTTAACTTATTAATCAATTACCCTACAAAGTATAGATTTTACTTTGAAAAACTTAGGTCCCGCTCGAATATAATCAAAAAATCTCTATTATGAGATCTTTCTCTAAAGGAAATTCTATTATTAATTGCTCAATACCCTGAGCAAACGTTGGATTCATCTATTGAAGAAGTTCTTCGTATACTCTCCAACACAATCTTTCATATAGGATGTAAATTCTAGCGAATCAGCATTAATTCCGCTTCCATTACTCCCTTAAATAACATAACTTATTGCTTAACATATAGGGTATAAACCCCATTTCTTTCCGTAGGAAAAGAAATCATTCCGTCACCTTCATGTATCTTACTAACATTGTCACCATTTGTATCCGTTAATGCATATGGTCCTGTCCAATTTATTTTGCATTCATTTCCACTTAAAGAATGAATGACAGCTGTTTCTATTGAACCATTCTCCCAATATAAATCTACTTCAAATCCACCTCTCGCTATTATTCCCTTAACAAACCCTTTGTTCCACTTTTCAGGGATAGCAGGAAGGAACTGTAGTGTTCCAGTATGGCTTTGTAAAAGCATTTCAGCAATTCCAGCAGTACCACCAAAATTCCCGTCAATTTGAAAAGGCGGATGATTATCCAATAGGTTTGGAAGGGTAGAGTGTTTCAGCATTTCTAAAATATTTGAATAAGCAAGTTCCCCTTCACAGAGCCTTGCCCACATATTGATAATCCATGCACGACTCCACCCTGTATGCCCGCCGCCATTCGCAAGTCTTCTTTCTAAAGTAGTTTTCGCTGCCTTGGCAAGATCTGGGGTCTCCTTTACAGTAATTTGTTTCCCTGGATGCAGGGCAAATAAATGTGATATATGTCGATGGCCTGGCTCAGCCTCCTCATAATCCTCCATCCACTCTTGGATTTGCCCATACTTGCCTATTTTCGTTTCTGGTAAACGCTTTAAAACCTCAGCCAATTGTCCTCTAAATGGTACATCCTTTCCCAGAATTTCACTTGCTTCAATGGACGCAAGAAATAGTTCCCTCAGGATCTGACTGTCCATGGATGGTCCAATACACAATGTTCCATTTTCACCATTAGGAAGAATATAAGTATTTTCTGGTGAAACAGAAGGACTTGTAACAAGATATCCTTCATCAGTTTCCACTAAAAAATCCAAAAAAAATTCCACCGACTCTTTTATCGTCTCATAACTCTTTTCAAGGAAGTCATTGTCATATGTAAATTGATAATGTTCCCATAAATGGAGGCATAGCCAGGCTGCACCCATTTGCCAGTAGGTTGCCGGAGGGTAGATATCCTGTGGAGCTGTATCTCCCCAAATATCTGTATTATGATGTGCCACAAAACCTCTGCATCCATACATGACCTTTGCAGTATGTCTGCCGTTAACACGCATTCGTTCAATTAAATCAAATAATGGCTCATGACATTCTGAAAGATTACAAACTTCAGCTGGCCAATAATTCATTTGTGCATTAATATTTATCGTATATTTACTATCCCAAGGCGGCCTCATTTTGTCGTTCCATATTCCCTGCAGGTTTGCTGGAAGCGTACCAGGTCTACTACTGGAAATTAGTAAATAACGACCAAACTGAAAATATAACTCTATCAACTTATGATCTTCAAAACCGTTTTTGACCCTGTTTAGCCTTTCATCTGTTGGCAATTGGAGGATTTCTTCATTTAAATCATTATTCAAACTAATTTCCATTCGTTTAAAATAAGCTGAATAATCCTCAATATGACTTAGCTTCAATTGTTCGTAAGATTTCATCGCTGCTTGATCAATCTTTTTAAAGCATTCTTCTTCTGGATTAGCATGACGAAAGGTCGATTCAGCTGCTAATAATAATAAGACTGTATCAGCATCATTTACAATTAGGTGCTCTCCAATCGTTTCCACCGTTCCTCCCTCTGCAAAGGCAGATAAGACAACAGAAAAATCAGATCCACCGTCCCCCCCACAATTCCCTTTCATGACTATACTATTATTTCTTTTTGAAGATAAACTCTCAACATATCGATTCTGTTCTCTTGAAAGTCTAGCAGTAAATGAAATCGATTCTTTTTCACTTGATGTAACACGAATCACTGTTACTTGATCAGGGTAGCTTGAAAAAATTTCTCTTTTAAAGCTGGTTTGATTCAAAGTATAATCAACCGATACCATCGCTTTTTCTAAATCTAGCTTCCTTGTATATTCTTCCACCCTTTCATGACCAAAATGAAGAAACAAATCACCTAGAGTCATATAATGTCTTTGTGTTTCAGGTGTTCCCGATAATGCATATTTTGCTAATTTTTCAGCTTCACTTAATCTTCCTTCCTTAAGCAATGCTCTCATTTTGGGCAGGTTATCCAATGCATCCGGATTGTTTCTATCTCTGAATCCTCCATACCAGATTGATTCCTCATTTAACTGAATTTGTTCTACTGAGGTTTTACCAAATATCATTGCACCTAATCGGCCATTCCCAACAGGCAATGCCTCATTCCATGTCTTTGCAGGCTTATGAAATAAAATCATATGATTTTTCAAAACAGGTTTCCCCCTTATTATTTTAGTGAATAAAATCGAGAACAGTTTTCACCTAATATCTGACTCTCGTAACCAGAAGCGAATTGTTTCACATAATCTAATACAATTTCCATAACCGCTTCATAGGAATCACTAACGGTGCATACTGGCCAATCAGATCCTATCATGACTCTTTCCGGTCCAAATGCATGAAATACAATATCAAGATAGGCTTTAAAATCCTCTTTTCTCCAATTCTTCCAATCTGCCTCTGTTACCATTCCAGATACTTTCACATAAACATTTTTGTATTCTGCCAGTTTTGTAAGGTTTTCCTTCCAAAATGAAATCTCTTTATTTTTTATATCTGGTTTGCCAATATGATCTAAAACAAATAACTGCTCCGGAAATTTTTCTATAAGTTGGAGAGCATAAGGAATATGCTTTGGAAAAAGTAGAAGATCATACGTTAAGTTAAAATCCTTTAGCACACTGATGCCTCTTTGAAATTCTTCTCTCAGCATAAATTGATCGTCAGCTTCATCATGGATCACATGACGAACACCTTTTAAAAAAGGATTGTTCGCAAATTGCTTAAGTTGTTTTGTTATATCAGGTGAACATAGGTCCACCCATCCTACAACACCTTTGATAAAATCAAATTTTTGGGCTAATTCTAAAAGCCATTTTGTCTCTTCTAAGCTTTGTCTAGCTTGAACAACGATAGAGCCATCAAAATGAATAGATGTTAAACGCGCCTTCAAGTCTTCTGGTAAAAAGTCTCTTTTTAATTCAGACATATCATCATCGATCCAGTCAAATTCCTTTTCATTATATAGCCAAAAATGTTGATGTGCGTCAATTTTCATCAATCAAAAGATCCCTCACTTTTGCTTATTATTCATATTCAATTACTGCCTTTATTACTTTTTCCTAAGGAGCTAGCAAATGCTCGAATTCTTTCGTTATTCCATTAATGAACACCGATGTGTAATTAAGTTCTTTAAGATAATGCTTGATGATTTTATAACTTACCAATCCTCGCCTCTTCCACTAGGCCATGTCTTATTATGGATCGGTTCAAGAATAGCAAGAACCTCATTTAGAAACTCTAAATCAATCGGATTATTTGCCCATTCGATATTCTTTTTAATATTCTCTACACTTGCTGTACTTACTAAAGTTGTTGGTACTTTTCCATTCGCTACCGAGTATTGAATAGCAAGCTTTGATATGTCTTCGCCATGTTGTTTACAAAATTGAGCTGCTTTGCTACATACATCTTTTATTTCTTGTGATGCCGGATGCCATTCCGGTACCAATCGATTGCTTAGTAATCCCATCGATAGGGGGGATGCGTTCATCAAGCCGACCTGATTTTTTTCTAAAAGAGGGAGTATATCTAATAGAGAATTGTCATTCAATGTGTAATGACAGTAGGAAAGGATGACATCAAGATCGGTTTCGATAAGTATTTTTTCAAATATGGATAACGGTAAACCCGATACACCAAAAAAACGAATTTTCCCTTCTTTTTTTAGTTGTTTGAGGGCAGGGATTGACTCCTCTATGATCTGTTCATAAGAAGCAAATTCGATGTCATGCAAAAGCAAAATATCTAAATAGTCCGTCGATAACCTTTTTAGGCTTTCTTCTACACTTGACATCATTCTATTCTTTGAAAAATCAAATTCATGCTCTCCATATCTTCCTGCTTTTGTGGAAAGAATGAATTTCTCTCTCGGAATATCCTTCAGTGCTTTTCCAAGTACAGTTTCTGCCTTCGTTAACCCATAATAGGGTGAAACATCAATTAAATTCATTCCAAATTCAACCGCTGTTTGAACTGTTGCTATTCCCTCTTCCTCATCAATATTTCTAAAAACAGAACCTAAAGATGAAGCGCCATAACTAAGAACAGGAACGTCCAGCCCTGTTCTTCCAAGTTTTCTATATTTCATATGCCCCTCCCAAATAATTTAATTTTCGCATTGCGTGGACACAAGGGAAAACCAACCCTTTGTATCACACATCATAGGTCATCTTCAATTTGTACAATTCAAAATATCTTTTTTAAAACGATTATAAAAATCAAGCATAACAGGTTAGAACCGATGAAGAGACCTCCATCGGCTTTTTATTCAATTGTTCAGTTAAATAAATCGGAACTTTCTATAAACTAGAAGTGTCATAAGCTTCTTGCATAATCTCTAGATAACGTTTTAGATTTAATTGTTCAAATCCCTTCACGTATGAATCCCATTCTTTATCTAAATCTTTTGTGCCTGTTATAAACTGAAGTGAATTCTGCTCAATATAATCCACAATATTTGTCTGAATCATTGCAGCTTCATCCGCGACAGCAGGGTCAATCCAAATGGCCCAATGCGGGAAAACCTCAGAAGGCTCTTTCCCCTCATATAAATGTGTTGCTTCCTGTAATCTGCGCTCATACCCTTCTGCTGTATAAATATCAGTTGCTTGGACTAACCCATCTCTAAAGTCTCTTGGATGATAAAATTGCACCATGGATGTCCAATTATCATTACGTGGTTCTTCACCTTCTTCAAGCTGAATCTGTGCAAGTAGAGGTTCAACACTTTCCTCAATCGCTACTTCTCCTTCTTTAGGTTCTCTCCAGCTTACATCCTTTTCACCATAGAAACTGCGAATCTGTCCTTCCTCTGTAAACATATAGTCTACTAGCTTAATAGCCGCAATCTGCGCTTCCTCACTTGCCTTATTTGTTATAACAAATGCCCCTCCAGGAGTACTTGGGAAGTTATATGTTGCATATTCAGAATTTGGTCCTTTAAGTGGAGCTAGTGCATCGTAATCTTTAGAATATTCTTCATCCGTTACAAACATTCCAGGGTGCATCGCAGTTGATGCTCCAACAATTTGAATGTCGGCATTATTACCTAATTTTTGGTGCGCCTCAATATTCTGTGAAAAGGCACCCTTGTCAATTAATCCTTCTTCATATAAGGACTTTATATAGGTTAATCCTTCCTTCCATTCTTCTTTATTTGCTGCTAAATCAACCTTTCCATTTTCCAAAAGCAACCTTGATCTTGAATCATCATAAATAAAGCCATTCATTAAATAGGGAATAATAGACGATTCAATAAGGGCTGGAGAACCACTCATTGGAACTTCATCCTGTTTTCCATTTCCGTTTGGATCTTGAGTTTTAAACGCTGTTAAGACATCTTTAAATTCTTCAGTTGTCGTTGGCATATCTAAATTTAACTTTTCTAGCCAGTCCGTATTAATCCAAAGTTTGTTCCCATAAGAGCAATGGAAGCACTCATTTAAATGTGGCAATCCATAAATATTTCCGTCAGGAGCTGTTACCATTGATGCATAATAAGGGTGGTTTTCTAACACCTCTTTTATATTTGGAGCATACTCATCTATTAAATCATTTAATGGAAGTACTACACCTTGTTTTCCATAACGTAATAAATCTGTTTGAGAAAACTGATCCACCCAAGGAACTAAGAAAAAGACTTCAGGGTAATCACCACTCGCTAGCGCTATATTTCTTACTTCACTTGCAGAAGTAGCGTCATAAGTGGTTACTTGCCACTCTAAATCCATATTAAATTTCTCTTCAGCAAATTTAGTGAAGGAATTTGTTTCTAAATCTGTTTCAGCATTTTGCGGTCCAAAAACCTTAATCTTAACAGGACCATCTTGTTGAGACACTTCTGTTTTTTCATTTGAACTACAACCAACTAAAGCAAGACTTACAACAAGCAAAAATGATAAAAAGTATAGCATCGTCTTTTTCATTGTAACCTTCCCCTTTTCATTAAATTGAATGACAATATCAAAATCTGAATACATATATTTACTCCACATCCCCCCTTTCAACAATAACAATTAACAGGCATTATCCTTTAACTGAACCAATCATCATACCTTTAACAAAGTGACGCTGAACAAATGGATAAATGAGCATAACAGGTAAACTCGCAGCAACAATTAAGGAGTATTTCATTAAATCAGCTAGCTGCTGTCTTTCCATCATTTCAGATGCTTCTATCCCACCTGTGCCTGTATTCAAGATAATAATATTTCTAAGTACCAACTGGAGTGGATGCAGATCTGGATTCTTTAAATAAATCAAGGCGTCAAAGTATGCGTTCCACTGACTTACTGCATACATTAAAACAAGAACGGCTATAATGGGCTTGGCCAATGGCAGGACAACTGACCAAAGGAAACGTATATCACTACATCCATCCATTTCACTTGCTTCTACTAATTCATCAGGTATGGAAGTTTGAAAAAATGTACGTGCAATAATAACCTGCCAAACTGCAATAGCGTTAGGAATCAAGAGAGCCCATCTTGTATCTACCATTCCTAATGATTGCACAACTAGATAAGTAGGAATCAATCCGCCATAAAAGAGCATTGTAAATACGATAAAAAACATAAGAAAATTCCGACCAAAGAATGTCCTTCTCGAAAGCGGATAGGCAATCAACACCGTCAATGTCACGCTGATTAAAGTACCAAATAGAGTATAAAATAAAGAATTCATATAACCAGTTAAGATCTGGGCATTACTAAATAGGACTTCATAACCTTTAAACGACAGGTCAACCGGCCATAACCATACCTTCCCAGAAGAAACGGCTTGAGGACTGCTTATTGATGCACTAACAATATAAATAAGTGGATAAAGTACCGCCACTAATAAAATTGATAGAAAAAGGTAAACTCCTGTTAGAAAAATTCGATCAGCAACAGATTCTTTTATTTTGTTTTTACGACCAAACATTATCTTGTCCCCCTTATTACCACAAACCATTTTTGGAAATTTTCTTCGATGTTGCATTAACAACCACAAGTAAGATTAAATTAATCACTGAATTGAACAGACCTACGGCTGTTGCAAAGCTAAAGTTGGCATTTAACAAACCAATTTTATAAACATATGTTGAAATAACTTCAGATGTAGATAAATTAAGAGGATTTTGTAATAAAAAGACTTTTTCAAACCCTAGTGCCATAATGTTCCCCACACTGAGAATGAGAATAATAGTTGCAACAGGCATGATGCTCGGTATATCAATATAGATGATTTTTTGAAGTCTTGTCGCCCCATCAACCCTCGCAGCTTCATATTGGGATGGATCAACACCTGAGAGCGCTGCCAAGTAAATGATGGCTGAATAACCTGCATGCTGCCATACATCCGACCAAACATAGATGTCTCTAAACATGCTGGGCATACCAAGAAAGTCGATTGATTCAAGATTTAATAGTGAAAACAATTGGTTCACGATTCCAAGTCTAGGAGAAAACATTAATGTTAACATGGAAACAATGATAACAGTAGAAATGAAATATGGTGCATATGTAACCATTTGAACCGTCTTTTTAAATACTCCATTTCTGATTTCATTTAAACATAGAGCCAATATGATCGGGATAGGAAACCCTACTGCTAACGCATATAAACTAAGATAAAAAGTATTTTTTATTAGCACCCAAAATTGTGGATTGTTAAAAAACATTTCAAAGTGCTTAAATCCAACCCATTCACTTCCCCATATTCCTTTCACTACACTATAATCTTTAAAGGCAATTATTGAATTTAGCATTGGGATATACTTAAAAATAATAAAATATAAAACTGGCGGAATAATTAGTAGATAAAGTTGCCAATGCCTCTTTATTGACTTTTTAGCATTAGCCAAAATTGTTGACTTAACCTGTACTGCATTCGAGTTAGGTGAAGTCTTATTTGCTATCTCGACTTTCAATTCAACCACTCCAATCCTCTTTTTTGTAAACGCTGCCAAAAAATAAAAAGCTATTAAGTTGATAAGAATGTAACATGAGTGTGGTCTACTTAATAGGTACAATTGAAAAGCACTAGGACAATTAATGATTAATTGATCATCATGCACATTCAAAAACCCATTTTCAAAAAGCTATCGAAGAGATATGGCACTTTAAAATAGAAGGCTTTCTTTGCCATCTTTAAATAGTTCATGTATCCTCAAAAGTACTTTCTTTAGATTCAAAAAAACCATTTTCTAAATCAATTACCAGCACACAAAACACTTGAAAATTAGTTACAGGAAAATCTAATACCGTCAAGGTACAATTGATTTTTATCAGTACATTTTGTTTGTACTTCATACTTCTTAAGGTAAAGCAAGATTTAGATCACTTACTATACAAAGGAAATAGTGGTTCATTTACTTGACTTCATTCTCATTTCAATTTGTCCCGTGATTTCGATTAGTTCACGGTTACATGCACAAAACAACAATAACCTTGAAGCGCA